>NZ_JBOHJB010000009.1:0-53035 GCF_050728395.1 Methyloceanibacter sp.
CTCATGGGCTATTTCGAAGCGCGCAAGGGCCGGTTCGGATTCTTCACCGACGCGGTGTGGGCCGATCTCGGCTTCCCGGGCCATCTGAATTACGACGTCAGCCGAAGCGTGTCGGGCAATCCCTTCGCCAGACTCCGCGACTTCAAAGGAACGATCAAAGGCAAGCTGAATATCAACGCCAGGGCTCAACTCGATTACCAGGAGGCCATCGTCCAATCCGGCGTTTTCTATGAAGTCGCCAAATGGGGAGATTCGACGTCGTACACGGCGCTCGATGTGATGGGCAGCGCGCGGTATTGGAGCCAGGACGTCGATCTCTCGCTCAAAGTTCAGGGCACGCTGACGGCTGACGTCCAGGCCGATTTCAGGCGCGTCGGTCTGGACCTGCGGCGGAACGTGAAAGGCTCGAGAGCCGTTGCCGTCGCCCGCGCCGACGATCTTGAATGGGTCGATCCGGTGGTCGGCGGACGCATGCGGCACGTGATGGCCTCCGGGTCCGAGCTCAACCTTGAAGGCGACGTCGGCGGATTCGGGGCGGGGAGCGACTTCTCCTGGCAGGCGGTCGCCACTTACGGCTTCGATGTGAACGCCTTCGGCACCACGATGCGCAGTATCGTCGGCTATCGCGCGCTGTCGGTCGATTACAGCCAAATCGGCGCGCATGGCCGCAGCGGCCTCGACTGGGTCCAGCACGGCCCAATTTTGGGCGCGGCCTTCCGCTGGTAGCCATCCACAATTTACGAGCCCGCCATGGTTCGGCAAACGGCCAAGCGTGACGCCGCTAGAGAAGACCTCAGTCGCCTGCGGGAGCGGTGGCGAGATCCGCTGCTCACAGCGCTGACGATTGTGCTTGCGGTGTGGATGTTCGTGCTCGCCCCGCTGCATGAAAGCGCAGCCCGCGACACCAACATTGTCGGCTTCCTGCTCGCCTTGGCGGTCGCCGGAGCGCTTCTCGTGCTTTCCGGCAAGGCAGTCTCCGCAGTGCTGATGCTGTTCGGGGTCAGCCTGTCAGCCGCCGCGGCGTGGTTTCGATTGCGCGGCCCCTCGCCGTTCGACATCTTATTGAACGCCGCCGCCTGGATCATCATCGGGTTCGTGCTGATCTGGGTGGTGGGCCGCGCGGTGTTCGCGCCGGGACGCATCACCTATCACCGCATCATGGGCGCGATCCTGCTCTATCTCGCCATCGGGCTTACTTTCGCGGCGCTTTACGCCCTTGTGGGCTTATTCTCTGCCGATGCCTTTTCCGCGATGGCGGTGAAGGACAGCCCGACGCTGTCGAGCACCATGATTTATTTCAGCTTCGGCACGCTGACCACGGGGGGATCGGGCGATATCTCGCCGATCCACCCCTTCGCCCGCAGCCTCGTCAATGTGGAATCGATGGTCGGGCAGCTTTATCCAGCAACCTTGCTGGCAAGGCTGGTGACGCTGGAAATCGAGGACGAAACCAAGCCCGACTAACGGCATTTCGCCGTCACCAATTCGCCAAGGAATTCATCCAAATTCCCCTCATCCTTAGGCATTCGGCATCTTCGCCGGTTACATCGGCTTTCCCGCCGCTTAAGATGCAAAATACAAGACCTGAACGAGGAGGAGTAAACGCCATGAGTTTCGTCAGGACTGGAGTTTTGTTGCTCGCGTCTCTGGTCGTCGCGCTGCTCGGCGCGAGACCGGCGCTGGCGCAAGCCGACACCAAGCCCAACATCATCGTCATCATGGGCGACGACATCGGCTGGTTCAACATCGGCGCCTATCACCGCGGCATGATGGCGGGCAAGACGCCGAACCTCGACAAACTTGCCTCCGAAGGCATGCTGTTCAATGCCTATTATGCCGAGGCGAGCTGCACCGCGGGCCGCGCCAATTTCATCACCGGAGAGCTTCCCATGCGCACCGGGCTGACCACTGTCGGCCAGGCAGGCGCCACCGTCGGCATGCCGGACAAGGCGCCGACGATTGCCACCGTGCTCAAGTCCATGGGCTACGCCACCGGTCAGTTCGGTAAGAACCATCTCGGCGACCGCAACGAATATCTTCCCACCGTCCACGGTTTCGATGAGTTCTGGGGATACCTCTACCACCTCGACGCCATGGAGGATCCGTTCCACCCGAACTATCCGCAGAACCTCAAGGACAAGGTCGGCCCGCGCAATTTGCTGCACACGCTCGCCACCGACACCGACGATCCGACCGTCGATCCGCGCTGGGGCAAGGTCGGCAAGCAGAAGATCGAGGATGAGGGCCCGCTTCCGCCGCACCCCATGGACGGCATCAAATACAACATGGAGACGGTCGACGAGGTCATTCGCGATAAGACCATTGCCTTCATCGACAAGGCGAAGAGCGACGGCAAGCCCTTCTTCGTGTGGATGAATCCCTCGCGCATGCATGTTGTCACTCACCTCTCGCCCAAATACGAGGGCATGCGCACCGCCGAGAACGGCTGGTCGATCGAGGAAGCCGGCATGGCGCAGATGGACGACGTGATCGGCGCCGTATTGCAGCATCTCAAGGATGCGGGGCTCGACGGCAACACCATCATCGTGTTCACCACCGACAACGGCACCGAGAACTTCACCTGGCCTGATGGCGGCCAGACGCCGTTTGCCGGCGGCAAGGGAACGGCGCTCGAAGGCGGCTTCCGCGTGCCCGCCATCATGCGCTGGCCGGGGAAGGTTGCCCCGGGAACGATCGAAAATGGGGTGATCTCGGGGCTCGACTGGTTCCCGACCTTTGTCGCGGCGGCGGGCAATCCGAACATCGTCGCAGAATTGCTGACCGGGAAGGAAATCGGCGGTCAGACCTACAAGGTGCATCTCGATGGTTACAACCAGATCGATTTCCTTGCCGGCAAGAGCCCGTCTGCGCGCAATGAGCTCTTCTACTTCACAGAGACGACGCTCGGCGCGGTGCGCATCGGCGACTACAAATACCGCTTCACCGATCAGCCCGGCGGCTGGCTCGGCAATACCGTCCACCTCGATTGGCCGATCCTGACCAACCTCAAGCTCGACCCCTTCGAGCGGACCAGCACGCCTGAGCAATCGATGTATCAGGCGCAATGGTACACTTATGAATTCTGGCGGTTCGTTTTCGTGCAGCAGGAGGTGGCGAAGTTCGCCCAGAGCTTCATCGACTTCCCGCCAATGCAACAGGCCGCCTCGTTCAACCTCGAGGCTGTCAAGGATCAGATCTTGAAAGCCATTCAGGCACGCCAGGGAAAATAAACGACGCAAGCCAATCGCCCCGGCGTCATGACTGGTGCGGCAAAGACAAAGTCCAAAGGCCAACGCTTTTCTCCAAGGAGCAGGGGTTGGTCGCTTGGACTTATTCTTTCTCTGCTGGCGGTCGTGGCGCTGCTGGCCGTCAACACCGTGGTCGTTGATTCGCGAACGCGGCCGGCCGAGGCGCGCGACGGCGGCGAGATTGTCGAAACCGGTATTGTGCCGGCCAATGTGAAGGTCGAGGGCGTAGGCCCGCCGATCGTCCTGATCCACGGCTTCGGCGCTGCGCTCGATTGGTGGGACGAGATCGCGCCGGCACTTGCCGCCGACCACCGGGTGATCCGCATCGACCTGATCGGCCATGGCGGCACCGAGGCACCTCGGTCGGGCTATTCGATCGAACGGCAGGCGTCGCTTGTCGCCAGCGTGCTCGACAAGCTTGGCGCCGGCCGCGTCACCGTCATCGGCCACTCCATGGGCGGCGAGGTGGCGACGGCTTTCGCCGAGGCCAATCCGCAAAGGGTCGAGCGCATGGTGCTGATCGACTCGCCGCCGAAGCCAGAGACCACGTTCAAGCTCGGGACGCGGCTCGCGCTGATGCCGGTGCTCGGCGAGCTCATGTCGCGATTCATGACCGATGCGACTATTCGCGAGATGCTGGCTCAGGGCTTTGCGCCGGGCTTCCCGGTGCCGGACGAGTTCGTCGCCGATGTGAAGCAGCTCACCTACACCGCCTTCCGCACCGCGCATGACGACAGCATGGCGTACGAGACGGCGAAGCCGGTGTTCGAGCGGCTTGCCGCGCTCAATCCACCGCCGCCGCTTCTCGTCATCTTCGGCTCGCGCGATCAGCTCATCTCGCCCTCGAGCGCCAAGCTGTTCGAAAAGGTGGCGGGGGCGAGGGTGGAAATCATCGATGGGCCGGGGCATTCTCCCATGGTCGAGGCGCCGGCCAAGACGCTCGAGCTGATCAAGAGCTTCCTCGGACGCTCATAGCTCGCAACATCACAAGGGAGGTCTCGATGTTGAACAGGTTTAGCCGCAGGACGTTTCTTGCGGCCTTGCTCACTCTCGGACTCTTTGGTTTCACTTCGATCCAAGCGCGGGCCGCGGTGCCGGATCCCCTGCCCTCCTGGAACGACGGACACACCAAGCAATCCATTGTCGACTTCGTGACGGCGGTGACCAAGGAAGGCAGCCCCGACTATGTGAAGCCGGCAGAGCGCATTGCCACTATCGACAATGACGGCACGCTGTGGGTGGAGCAGCCGATCTACACCCAGTTCGCTTTCGCCATCGACCGCGTCAAGGCCACGGCCGGCAAGCACCCGGAGTGGGCGACGCAAGAGCCGTTCAAGTCGATCCTCGTCGGCAACATGAGCGCGGTCGCGGCGATGGGCGAGAAGGGCATGGTCGAGATCGTGGAGGCCACCCATTCAGGCATGAGCACCACGGATTTCGACAAAGAGGTGAAGGAATGGCTGGCCACGGCCAAGCATCCTCGCTTCAAGGTGCCTTACACCGACCTCGTCTACCAGCCGATGATCGAGTTGCTCGATTATCTCCGCGCCAACGGCTTCAAGACCTTCATCGTGTCGGGAGGCGGCGTCGAATTCATGCGCAACTTCGCCGACAAGACCTACGGCATCCCGCCGGAGCAGGTCATCGGCTCGGCCGGCGTCACCCAATATCAGATGTGGGACGCAAGCCCGGTGCTGATCAAGATGCCGAAGGTACTGTTCGTCGATGACGGGCCAGGCAAGCCAGCAGGCATCAATCATTTCATCGGCCGGCGCCCGATCTTCGCCTTCGGCAATTCCGACGGCGACAAGGAGATGCTGGAATGGACCGCGGCGGGAGACGGCTTGCGCTACATGGGGCTCGTGCATCACACCGATGCGGTCCGCGAATACGCCTACGACCGGAACTCGACCGTCGGCAAGCTCGACAAGGCGCTCGATGAGGCGAATGCCAAGGGCTGGACCGTGGTCGACATGAAAGGCGACTGGAAGACGATCTTTCCGCCGGCCAAGGCCAATCCGTGAGCCGAAGCATTCCTTGTCATCGTCATTCCGGCGTAAGCCGGAATCCAGTGGCGCGGGACGCGCCAAAAAAGACTGGACCCCGGCTTTCGCCGGGGTGACGCCACTTCGCGGGAGCTACTTCTGAGTGCAGTTGCCGAACAGCGCAAAGGAAGACGGGCCGCTCGAGATGCCGCCGGTGAGCGCACCATTCTCGAGCGATATGGTCGCGTTCCAGGTTTCCTGGTCCTGCGTGCCGTAGAGGAAGATGTTCTTGTCGTTGGAGCTGACGCCCTCGATGTCCTCCGTCTGAGGGGTCTCGTTCATGGAAGCCCCCGTCAACATCTTCTTGTCGACGTCGACCACGATGAACTCGGAGAGGTTGATGGTGTCGGTGGACACGCGCTTGCAGCCGGTCACACCGAGGCATTCATAGACCTCGCCGATGGCGCAGATGTAGGAGCCGCTCGCAGCGGCGGACGCGGCGACCGGCAGGGCGCAAAGGGCGGCAACCAGGGCCGAGGCCCTCAGCATCGAATTTCGCATTGCGCTCTCCTTATTGCGTCTGGACTGCTGGTATCTGGACTTGATAGCCACGCGCGGTGAGGCAGGCGGCCCCGGCGGCGAGATAATTGGCGTAGAGGACGTCCAGCGCGGCAAGCTGCCGATTGTTGATGATGCCGCCGATCAGGCCCGCCGGCGGCGCCGACGATGTCACCACGGGACCCTGTGCGGTCTGCACCAAAACCGGCGGCGTGGCAACCGGACCTGAGATCGCACCGGGCGGTCCCCGGCGCACGAGGATCGGAAGCCCGGAGGGGCTATAGCCAGTTACCTGGGCGGCATAGTCGCCGCAGTCGCCGCGATCGTTCTCCTGCTGCTGTGCGCTTTGACCCTGTAAGGGAATGGCGATGAGCGCGCGGGCCAGGACCTCCGGCGCGAGGCCAATGACCATGGCCATAGCGGCCAGGCCGAAGAGAAGATAACCAACTCGTTTCATGTCCACCCCTCCCCAAACGATGCGAATAACTCACCCCGCGCCAAGAAAGCTTGGCGGCCTTGTGGAATACCCTAGTCTACACAGATGACCCCGGTAAAGAAGCTGCGATTCTTCAGCTTGGTAACCGGCTCAGCGGACGGAGTGACACAGCTCGCAAATGTCGGGCGGAACTATTGCTTTGCGTCCTTTGGATAGACCACCACGTGCTCCTGCTCGTTCGGATCGTTGCGCGTCACGATGGCAATGGCGGGCTCGGTGTCGCTGAGGTTGAACGGTTGGTGAGGCACGTCAGGCGGGATGAACAGGAAGTCTCCGGCGACATTCACCACGCTTTTCTTCAGCCCTTCGCCATAGCGGGTCTCGACCCGCCCCTGCATCAGATAGATTGCCGACTCATAGCCCTTGTGCACATGCGCCTCGGCCGAACCGCCCGGCGGAATGACGACCTTCAGCAGGCTGAGATGCTTGGCTCCGGCGGTCGCGCCCGAGATGCCCACAAAGTTGGGCAGGCCCTGTTTCGACTGGGTCGCATCTCCCGGGCGGACGGTGACGACATCCTTTCCGTCACGCTCGCCGATGATCGTCGGCCCGGCGCCAGCGGGGACGAGCAGAAGGGCGAAGAGAGTCAGTGGCAGCAGGACTTGGCGCATCTCCGTCTCCTTTTTCATGCAGCCGTCGGAGTCTTTGAATGGCGATCCTCAACGATCAGGGCGTAACGCGTTGAAGCGAGCAAGATGGTGACGCCGGCCATCAGCCCTCGCCTCCAGTCGCGAGCCTTCGAACGCGGGGCACGAGCCTTCGCCTGCTCCATTTTTGGTTGCAGGCGCCAGGGCTTTCGTCTTGCACCTCCAAGCCAGGCTTGAAAAGCGAGATTTTGTCTTGCGCGAACTCCATGACATCATTTTTCGATCTTGCTAGAAGGAGCCGTCATAGACTGCTGCGCAAATGCGGAACTCCGCGGGGCCTTCCTGGCAATTGACCAGCGAACACGCTGAAATGGCTGGATTTTTCTCCTAGCCCGGGCAGCGGATGAAGGCGAGCGAGAGGTGGTCCGCCGGGGGAATGTCGTTACGCGCATGAAATCGAACGAGGCTCTTGATCCTGCCGGCAGCCAAGCTGGCGCTGAGGCTCCCGGAGGCCGGACCGGGAGCCGCGGCGCGCGGCCCGCTTTGTGAGCTCCGGGATGGTACTCACCGTCATCCTCGCCACCGTTGCGGCTCTCATCGCCCTCTCGGTCTTGTCCCTTCTCGTTAGAGGAAGTTCGCTCGACCGCCCCCTCATCTACGGAGGGTCGCTCGCCCTTTGCGGCATCGGTCTCGTGGCCGGGCTCGCCGCTCTGCTTGGGCAAGCCCCGGCCGAGACTTCGATCCTGCCGATCGGGCTTCCCTGGCTCGGCGCCCATTTCCGCTTGGACGCGCTGTCGGCGTTCTTTCTCGTGGTGATCAACCTCGGCGGCGCCGCCGCGAGCCTCTATGGGATCGGCTTCGGCCGCCACGAGACGGCGCCGCAGCGCGTGCTGCCCTTCTACCCGCTGTTCCTCGCCGCCATGATTCTCGTCGTCATCGCCGACGACGCCTTCACTTTCCTCTTCTCCTGGGAGTTCATGTCGCTGTCGTCGTGGGCATTGGTGATGGCGCACGACCATGTGCGCGAGAATTTGCGCGCGGGCTATATCTACCTGGTCATGGCGAGCTTCGGCACGCTCGCGCTTCTGCTGGCCTTCGGCCTTCTTGCCGGACCTGACGGCGCCTACGCCTTCGACGCGATCCGCGCCACCCATCCAGGTTCCACCCTGGTCGCGATCGTGCTCGTCCTTGTGTTGATCGGTACCGGCTCCAAGGCTGGTCTCGTGCCGCTGCATGCCTGGCTGCCGCTCGCCCACCCGGCCGCCCCGAGCCACGTGTCCGGCCTGCTCAGCGGCGTGATGACCAAGGTCGCGGTCTACGCCTTCGTGCGCATCGTGTTCGACCTGTTGGGCGATCCAGCCTGGTGGTGGAGCATGGTGGTGCTTGCGCTTGCCGGCGTCACCTGCGTCATGGGCGTGCTCTACGCGCTGATGCAGCACGATCTGAAGCGGCTGCTCGCCTATCACACGGTGGAGAATATCGGCATCATCTTCATCGGCCTTGGGCTCGCGCTTGGATTTCAGGCCTACGGCCTCGGCTGGGCGGCAGCGCTCGCCTTCACCGCGGCCATTCTGCATGTGCTCAACCATTCGCTGTTCAAGAACCTGCTGTTCCTCGGCTCGGGCGCGGTGCTGACCGCGACCGGCGAGCGCAACATGGAGCATCTCGGCGGTCTCATTCACCGCATGCCGCTCACCGCCTTCACCTTCCTGGTCGGCTGCGTCGCCATCTCGGCGCTGCCGCCGCTCAACGGCTTCGTCTCCGAATGGCTGACCTTCCAAGCCATTTTGCAGAGCCCGCAGATCCCTGCCTGGGGCCTGAAATTCCTCATCCCGGCGGTCGGCGCGCTGCTGGCGCTGTCGGCGGCGCTCGCCGCGGCCTGCTTCGTCAAGGCCTTCGGCATCAGCTTTCTCGGCCGGCCGCGCAGCGAATCCGCGCGCCGCGCGCACGAGACCGATGCGTTTTCGCTCACGTCGATGTTCGTGCTTGCCGCGCTCTGCCTGCTCGCCGGTATCCTGCCCGGCTATTTCATCGATGCGCTCGCCCCCGTGGCCAAATCCATGGTCGGCGCCAGCATGCCGCTGCAAAGCGGCGTGCCCTTCCTCTCCATCGTGCCCATCGCCGAGGGCCGCAGCTCCTATAACGGCCTCCTCGTGTTTCTGTTCATGGTGTTCTCCGGCGTCTCTGCTGCGGTCGTCATCCACCAATTCGCATCGAACCGGATGCGCCGAGGTCCGGCCTGGGATTGCGGCTATCCCGACCCGAGCACGCAGACGCAATACACCGCCTCGAGCTTCGCCCAGCCGATCCGCCGCGTGTTCGGGACGCTCGTGTTTCGGGCGAGCGAAACCGTCGATATGCCGCCGCCCGGCGATGGACGGCCTGCACGCCTCGTGGTGCGCCTCACCGACACGATCTGGGACGCCCTCTATGAGCCGATCGCGGTCGCCGTCGCCTATGTCGCCGACCGGCTGAACAAGCTGCAATATCTCAGCATCCGCCATTATCTCGGCTTCGTCTTCGTCTCGCTCGTCGGCCTGCTGCTGGTGCTCGCGATATGGCCATGATCGCCACACTCGCGGTGCAGGCCGCACAGATGCTGCTGGTGCTGGCGCTCGCGCCGCTGCTTGTCGGCTTCGTGCGCAAAGTCAAGGCGCGGCTGCTGCGCCGCCAAGGGCCGCCGCTCATCCAGCCTTACCGCGATCTCATCCGCCTGATGCGCAAGGATGTGGTGCTGGCGAACAGCGCGTCGTGGCTGTTCCGCGCCATCCCCTATCTCATCTTCGCTGCAACCTGGGTGGCTGCGGCGCTAGTGCCGACCTTCGCCACCGGCCTGATGTTCTCCTGGTCGGCGGACCTCATCGTCATCATCGCCCTGCTCGGGCTTGCACGCTTCTTCCTTGCGCTCGCCGGACTCGACGTCGGCACGAGCTTCGGCGGCATCGGCTCGAGCCGCGAGGTGATGATCGCCTCGCTCGCCGAGCCGGCCATGCTGATGATCGTGTTCACGCTGGCACTGGTCGCGGGCTCGACGCAGCTCTCCACCATGGCGGAATTCCTTGCCTCCGGCCAAGCCGGCTTGCGCTTCTCGCTCGGGCTCGCGCTGATCGCGTTGATCATCGTGGCGATCGCCGAGAATGCGCGCATCCCGGTCGACAATCCGGCGACGCATCTCGAGCTGACCATGGTGCATGAGGCCATGGTGCTGGAATATTCGGGCCGGCACTTGGCGCTCATCGATTTGTCGGCGGAGCTCAAGCTTCTGCTCTACGTGTCGCTGATCGCCTGCCTGTTCATGCCTTGGGGCATTGCCGCGCCTGATGCAGGTCTAACGGCAATGCTGATCGGCGTCGCCGCCTATTTCGCCAAGCTCGCTGGCGGCGGCTTCCTGCTCGCGGTGTTCGAGACTTCCATCGCCAAGATGCGCGTGTTTCGCGTGCCCGAATTTCTCGGCGCAGCGCTGATGCTCGCTCTCCTTGCCACCTTGCTTCTCTTCGTGTCGCGGAGCCTTTAGATGCAGGGCCTCAATTTCGACATCGCGCATCTCCTTGCCGGCTCGCTCGTTCTGGTGAGCTTCATGCTGCTCTACCAGGACCGGCTCTACGCCTTGCTCAACGTCTACGCCCTGCATGCGGTTGTGCTTGCGCTGTCGGTTGCCTGGCAGGCTTACATTCAGGACGCCCCGCATCTCTACATCACCGCGGCGATCGCGCTCACGTTCAAGGCGATCATCATCCCGGTGGCGCTGCACCGCATGATCGTCAAGCTCGGCATCCAGCGCGAGATTGAGACCGTGGGGGGCATCGGCCTCACTATGCTGCTCGGCATGGGGCTCGTGGCGCTCGCCATGGTGGTGACGCTGCGCGCGACCGAAGGCGCCGGACTGCTCGCCCGAGAGGACCTCGCCTTCGCGCTGTCGGTGGTGCTGCTCGGCCTGTTGATGATGGTGACGCGGCGCAACGCCGTCAGTCAGGTGGTGGGATTCATGTCGCTGGAGAACGGGTTGGTGCTTGCCGCCACCGGCGCCAAGGGCATGCCGCTTGTGGTCGAGATCAGCGTCGCCTTCTCCATCCTCATTGCCTTCATCGTCATCGGCATCTTCCTGTTCCGCATCCGCGAGCGTTTCGACACAGTCGATATCGCGGCACTCGACCGCTATCGGGGTGAGCACGGATGAGCTTCGATTCCGTCACCTTGCTCTTTCTCATCCCGGCGCTCGCAGCGGTGCTAATCGCCTTGATGCCTGGCTCCAAGATGAGCGCCTATGTCAATGCCGGCGCATCCTTCCTCACCTTCATTGCCGCACTGTCGTTGCTGTGGGCCGAGCGCCCCGCTCCCGGCGCCTATGTGCTGGTCGATGAGTTCAACACCATCTTCGTGGTGCTCATCGCCTTCGTCAGCTTCACCACCAGCGTGTTCAGCGCGACCTATGTCGAGTATGAGCTCGAGACCGGGCGGGTGACGCCTTCCTTCCTCAAGCTCTACCACGCCCTCTATCAGGCGCTGACGCTCGCCTTTGTTCTCGCGCTCCTCAGCAACAATATCGGCGTGATGTGGGTGGCGATCGAGCTTGCCACGCTGACCACCGTGGTCATGGTCGGCATCTACCGCACCCACGCGGCGATCGAGGCCGCCTGGAAATATTTCATTCTGGCGAGCGTCGGCATCGCGCTCGCTTTGTTCGGCACCATCCTCGTCTATATGGCGGCCGAGCCGGTGATGGGCGCCGGCCTCAATGCCATGGTGTGGACCGACCTCGTAACCCATGCGGCAAAGCTTGAGCCCGCGATGCTCAACCTCGCCTTCGTGTTCCTGCTGCTCGGCTACGGCACCAAGATCGGCCTCTTTCCGCTGCATGCCTGGCTGCCCGATGCCCATGCCGAAGGGCCGACGCCGATCACCGCTGTGCTTTCAGGCCTGCTGCTGAACGTGGCGCTCTACGCGCTGCTTCGCTGCAAGATGCTGCTCGCCGGCAATCCCGAGGCGCTTGCTCCTGGGCCGCTGATGATCGGCATGGGCCTCGTCTCTCTCCTGTTCGGCGCCTTCATGCTTTACCGCCGGCGCGACATCAAACGCCTGTTCGCCTATTCCTCCATCGAGCACATGGGCCTCATCACTTTTGCCTTCGGCCTCGGCGGACCGATCGCGAATTTCGCCGGGCTGCTGCACATGGCGCTGCACTCGCTGACCAAGTCGGCCATCTTCTTCGCCGTCGGCGACATCTCGCAAGTCAAGGGCACGCAGAAGATCGCCGACATGGGCGGGCTCACTTCGACCAATCCCTTGATCGGCTGGGGATTGGTGGCCGGGGTCGCGGCCATCGCCGGGCTGCCGCCGCTCGGCATCTTTACCAGCGAGTTCCTGATGGTGAATGCCACCTTGGCGAAACAACCGCTGCTCGCCATTCCGCTCGTGCTGGGGCTGCTGATTGCCATCGGCGCGCTGTTCATGCAATTGAACCGCATCGCCTTCGGCGAGCCCAAAGGCGCGAACCACAAGGTGAAATGCTCGTACGTCCCGATGATCCTTCATCTCGGGCTCATCCTCATCGCGGGCATTTATCTGCCTGCCTCGCTGGTCGCCTGGTTCCAGGCCGTGGCCAAGCTTCTCGGATAGGTGAGGACCATGCCGCTCACCGCCATCGCCAAGACCGGCCGCAAAGCGGAAGGCCACCGTCCTTTCCCGCGCGCCATCGTCGGCGCCGACGGCTGGCAGCGTGCCGTGCGGGAGCTGGTCGAGGCGACCGCCACGCTGCTTGGGCTGTGGGGCGATAAGGACGCAGTTCATCTTGCCCTGCTCGAGGAGCTGTCGGGCGCGATCGCGGTGTTCACCCTTCCCTGCCCCGACGGCAAGTTTCCCTCGGTCGGCGCCCACCATCCGGCGGCGATCAGGCTCGAGCGCACCATCGCCGACCTCTACGGCCTGAAACCGACCAGCGCCTCAGATACCAGGCATTGGCTCGATCTCGGTTTCTGGGGCGTGACCCGCCCGCTCGGCAAGCGCCGAAAGCGCGCGATCGAAGCCTATCCGTATGCCTTCCTGCCGGTTGAGGGGGAGGATCTGCATCAGATCCCGGTCGGCCCCGTCCATGCCGGCATCATCGAGCCGGGGCATTTCCGCTTCACAGCCAACGGCGAGACCGTGGTTCGGCTGGAGCAGAGGCTCGGCTATGTGCACAAGGGCACCGAGTCGCTGATGACCGGCGCCACCCTCGACAAGGGCGCCAAGCTTGCCGGCCGCGCCTCAGGCGACAGCACCGTGGCCTACGCCCTCGCCTTCGCGCAAGCGATCGAATCCGCGCTGCAGATCGATGTTCCGGCGCGCGCCGTATGGCTCCGCGCGCTGATGGCCGAGCTTGAGCGCCTCGCCAATCATTTCGGCGACATCGGCGCTATCTGCAACGACGCCTCCTTCTCGCTGGCCTTCGCCGAATGCGGCATCCTGCGCGAGCGCACGCTCCGCGCGGCGCAGGCCTGTTTCGGCCACAGGCTGATGATGGACCGCATCGTGCCTGGCGGTGTCACCGACGATCTCAGCGAGGCCGGCATCGAGGCTCTCCGCGCGCTGCTCGAAACGGTGCGCTCGAGCTTCCCTGGCGTGGTCGATATCTACGACAACACCGCGTCGCTGCAAGACCGGACCGTGACCACAGGCTATCTCTCACCGACCCTGGCGCGCAGTTTCGGCGCCGGCGGCTATGTCGGACGCGCCTCAGGCCGCGCCTTCGATGCGCGCAAGGCCGTGGCCTATGCGCCCTATGACGAGCTCGAATTCGAGGCGCCGGTGCGCGATGATGGCGACGTCAATGCGCGGGTGTGGATCCGCATCCGCGAGGTCGAGCAGAGCCTGAAGCTGATCGAGCAGATCATAGAGCGTCTCCCCGAGGGCAAGCTGCACACCGAGCGCGCCAAGTCCGGCGGCGTGAGGGAGGGTCTTGCACTGGTCGAGGCCTTTCGCGGCGACGTGCTCATCTATGTTCGCATCGGCGAGGACGGGCTGATCGAGCGCTGCCACATGCGCGATGCGTCCTGGTTCCAATGGCCGCTCTTGGAAGTCGCCATCGAGGGCAACATCGTCGCCGACTTCCCGCTGTGCAACAAATCCTTCAACTGCTCCTATTCGGGCCACGACCTCTAGGGACACCGCATGCGCCGACTCATCTTCAAGAATGTGGCGCGCGGGCGTCTGACCGAGCCGGCGCCGGCGCCAGACGAGGCTGCGCTCGCCGAGCTTGCGGCAAGTCTCGATCGCGTCGCGCGGCGGAAGCTCGGCCGGAGCCTTGCCATTCGCGAAGTCGATGCCGGCTCGTGCAATGCCTGCGAGCTCGAGATCCATGCGCTGAACAACGCCTTCTACGATCTCGAGCGCTTCGGCTTGCGTTTCGTCGCCTCTCCCCGCCATGCCGATGTGCTGCTGGTGACCGGCCCCGTCACCAAGAACATGCGCGAGGCGCTGGAGCGGACTTACGCGGCGACGCCGGACCCGAAATGGGTGGTGGCCGTCGGCAATTGCGCCGCCGACGGCGGCATCTTCGCCGGTAGCTATGCGGTGGAAGGCGGTGTGTCGAAGGTCGTTCCCGTCGATCTGCACATCAGGGGCTGCCCACCGACGCCGGAAGCCCTGCTCAAGGGTTTGCTCGCTCTCATCTCCGGCGCTTGAGCTGCCGCGCGTCCCGGCGCGCCGAGGCGCGTTTCGGCTTCGTCTCATCGCGCAAAACGATCCAGGCCGGAGCATGATCGCTGGCGCCGGAAATTCCCCGCACCTCGCGATCCACTCCCGCATCGACCAGCCGTTTCGCGGCCTTCTTGCTCAACAACAGATGATCGAGGCGAAGACCTGCGTCGCGCGGCCAGCGATTCCGCAAATAGTCCCAAAAGGTGTACATGGGCTCGCCGGGATGAAGCTTGCGGATCGCGTCGACCCAGCCCTGATCGAGGAGCTCTCGGAACAAGGCCCGAGGCTCGGGCTGCACCAGCGCATTCTTGGCATAGGAGGTGGAGGGATAGATGTCGCGATCGGTCGGCACGACATTGAAATCGCCGGCAAGCACCACGGGAACGTCCTCGGCGTAGAGTTCCGCCGCATGCGCCAGCAAGCGCTCCATCCAGGCGAGCTTGTAAGAGAATTTGGCGCCTGGCTGAGGGTTACCGTTCGGCGCATAGAGCGAGGTGACCAGCACGCCGTTGACCGCGGCCTCGATATAGCGGCTCTGCCTGTCGTCAGGGTCGCCGGGGAGCCGGTTGCGCGTCACGATCGGCTCGCTGTCGCGCGCAAGGATGGCGACGCCGTTCCACGATTTTTCGCCGCTCCAGACCGCGCCGTAGCCGGCTTTCTCGATCGCCTCTTTCGGAAAATCGTCGTCCGCCGCCTTCAACTCCTGAAGGCAGACGACGTCGGGCTTAGCCGCTTCGAGCCACTCAAGAAGATTGGAGAGGCGTTTGTTGACGTTGTTGATGTTGAAGGTCGCGATCTTCATGTGGAGGCTCGATGGGCGCGGGCTCGCCCTGCCGCCCTCTCCGGCGGAACAGGGCCCGTAGCACGAAGCAGTGCATGCGGCACGACATTCATGGAGCGGGTGAGAATCTCGCTCGAAGAAGGGGTTTACCCGCGCGTTGACGCTATACCTTCATCGAGCTTTATCGTTAGGGGGAGGACTACAACCCGGGTCCATTTGGTCCGGTCGCACGATCCCAGCTGGAGCGTCCTCCCCGCCGCGCCCCTCCAGGGCGGCAATGGCATTCTTAAGCGTCGCCCGAATGCGCTCAAGCGCGGTGGCGTCGACGGCCCTGGGATCGAGATAGAAGTCGAGGCCGGTCATGTGTTCGCTGAAGATTTCAATCTTCTGCCCCGCTTCGTCCAGCACACCCTCCACGACATAGGGAACCACCATGCGGCCAATGCCCTTTACCGAGATCTGTGGCAACGCGCGCGCCGCCACGACGTCGCGCACGAGAACGTAGGTCTCGTAGCTGATGACGATATGTCCAGGCTCGGCGATCGATTGGAGACGCGCCGCGAGATTAACCTCGGCACCAATGGCAGTATAGTCCATGCGGTTGACGCTGCCGAAATTGCCAACGTTGCAGAAGCCGGTGTTGACACCCATGCGCACGCGGAACGGCTGCTCCGTACCCGCGCTACGCCATTTGACGTTCAGTTCGGCTAGCCGACTCTGCATCTCCGTCGCCATGCCGAGGCAGGCCCTGGCGTCCTCCACAGTGCCCTTGGTCTCGGGGTCGCCGAAGAAGATCACCAGGGCGTCACCGATGAATTTATCGACGGTACCGCCATGCTTCAGCGCGATCACCGACATCTCCGTGAAATACTCGTTAAGGAGGAGCGTGATCGCCTCTGGCTGCAGGTGCTCTGTGGTAGCGGTGAAATCCTTGATATCGGAGAAGAAGATGGTGAGCTCCTTGCGCTCGGTGTGAATGGTGACATCCTTCTGACCGCTGAAAATGCTCTTGTAGATTTGGGGCGCGAGATAGTGCGAGATCTTCGTCGAGATCCTGACGAGAAAGTCATTGGCGGCCTCGAGCTCGCGGTTCATGTCCTCCAGGCGTCGATTGAGCTCCGCCTCCTTCTCCTGCAGGAGCGTCATGTCATAAGCCTTCTGCTGGAGGCGGCGGGTCGCATCGCGCTGATCGGTGACGTCGATCAGCAATACCCACACGTTGCCGGCGTCTTCATGAAAATGAAGGTCGGCGGCGCGGCCGCAGTCGAACTCAATCGAAGGAACGAAAAAGGGCGACTCCATGAGCGGCAGAAGCCCCTCGAGAAAGAAGGCCTGCTCGGCTGCCGGTTCGCCGAGGCGGACGGCCGCTAGCCCATAATTGTCAAGATGGCCACCGGCGCCCACGAGATTGAGAGTCGCATCGTCGACCTGCAGATAGGCGACGGCCCGCTCGTCATAGGTCAGCTCTTGCAGCCGCTCCGCCAGGTTCGCGGGCACGCCGTCCATGGATCAGCTCGAGGCGCGGACCGCGAGGTCCTTGAAGGCATCCTCGACGCCTTCGCCGGTTCGCGCACTGCTCGGCTGCACCCACAAGCCGTTCTGGCGTAGCCCCGCCATTTCAGCATCGCCGATCGCCCATTGTTCCTTGAGGTCGCTCTTGTTCAGGAGCAGCACGAACGGCAGCGGACCGTGATCGGCTTCCACGCGCTGGCGCAGCGAAAGTGCGACGTCGAGGGTCGTAGGGCGCGTCCCGTCGGCGACCAGCACGTATCCGGCGGCCCCGCGCATATTGGTCATGCGGAATGAGTTGATGTCGTCCTCTCCCGCGAGGTCCCAAAGGATGAGGTTCACGGTACGATCGGGAAGTTCCACGGTCTTCTTGTCGATCTTCACTCCGACAGTGGTGAGATAGGTTTCGGAGAACACGCTCTGGACGTAGCGCTTGACCAGGCTGGTCTTGCCCACCGAGAAGCCGCCGATCATGCAGATCTTCTTCTGCAGCGCCGCCGTCATGGCTGCTCCTCGAACCCGATCGAGAACGAAACGCGGCGGTTGGCCAAGCGGGCGGCCGCTGCGGCCGCGGAACTGTCGTCGGCAATCGGCTCGAGCTGACCCGCGCCGCGCACTTGAAGCAGATCGGGATCGACGCCGCGCTTCTTCAGAAGCGCGCGTACCGTCTCGGCGCGCGCCACGCTTAGCGACAGGTTGGAGGTGCCCTGGCCTTGGCTGTCCGCATGCCCGGTCAGCGTCATCCTGGTGATGGCGTGCAAGGTGGAAGACAACTTCACGAGCTCATTCAGCTCGTTCGCGATCTCATCGAGAACCTGCTCCTGGCCGGCGGCCGGCAGCGACTTGCCGCTGTCAAAATTAATGCTGCGTGCCTGGATGGCATCACGCAATTTGCCGAGTGCGCCCTCGCTGATGTCGCGCACGGCCGACACGTCCAAAACCGGCGCCCCTGCCGGCAGCGAGCTGCCGACCTTGCGGGCGCGCGAGATCCACGGCGAGGGGGCCTCTCCTCGCGCCACGATGCGGTCGCCGTCGACTGCGAACGTCACGCCAGGTGGCGGATTGAGGGAAGCCTGCAGCCGCTTGAGCACGAATTGCGGGTCGAGCCCCTGATAGGGCTCGAAATGGGCCTCGACCCGCGCCGGATCGATTCCCGCCTCGCCCAGGAGCTTAAGCGGGTCGATGGCGAGCGGGTCGCGCAAGCCCGACAGCAGGAACTTGCCGTCACGCGCTTCCGACCGGGTGACCACGATGCCGGGCTCGGCCCGCAGCCGCGCCACATAGGCTCGCCATTGCTGCTCGTCCGCCTCATCTTCATTGCGTACCCCGGCGAGGTCGAAGCCGGGTGCCCCGGCCGGCAGCATCTGCGCAACAGCGTGCGCGCGGTCAAGCCATTGCCGCGGCGCCGACCCTTGCGCCACGATGCGGTTGCCATCGATCGCGAGCGTCACGCTCGGCGGCGGATGGAGCGATGCTTTGAGCCGCTTCAACACCGATTGCGAGTCGAGCGCCTCATAGGGCTCGAAATGCGCCGTGACTCGCTCCGGATCGATCCCCACCGCGACCATGAGCACGAGCGGGTCGATGGCCAGTGGATCGCGCAAGCCGGACAGGAGGAACTTGCCGTCGTGCGCTTCCGCCTTGGTAATGACGATGCCAGGCTCGGCCCGCAGCCGCGCCACATAGGCTCGCCATTGCTGCTCGTCCGCCTCATCTTCATTGCGTACCCCGGCGAGGTCGAAGCCGGGCGCCCCGGCCGGCAGCGTCTGCGCAGCATCGTTCGCGCGGTCGAGCCATTGCCGCGGCGCCGACCCTTGCGCCACGATGCGGTTACCTGCGATCGCCAGGGTTACGCTCGGCGGCGGATCGAGCGACGCCTTGAGCCGTCTCAGCACCGATTGCGGATCAAGCGACTGATAGGGGAGCCAGCTGGCGACGACCCAATCGGGATTAACTGCCGCCTCGCGCAGCACTGCCTGCGGGTCGGCCGCCAACGGATCACGCAAGCCTGAAACCACGAATTTACCGTCGCGCTTGCCCGCTTCGGTGATCACAATTCCGGGCTCTGCCCGTAGCCGTTCCAGATAGCCTTCCCAAAGCTGTTGGTTGTGCCACCACCGCGCGGCCCATGCCCCGGCGATTGCCAGCAGGAGCAATACCAAGGTCAAAATGACCAAACGTGCCAGCCTGGCGCGCGGCGGCTCATGCTCGCCAAGCACCACCAGTTCGCGCAGCCGCGCCTCGACATCGCCGAGGCCGGCGCTGTCGCCGTCGAAGCTCTCGAGCGCATGATGCCGCTCGGCGTGAATGCGCGACAGGGTGTCGCGCATCGTATCGTGCAGCCCCTCCGGCGGATCGCCGCGAATAACCGCGACCAGCGCGGCAAACGGTCCAGGCTCGGACCATAGCCGCAGCTCCCCCAGACGCACCGAGTCGAGCCCCTGGTGCTCGGCGCCGGTGAAGGAATCGCGGACAAAATCCTGGATCGCGATCAGCATCGAAGAGACGAGCTGCGGGTCTTGGCTCACCGCATTCGCGGCTGCCACATGGGCGATCAGCAACCCGGTATGACGGTGGACCAGGAATACGTGTTCCACCTGATAGACCAGGGTATGCTTGAGCACGACCTCGGCGAAGGACGATCCAGTGCGCCAGGCTTCCCAGCGCCATTTGAGCCCTCGCCAGGTGAGGCTGTATTTCAGGGTCTGATTGAGCCGCTGGAACGTCTCGTCGATGGTCTCGCCGATCGATTTGCGGATCGCCGGCACGATCGTCGGATAAAGGATGTTGACCAGCGTTCCGGGATTGGTCCGGATCGAGCTCTCCGCCGCCTTCTCCATGACGGGCGCCAATACATGCCCCATCCGCGTATCGCTCGTCGCCTGGGCGATCGCGGTCGGCAAGACCCGCCCGATCACCGCAGCCAAGCGCTCGGGATCGTCCACCACGCCGGTGAGCCGCGACAACGTCTCAATCTCGCGGCCGACCAGCAAGGTCCGCAGCTGCTCGAGTTGCAGATCGCCCGGGCGCACGCCGTTTTGCTGTGAGCGCAGCTCCGGCTTCAGGCTCTGCGCGATTTCGATGAGCAGGCCCGCAAGCGCTTTCCGATCGATAGCGTCATCGCCCGAGTGCGGGCGAAGCAGCCCCTCAAGGATATCGGGGGAGGTGCTCAACTCACGGCGCTAGCTGGCCGCCCGGCCACGCGATGGTTCGATCCCGCCCTTGGCGACGCTCGCCGCGTCCTGGTTCAGGCACTTGGCGACCTCGACGAACAGCCCGGCCAGCAGGTTGCGATCGGTCTTGACGTTGCTGAGCTCGGCGAACATTTTCTCGATTGCGTGCTGAAGATCCTCGTTCTTGCGCTTGATCTCCTCGCG
This sequence comes from Methyloceanibacter sp., assembly GCF_050728395.1. GTDB lineage: Bacteria > Pseudomonadota > Alphaproteobacteria > Rhizobiales > Methyloligellaceae > Methyloceanibacter. Next base: position 20,216 of record NZ_JBOHJB010000009.1, read on the forward strand.
CAACGACTGCGCTTCCTGGGTCAGGCGGTCGGCCATGTCGCGCTCGAGCTGGCTCAATTGGTCCGACGTCGCGCGAAGCCGTTTTTCCAGCGACTGATTATGCTCGCGCAGCGTCCGCTCGATCTCCTTGTCGGCATCGGCGCGCAAGTCCTTCTCTTCGCGGAGCTGGCCCGCGAGCGACTCGACCTGCTTCTTCGCGTTCGATTCGAAGGCGCTGAGATTGCGCGCCGTCTCGGACTCGATGTCCTTGAAGCGCTGGAGAAACCGTTCCTCCAGCTTGGAGAAGCGGCGATCGTAGTCTTGCATCTGGTTGCCAAACAGTAGATCGCGGATCTTGTCCACGCCCACGACTTCGCCGACAGGAAGCGGACCGTTGCCCAGTTGCGCGGCGGCAACGGGGTCAACCAACTCGGCTTCGGGTTTCGATGATTTCCCCGCCACGCTACACCTCCACTGATTATGTGATGAAAGTAATTTGGAGTTATGACATCGTCTGTCGCGAACTTGCAAGCCTTCGGGAATTCGGTACGTGCGGCTCGATTGCTAGTCCCTAAACTTGCCGATGGCAGCGGGCCCTGAATTGCGCACCGGCCACCGGCGACAGCGCCGCCCCCACGAGCAAGCCCAGTGTCAGCGCAAACAACGGTCTATTCATTACTGCGCTCCTTTAACGCAGACCTTCTTGACCTATCTTCATACTGGGAAATGCCGACGTTTTTGTCTGGCGCATAACACTGAAAAGCCAAAATGCGCCATAATCCGCCTTCATTAGCATCGGAGCTGGCTGTCCGGCTAGACATACCGAGCCTGAGGCAATCTAAACGCGTGCAGGCGGGCCGGTGCGTCTTGCATGAAGTCAGGGGAAGCGTATGCGGTGCGTGGGGGCTTCAATGACTTTCGCTCCTGGTTGTTCTGTTATAGTTCGCGCGGTGCGCCCCACTTCCGCGCGAACCCCTCCTAACTGAATCGCATCGTTGACCTGAATCAATCTCACCAATCCGCGAAGGAATCTGGGAGTAGAGTCATGGAAAAAGGTAAGACGACCGCATTCGTCGTCATCCTCTTTCTGCTGATACTAGGCGGCATTGGTTGGCTGGGCTGGCAGGTCTATTCGACTTACCAACTCGCCAATAGGGTAATCGACCGCGACTCTCGCATGATGGTTTTGCGGGGCGAAATTACCCGTCTGGATGAAATGCTAACTTGGCTGGTACGTGCCGCGGCACAGACCGGCGATTACAGATATGTGGATCGGTATAATGAACTGCTGCAGACATTGGATGATGCAATTGCCGAGGCGATGAACCTTGCACCCCTGGCCCTACGCGAAGCCGTCCGACAAAAGACCAGCGTGGCCAATGACAAACTGGTCGAAATGGAGACGCGGGCGTTTGGGCTGGTCAAGAACGGCGATCTCACCGAGGCGAGGGCGATCGTCTTCGGTCAGGTATACGAAGAGCAAAAGAAAATTTATGCCGATGGGATGGGTGCGCTGAGCCAGTATGTCGGCGACATCGCCAAGCAGACAGCAATTGAGCGTGACCGTTCTAAGGTCCTGATCGGTGCTGTAGGGGCCGTGCTTGCCTTGCTGGTGGCCGGCTTGGGATTCATATTCGCAGACCAGCTAAAAACCCACAATCAGCTGCAACGCTCGTTTCAAGAACTTGGGACGGCACAAACGAAGCTGGCGGAAGCTACCCGCGTGGCACAGGGAGCAAACGAAGCCAAAAGCACGTTCCTTGCGAATATGAGTCACGAGATCCGAACGCCGATGAACGCAATCATCGGACTGTCGCAACTCATTCTGAAGACGGAGCTCTCGCCGCGTCAGCGGGACTATCTGCTGAAGATCAAGAATTCGGGCCAGCACCTTCTCGGCATCATCAATGACATCCTCGATTTCTCAAAGGTGGAAGCAGGCAAGTTATCGGTCGAAACCATCGAATTCGACCTGGATAAAGTCCTGGAAAATGTCAGCAACGCAGTTTCGGAGAGAGCGTCGGCGAAGGGATTGGAAGTGATTTTCGACGTCGAGCCGTCGGTTGCTGCCGACTGTCTCAGAGGCGATCCACTTCGGCTCGGGCAGATACTGATCAATTACTGCAACAACGCCATTAAGTTCACGGAGAAGGGAGAGGTCGTTGTCAGGGCGAGAGTGCTTGAGGCGAATGGTGACCGATTATTGGTCAAATTTTCGGTCAGCGACACGGGGATTGGCATGACTGAAGAGCAAATTGGTCGTCTGTTCCAAGCCTTCGAGCAGGCCGATGCATCGACGACTCGCCAATATGGCGGCACCGGACTTGGGCTGACTATCTCGAAGCGCCTGGCGGAATTGATGGGCGGGAAAGTCGGGGTTACGAGCGAGCCAGGCAAGGGAAGTACTTTCTGGTTTACCGCCTACCTAGAAAAGAGCGTGGCGCCGGGGCGTCAGCGCGTCCTCCGCTCGGACCTCCAGGGACGGCGCGTATTGATAATCGACGACAATCCGCCAGCGCGCGCCGTCATATCCAGCCTCCTGGCGGGAATGGGCTTCGTTGTGGATGAAGCAGCCTCAGGCGAGGAAGGAATCGCTATGGTTCGTCAAGCTGCCGAGGCCGGGCAGCCTTACGAAATCGCCTTTGTCGATTGGCAAATGCCGAAGCTCGATGGAATCGAGACCTCCAAGCGGATCATTGGGATGCTCGACTTGCCTAATCCGCCTCACCTCGTCATGGTGACAGCCTATGGCCGCGAAGAGGTGCTGAAGCAAGCCGAGGAGAACGGCATTGAGAGTGTGCTGGTCAAACCGGTGACCTCGTCGACTCTTTTCGACACCACTCTTGCAATACTCCAAACTTCCGACATTGCGCCCAACATGGTCCCAGGCGCGGTCCTCTTCGACGTCAACCTAACGCGCGGGGCCCGCGTCCTGCTGGTAGAAGATAATGAGATCAATCAAGAGGTGGCACTTGGCCAGCTCGAGGACGCGAAGGTGGAAGTCGATGTTGCCGAGAACGGCGAGATGGCCGTCCGCATGGTGCTAGCCAAAGCCTATGACCTTGTTCTCATGGATATGCAGATGCCAGTCATGGACGGTATCGAGGCGACACGAGCCATAAGATCGGACCCGCGTTTCGACGGCTTGCCGATCATCGCCATGACGGCCAACGCCATGGCCGCAGACCGGGACAAATGCCTCGAAGCTGGCATGAACGACCACATACCGAAGCCTATCGACGCGCAGGAACTGTTCCGGGTCCTGTCGCAATGGACCCGTGCACGTAACACCGCTGCGACCTAGAGGCCTCACGTGACGCATGACGCGCTGACAATAGAGGGCATCGACACGGCAGGGGCGCTGAAGCGGCTTGGCAACAAGCGCGAGCGCTACGAGGCATTGTTGCGTAAGTTTGCCGAGAAGCAATCGGGAAGCGTGGTAACCGTTCGGACCGCGCTCGCGGCCGGCGATCGCGCGACCGCCGAGCGCGAACTCCATTCGTTAAGAGGTGCGGCCGGGTCGCTTGGAGTAATCGCCATCGCCGAAACGGCGGGCGAATGCGAACACGCTCTCAGGGAGGGCGGTGACGTGGAATCTTCGCTCAAGACGCTCGAGAAGTCTCTCGCAGCCAGCGTTGCGGCGATACGCTCTACACTACCGGATTGATGGGCATCCGGTGCAGCGGACAAAAAGTCCGCCGCTCCATGGCAGCGATGCCTGATATCAACGCACTGGCGACCGGGCTCGAACCATCAAAAAAAGAACATTGAAAAATAAGGAATTGGTGGTGCCCAGGGGCGGATTTGAACCACCGACACGCGGATTTTCAGTCCGCTGCTCTACCAACTGAGCTACCTGGGCCTTTAGGGGCATTCCCCGGCGCCGCGGGCCAAACGAGGGCCTGCGCTGGTGAAGGCCTTGGCTTATAGGAAATCGGCTCTGCCCTGTCGAGGGCCGGCGGCCGCCAAATGCTCAATCCTTAGCCTCGTCGTCGCCCTCACGTCCCACGGGCTCGCCGGGCACGACGTAGCGGCCGGAGAGCCAGCGACCGAGGTCCTCATCGGCACAAGCTTTGCTGCAGAACGGGCGATAGTCCGGCGCGGCGGGCTTGGCGCAGATCGGGCATTTCGGGGCTTTCGCGCTTCTCGCCCGCTTCGGCACCGTCCCGTCGGATCGGGCCTTCGGCGTCACTCGGTCTCGACCTCGGCGAGGTTCGGCCAGAAATAGCTCACCGGATAGCCCTCGCCGTGCAGAAGCGTCACCACCTCGGTGAGGGGGAGGCCGACGACGCTCGTGTAGGAGCCGACGAGCTTCACCACGAAACCTCCGGCGATGCCCTGAATGGCGTAGCCTCCAGCCTTCCCCTTCCATTCGCCGCTCGCGATATAGTCGCGGATCTCGGCGTCGGAGAAATTGCGGAAGCGGATGCGGGTCTCGACCACGCGCTCGCGCTTGCGATCGTCGGGCGTGATCAGGCAGATCGCGCTATAGACGCGATGGTTGCGGCCGCGCAGGCGCTCCAGCGTCTCGGTCGCCCGGTTGCCTTCGTCAGGCTTGCCGAGAATGCGCCGCCCCACGGCGACCGCGGTATCGGCGGCAAGAATGAAGGACTTGGCATAGTCCGGCTCGGCGCGCACCAGGAGCTTGGCGGCTTCCGCCTTGGCGCGGGCGAGCCGCTGCACCAAATGGCGCGGCACCTCTCCCCGGGTCGGCGTCTCGTCGATGGTGGCGGGCCGGAGCGCATCGGGGATGATGCCAACCTGCTCGAGCAGAGCGAGCCTGCGCGGCGAGGCCGAGGCAAGAACGAGCTTAGGGCGGTGGCCGCCCGCCTTCGAGGCGCGCGGGCTCGGCGTGACCCTGCTCTTGGCGGGGCCGGCGCTTGCGGCAGGCTCGGGGCTTGCGCCCACGAGCCTATTTGAAGCGGTACGTAATCCGTCCCTTAGTGAGATCATAGGGCGTCATCTCGACCAGAACCTTGTCGCCGGCAAGCACCCTGATCCGGTTCTTGCGCATCCGTCCCGCCGTATGGGCGATGATCTCGTGTTCGTTCTCGAGCTTCACCCTGAAGGTGGCGTTGGGGAGCAGCTCGGTCACTACCCCCGGAAATTCCAGCATTTCTTCCTTCGCCATAAGGCCTCTTTCGGCGTTCCGCAGATTGGGCGGGAGAATGGTCGGCGGACGCGGCAAAATCAAGGAGGAATGCTGGGTTGCGCCTTCACCCGGTCCAGAAGCCGAGCTTTGGAATCGTGCGCCAGAGGGCTGCGGCGGCAAACAGTGCGACCAGCGCACAGGCGAGCCCGAGCGCGGTCTTGCCGTAAATCAGATAGCCGGTGCCGAACAGCGCGGCATAGATGGTGAGGCAGCCGAGGAACCACGCGAGCAGCCCGGCGGCGACGCTGCCCGGAGGGGCCGGAACCTCGCCGATATCGACGGCGCTCCGCCAGCCGCCCGGCGCCGGCCTGATCCTGTCGTAGAAGGCTTGCAGCGTGGCGCGGTCGGTCGGCGGCGTGAGGAAGGTGACGAGCAGCCATCCCACGGTGGTGATGGCGACGCCCGCCACCAGCGCCAGCGACGGATGCAGCGGCGGGAAGCCGAGCAGGCGCACATGCACGAACTGGAAATAGAGGGCGACGAGAAACGAGATGACCATGGCGGCAATCTCGCTCCAGGCATTGATCCGCCACCAATACCAGCGCAGCAGGAAGATGAGGCCGGTCCCGGCGCCGATCTGCAGCAGGATCTGGAAGGCCTGCATGGCGTTGTGCAGCAGGAGCGCCACAACGCAGGCCGCCAGCATCAGCGCCACGGTGACGGCGCGGCCGACCGCCACGTAGTGCGCGTCGCTCGCGTGCGGCACCAGGAAGCGGCGATAGACGTCGTCGGCCACGTAGGACGCGCCCCAATTGAGATGCGTCGAGATGGTCGACATGTAGGCGGCGGCGAGCGAGGCCACGACCAGGCCGAGCACACCATGCGGCAGGAACACGAGCATCGCCGGATAGGCGAGGTCGTGGCGTAGAATCGATGGGTCGACATCGGGAAAGCGCGCGCGCAGATCGCTCAACTCCGGATAGACGATGAGCGAGGCGAGCGCGACCAGGATCCAGGGCCACGGCCGCAAGGCATAATGGGCGATGTTGAACCACAGCGTCGCTGCCATGGCGTCCTTCTCGGTTCGCGCCGCCAGCATGCGCTGCGCGATATAGCCGCCGCCGCCGGGCTCCGAGCCCGGATACCAGGTGCTCCACCACTGCAGGCTGAGCGGGATGATCAGCACGATGAGCACCTGCGCGGGATCGGCGAAGTCCGGTAGCAAGGACAGCTTGCCGCTCACCAGCGGGTTGGCGATCAGCCCTGAGAGTCCGCCGACTTCGGGCAGCGACACGGCGTAATAGGCGGCGAGCACCGCGCCGGCCATGGCGAGCGCGAACTGGAACAGATCGGTCACCAGCACGCCCCACAAGCCTGAGGTCGTGGCGTAGACCATGGTCAGGGCTGCGGCGAGCGTCACTGTGGTATAGGGGTCGAGCCCGAGCAGCACGCTGGCGATCTTGATGGCCGCGAGCGTGACCGTCGCCATGATCATGATGTTGAACAGGACGCCGAGATAGAGCGCGCGGAAGCAGCGCAGGAACGCTGCAGGCGCGCCGGAGTAACGCAGCTCGTAGAAATTGATGTCGGTCAGCGCGCCCGACCGCCGCCACAGCTTGGCGTAGAAGAACACGGTCAGCATGCCGGTGATGAGGAACGACCACCACAGCCAGTTCATGCTGACGCCGCCCGTGCGCACCAAGTCGGCGACGAGATTGGGCGTGTCGGCGGAGAAGGTGGTGGCCACCATCGAGGTGCCGAGCAGCCACCACGGCGCGGTGCGCCCCGAAAGGAAATATTGCTCGAGGCTGCGGCCGGCGCGGCGGGCGAAGCGCAAGCCGATGGCAAGCGTGATGAGCCCATAGGCGCCCACCACGATCCAGTCGATCAGCTCAAGCTTCATGGCTGCTGACTGTGCAAGCTTGACCTCTCGTCCCTATGCGCGTGATTTGCCCGGCACACCGCCAAGGCTAGAATTCCGGGCCGGCGGCCGCAATCGGCAAGGCTGTTCAGGCAAAAAAGCGGCTCATTTCTGCCCGAAACGAAGCTCAGATTCTGGCGCCTCGGCGGGGTCTATGGTTAGTGAAAAGCTAAGGACTGGACCGTACCATCCGAAGCACGAACCTTCGAGGCACGCAACAAACCTTCGAGGCCTGAATGAGACGTATTGCTCTCGGGGCTTTGGCCGGCCTTCTTCTGATCGGCTCGATCGGATTCGGCTTCTATCGGCCGGAGGCGACCCCGCCTGCGGTTGAGACGGCCGAGGCTACCGTCCCGGCAAACCAGGTCGGGTCCGACGACGTCGCCAAGACCGTTGCGCCCAGAGACGTGCCAGCGGCACGCCAAGTGAAAGACGGCCCATCCGAAGGCGCGGTCGAACTCGTGGCGGCAGAGGCCGCGCCTCAGGCCGGACGAGCGAGCGAGGGCGAAAAGGGCTCGCCGGCAGAAGCGGTTTCGCCGCAATCGAAGCCTGGTGACGCCGGCAAGGCCTCTTCTGCTCCCCCGGTACCCGGCGGGCAGGTGCCAGCTGCGATACCCGCGGCCAAGCCTGCGGTGCCTGCCGAGCGGGGGCCGGCTGCAATACCGGCGGCCGAGCCCGCGGCACCAGCCGAGCAGATGCCGGCTGCGATACCGGCGGCTGAGCCGGCGGTACCTGCTGCCGAGCCCGCTGCCCCCATGACCACCCAGAGCCTCGATGGCAGCAGGCCTCGCGCGGAGCCGGAGCCAGACGAGAACAACACCGATATAGCCGCCACGCCAATCCCAAGTGCCAACCTCGAGCGCATGATCGGGCAGATGATTATCGTCGGCTTCGTCGGCACCAAGAGCAGCGACCCCGGCGTTGCCGCCGTGCAGGAAGAGATCAAGAACGGCCTGGTCGGCGGTGTGATGCTGCTTCAGCGCAACGTCACGTCTCCGCCGCAGGTGCGCGCGCTCAACGACAGTCTGCGCCGCGCCGGCGGCAGCGTCGTGCCGCTGATCTCGGTCGATCAGGAGGGCGGCGAGGTGCAGAGACTGACGCCGGGCAACGGCCACAGAGCCTATCCCTCTCCGGCAGCAGTCGCCGGTTACTCAGGTCCCGATTCCGGCGGGCACGCCATGTCGATCTATCGAGACATGGCCGCCGAGCTCAGGGCGGACGGATTCAACGTCAATTTCGGTCCCGATGTCGATCTCAACATCAATCCAAGCAATCCGATCATCGGCGCAAAGGGGCGAAGCTACGGCGTCGATCCGAAGCAAGTGCGCAAGTTTGCCTCGATCTTCAACAGCGCTCACAGGCAAGCCGATATCCTGACGGCGGCCAAACACTTCCCCGGTCACGGGAGCAGCAGTACCGACAGCCACATCGCGTTCACCGATATCACCAAGACGTGGAAGCCAATCGAGCTTGAGCCATTCAAGCAAATGCTCGGCGAAGGCGGCGTCAACATGCTGATGATCGGCCATCTCTATCTTCCGGAGTTTAGCGACGGGCCTGGCATCCCGACCTCTCTGTCGAAGAAGACCATGGACTATGTGCGCAATGAGATGGGATTTACCGGCGTCATCGTCAGCGACGATATGGAGATGGGCGCGTTGCGCCAGAATTTTTCCTTCGAGGACCGAATCGTGCGCGCCGTCGCCGCCGGCACCGACATGCTAATCTTCGCCAACCGCCTTCCGGCGCCCCAACTCGAACTCGGCGCCAAAATCAACGCGGTGATCCTGAACGCCGTCAACTCCCGCAAGATCTCCCGCGAGCAGATCGAACAGTCCTACGCGCGCATCATGCGGATGAAGCGCAAACTCGTTGAGATGCACAGCGCGGCCAATTGATCCTGTCGTTCCAATGCCGCGCTAGCGTTTTTGCCCGCTGAACATTCCGCGCTTGTAGCGCGATGTTACAAGCTCCGATTTCGGCCAGCACCACTGCTTGTCACGGACCCAGGTATAAGCGCGGCAGCTGCTGTCATTCCGGCAAATCGTCTCGCACTCCTCGCGCGTTATCGGCCGTTGCGACGCGCCGGGAATATCGCCCTCCTCGAAATCGGTATCGTCGAATCGCTCTATCCTGGCGAACGAGGACGGCGCGTTGGCTGAAGTCGGAGCGGAGTAGCCCGGCTTCAGGCCGCTGACCATACCGTATTTCGTCTCGGTCCGGACGATGGTGTATTTCGGCCAGCACCACTGCTTGGCCTGGACATAGGTGTAAGCCTTGCAGTTGTCGTCGGCCAAGCAACGGGCCTCGCATTGATCGACCGAAATCCACCGGATGCCGTTCGCTCCGATATCGCCGCCGAAGAGATCGGTATCCGTCAAGCGGCTCATGCTCTGCGGCGCTGGCTGGAATTGCTCCGGCTGTTGCTCCGGCGGCAATGCCGCTTGTGGCGGTGGCGGCGGCGGCACCGATGGCTGCGCCGGCCGCATATCTAGCATCGCCTGATCGCGGAGCGTCTTGGCCTCGTCCTTGTATTTGCCGCTAGGAAACGCGTCGATATAAAGCTCGCACAGACGCAGCCGCTCGCTGGGCGATTTGCCATCGACACACGCCTGATAGCGCGGAAGCTCGGTCTTGGCGCGGATCAGGGTTTCGGCTTGTGGAAGCTTGGGGTGATGGGGAAAGTCGCGCATAAATCGCTTGAAGCAATCGACATCATCTTTCCCGACGCAGTCCAGATATGCGAGTTCGCCGGCTTGCTCTCCGTTGTCCGGCTCGGGGGCCTTCGCCACGGGAGGCAAGGGCATTGGTGCCGGCGCCGCGTTCGGCGAGGGCGCCGTCGGTTCGACCGTAATGGAACGGCCGGCGAGGAAAATGCGTCCGCTTACTGTCTCGTCGTAGATGGCCGGGACCTGCACATGGGGTTTGCCGGTGTCCGAATCGATCACGCTCTGCGCCTTGATGGCGACTTCCTCCTTCACTTCCGACATGAGGTCGCCGAGATGCCGGTTCGGCGTGGGCAGGTATTTGGCGAACTCGGTCATGAACACGGAGTTCTTGTCCGAACCCCCCAGCCCATCAAGGGCAGTCTGTCCGACCCCGGCCGAATAGATCGAGAACACGCCCTGCGCGGGCTTCGCTTCCACGCCGTGCGAAATCCGCACCAGTGATCTCGTCCCATTGTCGACGGCCTTGGCGAACGGATTGTCCCGGCAGGCGTCGGAGACGAATAGGACCAAGCCCTGTTGTTGACCGGTCTGCGAATCGACAAGCTTGGCGCGGAGTTTTTCGACGATGTCGTCTTCGGCAAAGGCGCTCCGCCGGACACGCTCCCTCACGGCTGGACTGTCGCCAGAAATCTGCGGAAAATCGCTCGGCAGGAGTAGATTGGCGCCGTCCGGCCTCATGCCGTGGCCGGAAAAGAAGAACAGTACCGTGTCTCCCAGTTCGGTCTCCTCGGCCAACCTGCCAACGCTATTGATCATCTCATCGAGAGTCGGATTGCGCACGAGATCGACTTTAAAGCCGAGTCCTTTGAGCGTCTGGTCAAGCTTCTCAGCGTCGTTGACCGCGTTCCGTAGCTGCTTGTCTTCCGGCAAGTTGCCGTACTTGTCGATACCGATCACCAGCGCCACCCGCTTGCCCTCAGCGGCGAAGGCCGGGGGGGCCGTGGTCAAGACCGCCAGAATTAGTGAAACAAGCAGGACGACAGCGCGGCGCATCGATCTTTCCTCTGAGGTAACACGCCTATCGACAACTATGGCGCGAAATCCCGTTCTAGCCAAGGCATCAACGCGTGGTACAGGCCCAGGCTTGGATCTGACACCCGCTTCCATTGGCGTTGCATTGGTTCAGCGCGATTCGCTCGGCGGTGCCGCGGGCATAGGCCCATCCCCAGCCAGATCCACCTGGGCCAACAACCAAGGCCCCGCAGGCGTTCTTGAACCAAAGAACGACGCGACAGCCTTGATCGCCGGAGGCTGAACACCGTGACATCGCCCAGGCTTCGGCCAAGCCGCGCGAGGCGTCGTCATAAGACGTGCCCCACCCCTTGGTGTCGGAAGAATAGGCGATTGCCCCATAGTGGTCCCATGCCCTGGCGCTGCCAGTTGAAATCGCCAGCGCGACCGCGAACAGTGCCCCGAGACAGACTACCGATTGGATCGAATGGCGCATCGTGTCCTCCTTGACCAAGCCAAATCGAACAGCATCGTGCGCAACACTGGCAAAGCCCAACTGAATGCGTGCTGAACAGAGAGTTCACCGTGGCTTAAGCCAGGACGCCGAGCGCCGAAGCGGCGAATTGGTCTTATTTCGAACAGTCTGCGTCGCACCTTTCCGTTCATCGGAGGTTCAGCTGGCCATGTTTAGGGTCTAGTCTTGTCATTGCGGCCAAGCTGGCCATTGCGGGAGGTCTAGCCATGCGCTTCTCAAGGTCGATTTTAGCGATAGCGGCAGCGGCCGCATTCGGGATTTCCAGTCTTGTCTTTTCGCCCGTGGCGAAGGCACAGGACATGAAAAGCTCGGACGTGATCGTGAGGGCGCTCACCCCGCCCAAGACCCGCGGCTTCGATCCGCAGGCGTCGGACCGGGAAGCTGCCAAACAGCAGCTGAACGCCAAGCTGGAGAATCTCAAAACGCGGCGGCTCGAGATTGTACCGCGCGAGGAGCGCAACGAAGTGGCCGTGCTCATCGAGAAGGCGAAGGTGCCCAAGACCGATCAGCCGGTCTTCTTCGCCTTCGACTCCGCCGAGATTCTTGCCGAAGCGCGCCCGGCGCTCGATGAGATCGGCAAGGCCTTGAGCGATGCCAGGCTGGCAAGCGGCACCTTCCTGATCGGGGGACATACCGACGCGAAGGGCAGCGACGCCTACAATCTCGCCTTGTCGCAGCGGCGCGCGGACTCGGTGAAGGCCTTTCTGGTGACGACCTATCATGTCGACGCCGGCCGCCTCACTGCGATCGGCTTCGGCGAGGAGCAGCTCGCGAACAAGGAGAATCCGCTCGCCGACGAGAACCGGCGCGTGCAGATCGTCAACACGGGAAGCGCCACCGTGGCGGAAGGCAAGCCCGCGCCCGCCTCGGAGCCCGCAGCGGCCCCGGCGCCCGAAGCAGCTCCGCCGGCTGACGCAGCCCCTCCGGCCGACGCAGCGCCTCCCCCACAGTGAGCCTCACACGCCCGGGGCAGCGGCGACGGGGAAGCGTTGCTTGATGCGGCGGAACAGTCCGTCACGCACGGCACGGTAGGCCGACAAGATCTGCTCGCGATTGCCGCTCGTCATGGTGGGATCAGGGGTCGGCCAATATTCCACGTCGATGGCGAAGGTGCCGGCGAGCGCAAGCGCCTTGTGATGCGCTTCCGGCGACAGCGTCACGATCAGGTCGAAGGAGGTGTCGTGCAGGTCGCCAAGCGCGGCCGGACGGTGGCCCGAAAGATCGATGCCGAGCTCCTCCATGACGGCAATGGCGAAGGGGTCCGGTTCGCCGGCGCGCACGCCGGCCGAGTCGACATAGATGCGCCTGCCGGCGAGATGCTTGAGGATCGCTGCCGCCATCGGCGAGCGTATGGAGTTGCGGCTGCAGGCGAAGAGGACCGCGCCCGGCAGGTCGGCTTCCCCCGGCGCCAAGGCATCATCCCTTCCAATGCAACGCGCAGATCAGGGTGAACAGGCGTCTTGCCGTGGCGATGTCGATCAGGACCTTGCCCTTGAGCCGCTCCATGAGGAGCCGGCTTCCTTCGTCGTGCAGGCCGCGCCGTCCCATGTCGATCGCCTCGATGCGCGAGGGCGGCTGGGTCTTGATCGCCTGGTAATAGCTCTCGCACATCAGGAAGTAGTCCTTCACCAGGCGGCGAAAGGGCGAGAGCGAGAGCATCACATGCATGATGGAAGCGCGGTTCTCGTCGCCGACGGTGAACACCAGGCGATTGTCGGCGAGCGACAGATGCAGCGTGTAGGGGCCGCCATCATGGTTCTCGAGCGCAAAGGAGTTGCGCTCGAGCAGATCGAAGATGGCGACCTCGCGCTCGTGCTCGACGTCCGCCGAGTTGCGGCCGATCGATCCGGAATCCAGCGTCACCTCGACGAGCCGCGCCTGTTCGGGCGCAAGCTCCTGCTGCTGCTCCTCCGTCATTGCCCTAATCCCGCAGGTTCAGCCTGATGGCGACGGATCGGCGGTGAGCTTCGAGCCCTTCGGCGCGCGCCAAGGTCATGGCGGCAGGCCCGAGCGCGCCGAGGCTCGCGGCGTCAAGCTTGAGGATCGAGGTGCGCTTCATGAAGTCGAGCACGCCTAGCCCTGAGGCGAAGCGGGCGCTCCGCGCCGTGGGGAGAACGTGGTTCGGCCCCGCCACATAGTCGCCGATGACCTCAGGGGTGTAGCGGCCGAGAAAGATCGCGCCGGCGTTGCGGATCGCGGCCGACAGGGACTCAGGATCGGCGGTGGCGATCTCAAGGTGCTCAGGCGCGAGGCGATCGGCGAGGTCCGGCGCCTGGTCGAGGCTCTCCACCACGATGACGGCGCCGAAACTCTCCCAGCTCGCCCCAGCCACGCTCGCGCGCGGGAGCGTGGCAAGCTGGCTCTCGACGGCGGCGGCCACGGCGCGCCCGAAACCCGCGTCGTCGGTGATCAGGATCGATTGCGCGGCGCTGTCGTGCTCTGCCTGGGCGAGAAGGTCGGCGGCGATCCAGGCGGGATCGTTGTCCTTATCGGCAATGACCACCACCTCGGAGGGGCCTGCGATCATGTCGATGCCGACCTGGCCGAACACCTGGCGCTTGGCGGCCGCCACATAGGCGTTGCCGGGCCCGACGATCTTCACCACCGGGGCAATCGTCTCGGTGCCATAGGCGAGGGCGGCGATCGCCTGGGCCCCGCCAATGCGATAAATCTCATCGACGCCGGCAAGCGCCGCCGCCACGAGCACCAGAGGATTGAGCTTGCCCTCAGGCGCCGGGACCACCATGACGATGCGCTCGACCTCGGCGACCTTGGCGGGAAGTGCGTTCATCAACACCGAACTCGGATAGCTCGCCGTGCCCCCCGGCACATAAAGCCCCACGGACTGGACCGGCGTCCAGCGGAAGCCGAGCGCCACGCCCTGATCGTCGACATAACAGTCGCTCGCCGGCACCTGGCGGCGGTGGTGGTCGAGGATGCGGTCGCGGGCAAACTCGAGGGCGGCAAGAGTCTTTGAGTCGGCGCCGGCCTGCGCCTCGGCGATCTCGGCCGGCGCCACGCGCATGCCGATCTCGCGCAAGTCCACACGGTCGTAGCGCAAGGTCAGATCGATCAGCCCCGCGTCCTTGTCGCGGCGCACGCGCTCGATGATCGCGGCGACCGCTTCATTGACGTCGGCGGACGATTCCCGCTTGGCGGCGAGAAGCGCGCCGAAGCGGGTCTCGAAGTCCGCCGCCCTTTGCTCGAGCCACAAGGCCATGGTGTGGGGGAGGCCTGAAGATCAGGAGTCGGCCCCGGGCTCTGCGCCCGGGTGCTGCGGTTTGGAGCGGGCGCGCCAGGCAGGCCCAAGATCGGTGAGCTCGGCCTCGATGCATTCGACGTGGAGGCGGATCGAGGCATCGCCGGAAAAGGTGAGCGTGACATAGCCGCTCGGGTGCTCGCTCGCTTCGAAGCGGACGGCAAGCAGCGACAGCACCCGGTCTGAGGCGGAGGGCCTCAGCGACCTGATCTGCGCGCCGAGCACGCGGTCGAAGCGCAGCGCCGTCCGCCGGCGCTCGTTTTCGTTGGCGGCGGCCGTTGTGGCCTTCTCCCAGTTGAAGCGGTTGAGAATGGCGGCGAAGCGCTTTTGCGATGGGACATAGGCCAAGTCCCCGACCCGCACCACGGCATCCTGCAGGTGCGACGACACGATCTCGAGATCCTGTTCATCGAGCGCAATCAGCTTGAGTTGGTTGTCGGCCATGGGGGCATCCGGGCTCAGACCGTACCGCCTCCGGCGAGGCGGAAATGCGGTCTCTTCGTCATTCGTCGGCGCTAGGGCCTAGCATGCTAGCGGAGCAGGCGAAACCGGCAAAGTGCGGAAAGCGGGCCTAGCCGGACAGCCGTTCGATATGGGCGCCGCACTGCCGCAGCTTTTCCTCGATGCGCTCGAAGCCGCGGTCGAGGTGATAGACGCGGCCGATCATGGTCTCGCCCTTTGCGGCGAGGCCGGCGATGATCAGTGAGACCGAGGCGCGCAGATCCGTGGCCATCACTTGCGCACCGGCGAGGCCCGTAACGCCGGTGACCATGGCGGTGTCGCCCTTGAGGTCGATGCGGGCCCCAAGCCGTGCCAACTCCTGCACATGCATGAAGCGGTTCTCGAAGATCGTCTCGCGCACCGTAGAGGTGCCTTGCGCCATGCACATGAGCGCAATGAGCTGGGCCTGCAGATCGGTGGGAAAACCCGGGAAAGGCTCGGTGTCGACGGCGACAGGGCGAAGACCGGCGCCGTTCCTCGCCACTCTGAGCCCCGAGGGCGTCTCCTCGATCTCGACGCCACTCGAGCGCAACAGGTCGAGCGCGCTCTCCAGAAGGTCGGCGCGGGTATTTTGCAGAAGCACGTCGCCGCCGGTCATGGCCGCGGCCATGGCGTAGGTGCCGGTCTCGATGCGGTCGGGAAGCACGGTATGCTCGGCGCCGTGAAGTTGACCCACGCCCTCAACCTCCAGGGTCGAGCTGCCGATGCCGCCGATCTTGGCGCCCATCTTCTTGAGGCAGTTTGCGACGTCGGCGACCTCAGGCTCGCGCGCGGCGTTCTCGATCACCGTCTCGCCGCGGGCCAGCACGGCGGCCATCAGCGCATTGTGGGTGGCACCGACGGAGACCTTCGACAGCGTGACCTCGGCGCCGGTCAAGCCCTTCCGCGCCTTGGCGATGACATAACCACCTTCAAGCTCGATCGAGGCGCCGAGCGCTTCAAGCGTGGTGAGGTGCAAATCAACGGGCCGCGTGCCGATGGCGCAGCCGCCGGGGAGAGAGACCTTGGCCTCGCCGCAGCGGGCAAGGAGAGGTGCAAGCACCCAGAAGCTCGCGCGCATGCGCGAAACCATCTCGTAGGGCGCGGTGGTGTCGACGATCTCGGCCGATTTGAGCTTGAAGGTCTGGCCGTCGGTGGTGGCCTGGCCCACCTTCTTGCCGACCACGGTGATGTCCACCCCGTGATTGCCGAGAATGCGGCCGAGCAGCGTCACGTCTGCGAGCCGCGGCACGTTGCGCAAGACCAGAGTCTCGCGGGTGAGCAGGCTCGCGATCATCAAGGGCAATGCGGCGTTCTTCGCTCCGCTGATGGGAATCGTGCCCGTCAAGCGCTCGCCGCCAATAATGCGAATGCGGTCCATGGCGTCCCCCATCCTCGCCTTGAGCCCCCCTCGCGCGAAACCGCCGGATGACCGCAGTTTTCGCTTGAACCCCTCATCTTACCCGAAAAGTCTCAAAACTCTCCAAGTTCCTGTTTGGAGGGCAAAGATTCGGTTTTTTCCCCTGGTCTTGCCGCCGGAGGGGGCCAATTCTTAAGGCCTAGTCCCCGTCACGTTCGGGCTTCCGCCGATCATTGCCGCTAGATGTGGCAGCCTCGCGGCGGGTTTTGGCTTGCGCTTTCCGCTTGGCGAGATTGGCGCGGAGCGCCTCGCTCAAGCGATGGCGGCGGGTTTTGCCCTCGCTTGCGGTCTTCGCGTCATCTCGCTGCCGTCCGCTCATGGCCAAGCCTATACCGACGCGCGGGCGGCGTGAAATGGGGGCCAAGCTTGCATGGATTTTCCCGCTATGGCAGGGTCCGCGCGCTAGATGCAGAGGCTTGAGCCTAACCTCAGACGGGCCTTGCGTACGGGCGATTTCGCCGCCGTAGCTCAGTGGTAGAGCACGTCATTGGTAATGACGGGGTCGACTGTTCAATCCAGTCCGGCGGCACCACAATTTCCAACGATTTCTACCGGATCTGGCACGGGGGTGCAGCCCTAATTTACCCGTTTATTACCGGTTCAACTTCTAATCAAACGGCGCGAGGGCGGCGTCGAATAAAACGAAGCGTATAATGTCAACCGCTTGGCGCCTCGCCTGCCCTTGCCTCGTCTTTGACGAGGGAAAACCTGCGACTGTATTCAGTGCCATCCATACGGAGTATTGCGTGATATTCACCAAACTCGTCAGTCGAGAAAGGAACGAAATTGAATATCAGATTGCGGCCAGTCCCCGGAACCAGAGGAACGTCCCTAGGGGTCGGTTCGGCTAGCGCCTTGCCGCTTGGAGCAAACAAAGTCAGTGACGTTCGAAATGATCCTTCGCCGCCGTTTACAATGAACAAGAGCGTAAGGGACGGCAAAAGGACGGTCGTCGTGTCGGCCGGAGCCAAGATTCGATTGCTGGTAAATAGCCCGAGCAATGAAAGCTTGTTTCCAAGTTCCTCGCGCACCGTCTCACACAAAAGAAACACGACCATTTCGTCGCTTGGAGGGCGCTTATTCATAGGACGCTAACGGTGCTTTTTTCCCTAGCATGCGTAATCGAGAACACTGCGGGGGCAACAGGTCCTCCACTGTTTACTAACGTGGCTAAATCCTGTTTCGACGGGGATTGGATGGACGACCGATCGAGATAGCGGGCAACCGCTTCGCGAAGCAGGTTTCTCTCGTGCGGATCAGTGATCCAGACCATTGTAGGTGATAACTGCCCGACCGCACGGTCAAAGACCGTATTAGCATGGACAGGGTACTTACCGTGCATCAACAAAGTCCCCGACCCGAAATGGTCCGGGCTTACGCTGTAGATATGGGGCGTGATCTTGTAGTAGCTCACGGCGAAATTAGCGGGCGTCGCGAACCTTGCGAGCGCGGCTCCCGGTCCCAAAACGAGGTGCTGAGTTCTTTTTGCCCAAGGAGACTCTCGAACGAGCAAGCGACCGAGCAGATAAGTGACAGGAACCAGCACCAGCCATGCCAGCGCGACCGCGATCAACGTGAAGACGAATAAGTTCATTTACGGCCGTACCATCAGGGGAGCTAAATTCATAATCATTGCGGTGACACTCAGACCATACGCTGAAAGGTTGAGGAGATAAGGATAGTTTAGAAAAGTCCGACCATCCGCCGTCATTCTCTCACGTAGAGGCACTTCAATTCTGTACAAAGACACAACCCATAAAGTAATACACCCCAGAGCGATGATCCCATAAAGCGGCCGAACGTAGTCAGGCAACGCGGACAGGATGTCTCCCGGAACAATCAATAAAGTGAGGTCGAAAACGATCAACACTAAGATGAGATCAGCCGCCGCGCTTTGAGGAAGCCCAAATGCCCATCTCACCACGGTATTGGCGGCCACCGCAGCAATCGGAAATCCAACGGCAACGATCAAAGATGTGAGCATCGACCGCCTAAGTTCAAGATGCCGCCTGAGGATACCCTAAATGCGAGCCTTGTTGGAAGGTACAACTTTTGAGTGACAGCCCAACCAAATACCGCCCCCGTCTTTCGTCTATGACGCGCCTTAGCGGACTCTCCAAGCCTCTGCCCGAAGAGGTGCGTCAAAGGCAGCAAAGAGCCGCCACGCCAGCCTGCGTGCTAGCGGGCGTGACCCGCTCAAAACGATCGCCCGGGAAAATAGTGCCTGGTCAGAGCGTTCAAGAGGCTCGTCGCAGCCTTTGCCAACTCATCCCCGTTCAATCTGCCGCCTATTTGCTTGCCGGTCATTGGATTGGTATCAGCGACAATTATCTCGTCCGCAAAAACCCAATGCTCCGCATGGGACCCGGTCCCTCGGTAATACTCGATCACATGCTCGTTTGTGCCCTTGAGATCGACGATGTCATCCCGGAGCCGTAACATCTCCTTGAAAATGGTGTCGTCCAGAAAGCCGAGGTCTCTGGCCCAATCAATGTAATCGATCAATTTTTTTGCGGCGATCAGAACGAAATGTCTTTCGCATAGGTATGCCCGTCGATAGCGGCCACCCTTAGCCAACTGCCCTCTCGCCAGGTCAAGCCGTTCCATTTGAGTGAGTATCGCAGAGGCCCACGCGTGCAGGCCCTCAACGGCGATAAATTTTTGATCGTCTTTGTCCACGCCCCTGCAGCCCCAAAAACCGGCACTGATTCAACCCGGTGTGGGGATAGGTTGTTCCGAGCTCGCGCTTAGACGCTCCGACTTTATTCCAGAGCCTTCGGCGGGGTCAGTAGTTCAATCCTACTCGGCGGCACCACCCATCCAGTCTTGTGGGTCCGCGCCCGCGCCTTGTGGCGCACCTTTTCGCGTTCTGCGTGTGTCGACCGGAGGTTGGCGCCGGAGTAACCTCGATCGGGCCGGGGACCGATAAGAGGTGAATGCCATGATCTGTCTCGCCGCTTGCCTCGGCAGCGCGCTGCTCGGGGCGATCTTGGCCAGCATCGCAACCGCGCTGTTCCTGGCGGCGCGCCAGGACTTCGGCGGCAAGAACAGGCCGGGAGCCTAGCGCTACTAGAGCGCGTCCGTCGCACGAAGTCCGCCATTTGGCGTTTGCCAGGGCTTCGCATTGCGGCTCCCAACCTCCAGCGCCTTCGCCTAAGGCCTTTTCAGTTGGCCGCCGTTGTGTTCCCTGCTGAACTCAGACAAGCCCCAGGGGAACGCCAGCGTGCGCGATCTCGAAGACCACACCCTCATCGTGCTGCTCATTGCGGTTTCGGTGGCGTTCGGTTTGATCCTCTGGCCGTTCTACGGCGCAATCCTGTGGGCAACCGTCTTGGCCATCGTGTTCGCGCCGCTCTGCCGCCGGCTGTCGATCTCCATGGGGCAGCATCGCAACCTCGCCGCCTTCGCGAGCTTGCTGATCATCGTCACCTTGGTAATCCTGCCCTTGACGCTGACGGCCGCGTCGCTGCTCCAGGAAGCAACAAATTTTTATGAGACGATCGAGGCCGGCCAGACGGATTTCGGCCAATTCATTCAGCAGGTGATCAATGCCCTGCCAACCTGGGCGACCGATATCTTGGACCGTCTCGGTTTGACCCATCTCAGCGAAATACAATCGCGGCTTTCGTCAGCCCTGGTTCAGGGCAGCAAGATCATTGCCGGGCAGGCGCTCAGTGTCGGCAAGGGCACGGCAAACTTCATCATCAGCCTGTTCATCATGCTCTATCTCTTGTTCTTTTTCCTGCGCGACGGCGCCACGCTTTCCGCACGCATCAAGGATGCGATCCCGCTTCCGCCTGAGCAGAAGCGGGAGCTCTTCACCAAGTTCACCATCGTCACCCGCGCCATGTTCAAGGGCACCCTGCTTGTGGCCGTCGTGCAAGGCGCTCTCGGCGGATTCATCTTCTGGGTCCTCGGCATCCATGCTGCGGTGCTATGGGGCGTGGTGATGGGGTTGTTCTCGCTGCTGCCGGCGGTCGGCGCCGCCGTGGTCTGGCTGCCGACCGCAATTTACTTCCTGGCGACGGGTGCAATCTGGGAAGGCGTGGTGCTGATCGCCTTCGGGGCATTCGTCATCGGCCTCGTCGACAATCTCTTGCGCCCGTTCCTGGTCGGCAAGGATACCGAGCTCCCCGATTTTGTGGTGCTGATCTCCACGCTCGGGGGCATTGCCATCTTCGGTCTCAACGGCTTTTGTCATCGGGCCCACGATCGCGGCGATGTTCATCGCCGTGTGGGACATTTTTTCTGCATCGAGGCAGAGCGCGCAATAGCGCCTCCCCCCCGTTGGGGCCCATCAGCACCCGCCGCCAATCCTCGCGGGACAACCGGACAAACCCCCTTCGAGGTCTATTCAACTAACACGGGTATTCTGCTAGATTACTCGTTATGAGGGTAAATCCGCTGGTCACAACCCTTGCCGCCATCTGTGCGGCTCTGATCGTGATCGACGGCGACACCATCCGTTTCGACGAAGAACGCATCCGGCTCGAGGGCATCGACGCAGCGGAGATCGGGCATGCAAAATGCGAAGCCGAGCGGCGCTTGGGCGCCCTCGCCAAGCACAGGCTGGAACAGCTGCTCGGCTCCGGCGCCGTCGATATCAGGAGGAATGCGCACCCAGATCCCCCAGACCGCTATGGCCGCACCCTGGCGCGGGTGCTGGTCGACGGCGAGGACGTGAGCTGCGTCCTGATCAAGGAAGGCTATGCGCGGCCGTGGACCGGGCGTCGCGAGGATTGGTGCACATCGCTGGATGAACGCAAGCCCTCGGACGCGACGCTTTCCTGCGCCGTCACTTATTGAACAGGATCCAGGCCGCGTAGCAGAGCATGATGCCGAGGACGGGCCGCAGGATCCATTCCGGCGCGACACCGGCGAGACGGGCGCCGAGCAGGATGCCGGGGATCGATCCGGTCAAGAGAGCGACAAGCAGCCCCATATCGACATGGCCGAGCCCCAAATGGCCCAGGCCGCCGATAAGCGTCAGCGGCACGGCATGAGCGACGTCGCTGCCGACGATGCGCTTGGCAGGCAGGTGCGGATAAAGTGCTGCGAGCACCGATACGCCGATGGCGCCGGCGCCGACCGAGGTCAAGGTCACGAGTAGTCCCAAGGCAACGCCGAACAGCACCGTGGCAAGCGTGCGCGGAGGCGTCTTGCCGTCGGCGGTCCGCTCGGGCGTTTGCGCGAGCAACGGGTACAAGACGATGGCGAGCCCGCTCAACGGCAGCGCGACGACAAGGCCCAAGCGAATCCAATGGGCGAGCGCCACCGTGTTGAGCGGCATGAGGGCCATGGCCACGAGGAGGACGATCGACGCCGGAACGCTGCCCGCGGCAAGCCGAAGCACGATCGGCCATTCAACGTGGTCGGACACATGATGGCGCCAGCTTCCGGCGGCCTTGGTGATGGACGCATAAAGCAGGTCGGTGCCGACCGCGATCTGTGGAGACACGCCGAAACTCGAGATCAGCAGCGGCGTCATCAGCGCGCCGCCTCCGACGCCGGTCAATCCGACTAGGAAGCCCACGCCGAAACCAGCCCCGGTCAGCGGCAGGAAATTTACCGCCCAGTTCAGGTCAATCATTGCCCTGAAGTCTCCCCCCCTGGCTTGCCGGGACTACTCCCCGTGTCAGCCGGCTTTGGGAAATTTTCTTGTTCAGATTTCAATGAGGACGGGAATCCCCACGGAACGCAGCAGAATTGCGGCCTCTTGCGCGCGCCGATGAAATTCGGCGAGGTCGGCGGGAGAATTGCCGAGATCGGAGCAAAGGCCGCGGGCCAGCAATTCCCGGTCGAGCACGAAGACATTGTCGCCCACGGCAGAGGCGCCCGATTGCGCCCAGGTGATGACCCCGCCGGCGACGGTGGTGCCGTCCACGGCGCTGACTAGGACGAAATTCCCGGTGGCCGGCAGCTCGGAAAAGAGGTCGAGCGAGGTCGGGCGGCCGAGCAGGATACGGCAATCGGCAATATCGTTGACGGCGCAAGCATGGGCCGGCGCCGACGCGAGCGTCTCGAAATCGACGAGCGCAGAGATGCTCATGCTCGTGACCGGCGTGAGGTCGGTGGCGGTGCGCAAGAGATAACCGGCCTCGGGATCGAAGGGCGCTTCGGCGAGCCAAACCAGGCGGGCCTCAAGCACATCGGCGTTGATCGGGCGCCGCCCGACCTCCGACAGCACCGCACCGCGCGAAATATCGAGGTCGCTATCGAGCTCGATGGCCACCGCATCGCCCTTGGCGGCGAAAGCGAGGTCGCCATCCATGGTGGTGATGCTGCGGACCGAGGCGCCAAGCCCGGTTCTCGCATCCACCAGGCGATCGCCGGGCCTGATGCGGCCCGAGACCACGGTGCCGGCATAGCCGCGGAAATCGCCGTGGCGGAGCACGAGCTGGACGGGGAAGCGGAAGGGAGCG
Organism: Methyloceanibacter sp.; assembly: GCF_050728395.1. Classification (GTDB taxonomy): domain Bacteria; phylum Pseudomonadota; class Alphaproteobacteria; order Rhizobiales; family Methyloligellaceae; genus Methyloceanibacter. Next base: position 43,004 of record NZ_JBOHJB010000009.1, read on the forward strand.
TCGCGCCGCGCGGTGCTGACGTCGAGCGCTTCCAGATGATCGAGCAGCGTCGGGCCGCCGTACCACGGCATGGCGGCCGACCGGCGCACCACATTGTCGCCGGGGAGCGCCGCCACCGGGATGGCCAGGATCTGAACGAAGCCGAAACCCTTCGCGAGCGCGCGGAACTCGGCCTCGATGGCGCGGAAGGTCGCCTCCGACCAACCGATCAAATCCATCTTGTTGACCGCGAGCACGACATTCTTGATGCCGACGAGATCGCAGATGGCGGCGTGCCGGCGCGTCTGGCGTTTCACCCCATGGCGCGCATCGACCAGCAGGATCGCCACATCGGCATGCGAAGCGCCGGTCGCCATGTTGCGGGTATATTGCTCATGCCCAGGCGCATCGATGATGACGAAGCGGCGGTGGGCGGTCTCGAAATAGCGCCAGGCGATGTCGATGGTGATGCCCTGCTCGCGTTCGGCCTGGAGGCCGTCGAGCAGCAGGCTGAAATCGACCTTCTCGCCGTTGAGCGCGCGATTCTGCGAGGCGTGGGTAATGGCCGCGCGCTGGTCCTCGGCAACCGCGGCTGAATCCCACAACATCCTGCCGATCAACGTCGACTTGCCGTCATCGACCGAGCCGCAGGTGAGCAGCCGAACCATGCCTGAGGTCTCGGCCACAGGCATGAGCGCGGGCGCGACCGTTGACTCGACGACGACCTGTTCTCTCAGCGCAGCCACATGCATCAGAAATAACCCTCACGCTTTTTCATTTCCATGGCGCCTGCCTGATCGTGGTCGATCAGCCGCCCTGCCCGCTCGGAATATTTGGCGCGCAACACCTCATCCACCACCGCATCGATGTCGCTTGCCTCCGACTCGACCGCCGCGGTGAGCGGCCAGCAGCCAAGCGTGCGGAAGCGGATGTTGCGCAGCTCAGGCTCCTCGCCAGGTTCGAGCCGCATGCGCTCGTCGTCGACCATGATGAGCTGGCCGTTGCGGGTCACCACGGGCCGCGGCGCGGCGTAATAGAGGGGAACCACGTCGAGCTTCTCGAGCGCGATGTAGCGCCACACATCGCCTTCGGTCCAATTCGACAGCGGAAAGACGCGTACCGTCTCGCCCTTGCCGAGCCGGCCGTTGAGCAGCGTCCACATCTCAGGGCGCTGGCGGCGCGGCTCCCAGCGATGGCCGGCGGCGCGGAAGGAAAACACCCGCTCTTTGGCGCGCGAGGCTTCCTCGTCGCGCCGGGCGCCGCCAAAGGCGGCATCGAAGCCGGCGGCGTCGAGCGCCGCGCGCAAGGCTTGCGTCTTCATGATGTCGGTATAGACCGAGGGCGGATGGTCGAAGGGATTGATGCCGCGCGCCAAGCCGTCATGGTTGGTATGCACGATCAGATCGAGCCCGAACTCTTTCGCCGTCTTGTCGCGAAAGGCGATCATGTCGCGGAATTTCCAGGTGGTGTCGATGTGCAGAAGCGGAAACGGCGGCTTCGCCGGCCAGAAGGCCTTGCGCGCGAGATGCAAGAGCACCGTCGAGTCCTTGCCGATGGAATAGAGCAGCACAGGCGCGCGGAACTGCGCCGCGGCCTCGCGGAAGATTTGGACGCTCTCGGCCTCGAGCAGCTTCAGATGCGAAACGAGCGCGGTCATGCGGCCTTCCCCTCACGGCGCGGGTTCATGTGCAGCCCGCACTCCTTCTTCTCCTCATGCTCCCACCACCAGCGGCCGGCGCGCGGATGCTCGCCTGGCTGCACCGCGCGGGTGCAAGGCTGGCAGCCGATGGAGATGAACCCGCGCGCGTGCAGCGGATTCACCGGCACGTTGTTCTCGGCGATATAGGCGGTGAGCGCTCGCGTCGACCAGTCGGCGATGGGGTTGACCTTCAAGAGCCCGCGCTCCTCGTCCCAGGCGGCAAGCGCGACGTCGGCGCGCGCCTCGGAATGCTCGCGGCGGATGCCGGTGATCCAGCCTTGCGCGCCGGCAAGCTCCCGGTTCAGCGGCCGGACCTTGCGCACCTCGCAGCAGCCCTTGCGGTTGTCGACCGAATGGCGGAAACCGAACACGCCGTCACGCGCGACGAGCGCCTCGACCTCCGAGGCTTCCGGGGTCACCAGGCGGATACGCAGGCCATAGCGAATTTCGGAGAGCTCGACGGTCTCAAGCACCTCCTGAAACAGGCGGCCGGTATCGAGAGTGGAGATGTCGATGTCGGCGCCAGACTCGGCGACGGCATTGAGGATGGCCTGGTCGTCGAGACCGAGGCTCGTGGAGAAGACGATGCGTCCTTCAACCGACCGCCTCACTTCGGCGATGCGCTCAGAAAGACTCTCAATTCCGGCGAGCCGTGCATTCAGCTCCTCGGCGGCGCGCCTTGAGGCATCGCGGCGGAGCGGCTGCGGGTTGCGCAAGCCTGGCTGATAGAGATGGCGGATGCGGGTGAGAGCCCCCTTCCAGGTCTCCACGTCGTTGGCATCGGTGATCTCGGCGGTATCGAAGCCAGAGCGCAGCAGGAAGGGGGCGAGGTCCGGGATCAGATAGCCGACGGCCCTGATCTCGCCCTTGAAGCCGTGACGGCCGCGCAGCAGCACGGCGAGCGAATGGCCGCGGCCGTCGCCGAAGGCGGGAAAGCGAATGGCCACCACCCTGCCATCACCGGATGCGGCAGAAAGCGCGGCGCTGTCGGCGGTAGGCTCGAGCACCACCGCCGGGTCGCTCCTGTCTGCCAGCAAGGCTCCGGACACAAGATCAAGCATTGCCATAGAGGGCCTCCTTGAATGGCACCGCGCCGATCCTACGCCAGGTGGCGAGGAAGTCTTCGCCGTCGTGGCGCTTGGCAAGATAGGTGGAGACGATGGTGTCGATCGCATCAGGCACGGCTTCAGCCCTGAAGCCGGGGCCGATGATGGTGCCGACCGCGGTGTCGTCCTTCGGGCTGCCGCCGAGCGAAATCTGGTAGAGCTCGGTGCCCTTCTTGTCGACGCCGAGAATGCCGATATTGCCTGAGTGATGATGTCCGCAGGCATTGATGCAGCCGGACATATTGAGGCGAAGCGGCCCGATCAGCTCCTGGCGCGCGGGATCTTCGAAGCGCTTGGCGATTTCCTTGGCGATCGGGATCGAGCGGGCATTGGCAAGGTTGCAATAATCGAGACCGGGGCAGCAGATCATGTCGCCCAGAAGATCGTAATTGCCGGTGGCGAGCCCCTTCGATCTGAGCTCGTCGTAGACGGCGAGCAGGTCTGAGCGCGCGACGTGCGGTAGGATGAGATTCTGCGTGTAGTTCACCCGCGCCTCGTTCCGGCTGTAGCGCTCGGCGAGATCGGCGACGAAATCCATCTGGTCCGAGCTTGCATCGCCAGGCGTGCGGCCGGGCTCTTTCAGAGAGACGACCACGCTCACATAGCCAGGCACGCGGTGCGGCCTGACATTGTGCTTGAGCCAGTTGGCGAAGGTCGGATCGGTGATGCGGCGCTGCTCGACGCCCTCGTCCTTGATCGGGCCGGGCACGAGATCGGGCGGGGCGAAATAGGAGTTGATGCGCGCATATTCCGCGGCCGGCAGATCGATGGCGTCCTTGCGGGTCGCCTCCCAATCGGCCTCGACGTCCTCGCGGAATTTGTCGATGCCGAGCTGGTTGACCAATATCTTGATGCGCGCCTTGTTGAGGTTGTCGCGGCGGCCATGCAGATTGTACACGCGCAGGATCGACTCGATGTAGGAGAGCAAATGCCGCTTCTCGAGGAACGGCCTGATCTCCTGCCCGACATAGGGCGTACGGCCCATGCCGCCGCCGACCAGGACTCGGAAGCCGTTCCGGCCCTCAGGCCCGCGCACGATACGCAAGCCGATATCGTGGAAGCCGGTGGCGGCGCGATCCTCGGCGGCACCCGACACCGCGATCTTGAACTTGCGCGGTAGCCAGCTGAACTCGGGATGCAGCGTCGACCATTGGCGCAACACCTCGCACCAGGGACGCGGATCTTCCAGCTCGTCATTGGCGGCGCCGGCGAACGGATCGGCGGTGACGTTGCGCACGCAATTGCCGCTCGTCTGAATGCAATGCATCTCGACGTCGGCGAGCGCGGAGAGGATCTCCGGCACGTCGACCAGCTTCACCCAGTTGAACTGCAGATTCTGCCGGGTGGTGAAGTGGCCGTAGCCGCGATCGAAGCGACGGCCGATCGTGGCGAGCTGGCGCAACTGACGGGGCGAGAGCACGCCATAGGGAATGGCGATGCGCAGCATATAAGCGTGCAGCTGGAGATACAGACCGTTGCGCAAGCGCAAGGGGCGGAACTCGTCCTCGGTGAGCTTGCCGGCGAGCCGGCGTTCAACCTGCTCGCGGAACTGCGACACACGCTCACGCACGAAGGCGTGGTCGAACTCGTCATAGCGGTACATCGTACCAATCCTTGGTCAGAGTGGTTCGGTGGGCGGCGCGGATGCGCTCACGCACCGAGAGTGCGACCGGCACGCCGTCGTTGAGCGCGACCTCCATGGGATAGACGGCGACGACGCGGCGTTCGGCGACGGCCTTGGCGGCTTCGCTTTCCAGTACCTTGGTCTCCTCCTCGCCGTCGGCGAGCTTGGCGAGGGCAAGCCCCTCAACCCAGCCGCCATTGGGGGCGAGGTAGACGACGATGCCGTCGATCAGGCGGTTGGCGGTGACGACGTTAGGCATAGGCGCGGCTCAACTCAGGTGACGACAGAACATCTTCGACAAGGCCTGCGGCAGGAAGGCCGGCGACCTCGCCGAAGATGAGGACGGCAGGGCTCTTCAGTTCCAGGCGCTCAGGTGCTGCGGCAAGTTCGGCAACGGTGGTGGCAACGCGGCGCTCATTGTCGCGGCTCGCGTTCTCAACGGCGATGACGGGGCAGGCGGGCTTCCAACCGGCATCGAGCAGTCTGCGTGCGATCAGCCCTGCGGTGGAGACGCCCATATAGACGAGCAGCGTGCTCTCGCCGTTGCCAAGTGCAGCGAGGTCGAGATGCTCGAAGCTCGGCTCGTCGCCGCCGGCTTCGTGGCCAGAGACGAAGGTCACGCTGTGCGAAATGTCGCGATGGGTGAGAGGGATCTGCAAGGACGCGGCTGCGGCGAGCCCGGCGGTGATGCCTGAGATGATCTCGACCTCGATGCCGGCTGCGCCCAAGGCGGCGATCTCCTCGCCGGCGCGGCCGAACACCAGGGGATCGCCGCCTTTGAGCCGCACCACGGTTTGGCCTGCGCGCGCCCGCTCGATCATCAGCGCCTGGATCTTGTCTTGCGGGACGCTGTGCTCGCCCTTCGTCTTGCCGACCGGGATCAGCTCGACTTCGCGGCGGGCGTGCTCGAGCACACCGGTGCCGGCGAGGCGGTCGTAGAGAATGACGTCGGCCTCCTTCAGCGCGCGCACGGCTTTCAGCGTCAGCAGCTCAGGATTGCCGGGACCGGCGCCGACCAGGAGCACGCGGCCCTGCACGGTCTCCGCCTTTGCCGCTTCTTCGATCGCTTCGCCAACCAGGCGGCGCGCTTCGCTTTCTTCGCCGGCCAGGGCTGCCTCGCTCGCGGCGCCGTCGAACACGCCCTCCCAGAATTTGCGCCGCGCGCGCCCCGCCGGGAGCTTCTCGGCGACCGCATAGCGGAAGTCTCCGGCAAGACGGGCGAGAGCATCGAGGCGCGGATGAAGCTCGCGCTCAAGCCAGGCGCGCAGGCGCTGGGCAAGCACCGGGGATGTGCCTTCAGTGCCGATGGCGACGGTGACCTCGCCGCGATCGACGATGGCCGGCATGACGAAGCTGCATAGCGCCGGCTTGTCGGGAACATTGACCGGCACGCCAAGCGCCCGCGCAATCGCCGCAACACGGGCGTCTTCGGCATGGTCGCCGGTCGCGGCAATGACCAGTGGCCTGCCGCGGATCTGATCCACGCCCGGACGCGCCGCGATGAGCACGACACGGCCGGCGCGCTCAAGCTCGGCAAGCTCGGACCCGAGCTCTCCGGCGGCGACATCGACGATCTCGGCGCGCTTCAGCAAGAGCCGCGCCTTGATGGCGGCAAGCTCGCCGCCGCCCGTTACCAAAGGCGGCTTGCGGTCGACGCTGACGAAGATCGGGAAAGTCCGCATCGGTCCTCAGCCTCCAACCGCTAGGCGCGCCACGGGCGCATCGGCAAGGCTTTCGGGCGCAAGCTCGAGTTCAAGCCCGTCAAGCTCAGGCGACATGATGATCTGGCAGCACAGGCGCGAGCGCTCATCGACGTGAAACGCGCCGTCGAGCATTTCGAGTTCCTCATGGGTGGGAGCGGTGAGCGTCGGCAGCCACTTTGCGTCCACCCACACATGGCAGGTGGCGCAGGCGCAGGCGCCGCCGCATTCGGCCTTGATGGGCAGGCCCCAGTCGCGGATCACCTCCATGACCCGCCAACCCTCCAGCGCCTCGAGGCGATGGGAGCTTCCGTCCGGCATGCGTACGATGACAAACATGTCAGGCCACCTTCAACAGACGCTGCAGCTCGGACGAGGAGGTCGTGTACTGGAAGCGCAAAGGCTTATCAGGATGCACGTAACGATGCGCGGCTTGCGCCATGAGCGCAGCCTCATGAAACCCGGAGAGGATGAGCTTCAGCTTGCCGGGATAGGTGTTGATGTCGCCGATGGCGAAAATACCCTCGGTGCCCGTCTCGAACTTCTCGGTGTCGACCGGGATCAGGTTCTCGTTGAGATTGAGGCCGAAATGCGCGATCGGCCCGAGCTTCATGGTGAGGCCGAAGAAGGGGAGCAGCGTGTCGGCGGCAATCTCGCCGGCAGAGCCGTCCATGCGCTTGATGGCGACGGCCTCAAGCGTGCCGTTGGCGCCTTTCAGCCCGACAGGCTGACCGAGCTCGAAACGCACGAGCCCCTGGGACTCGAGCTCGCGCATCTTGCGCACCGTGTCTGGAGCGGCGCGGAACTCTGGCCTGCGGTGCAGCAGCGTAAGCGAGCTTGCGATCGGGGCGAGATTGACCGTCCAGTCGAGGGCGGAATCGCCGCCGCCGGCGATGACGATGTGACGGCCGCGAAACTCTTCGATGCGGCGCACGGCGTAGAACACGCTTCTGCCTTCATAGGCCTCGATGCCGGGAATCGGCGGGCGCTTCGGCACGAAGCTGCCGCCGCCGGCGGCGATCACCAGCACCGGCGCAGTGATGGTGATCCCGGTGTCCGTGGTGAGCTGCCACTGTCCCTGCTTGGTCTTGCCGAGGGCGGCGGCCATCTCGCCGAAATGAAATACGGGCTCGAAAGGTCTGATCTGCTCGAGCAGCCGGTCGGTCAGCTCCTGGCCGGTGCAGACCGGAAGGCCGGGAATGTCGTAGATCGGCTTTTCGGGATAAAGCTCGGCACATTGGCCGCCAGGCCGGTCAAGAATATCGACCGCATGGGCTTTCAGCCGCGCAAGCCCGAGCTGGAAAACAGCAAACAGCCCGACCGGACCGGCCCCAATAATAATGACATCGGTAGACGCGCCAGTTGCCGCCATCGCCTGCTTGTTCCCGCCAAAAAGGTTTGCCTAACGCGCTATGTAGGGCAGTTTAGTGAAAAATCATTCCGCCAGGAAGTGATCGAGCGTAAAAGAACGCAAAATCATTCTCATGAACTGAAAATGATAGAATTATTTTTCAATAGGAGCCCGATGCGCAATGGCTATGCCGCTCAGGGCGGCAATCGTGCAAAATCGTTTCCACCCAAGGTTTCCGCGTCAGGCGCGAGCTAGCCCCGTTTTACCAAGGCATCGCGGATTTCCTCGAGAAGCTGCACCTCGCGCGACGGCGGCGGCTCGCTTGCCGGCTCTTCCTCTTGCTTGCGGCGGAGCTGGTTCATGGCCTTGATCGCCATGAACAGGACCAAAGCCACGATCAGGAAGCTGATCACATTGTTGATGAACAGCCCGATATTCATGGTCGGCGCTCCGGCCTGTCGCGCCGCCGCGAGCGAATCGTAATGCTGGCCGTTGAGCGCGACGAAGATGCTGGAAAAATCGACGCCCCCGGTGACGACGCCGATCGGCGGCATGATGATGTCGTCGACCAGCGACCTTACAATGGTGGAGAAGGCCGCGCCGATGATGATGCCGACCGCCATGTCCATGACGTTGCCGCGAAGCGCAAATTCCTTGAATTCGTTCAACATCGCCAGGTGTCCTCGAAAAGTTCCGGTTGGCTCGAGCCTCCAGCTTGCCATGTTTGGGCGCCAAGCCAAACCCGGGCCGGTCACAAGGCTTGAATTTCCGGCGCCCCCTTTTGCAACCGGCGCCTCGCTGGTAACTGGTTGGCTGGCACGCGCTTCTTGAGGGAGAGCTTCGGTGTCGGAACAGCCCGGACGCGATCGTCACCGCTGGAAGACGCTTCTGCTTGCCATCGCCACGCTGATCATCGTCTTTGCCGCCGTGGTCACCGTCGTGGCCTTTGCCGGGAGGCTCGATCAAATTGGCTTCTTGCGCTTTCCGCTCGGCTTCTACCTGCTGGCGCAGGGCCTGTTGATCGGCATGGTGGCGCTTGCCTTCTGGTCGACCCGCGTGCAGGAGCGCATCGACCGGAGCTTCAGCGAAGGCGAGGAGCTGTGAGCGCGCTATGAGCACCTCGCGCCGCCGTCAAGCGAACCCCCATCTTGGCGCCTATTACGGCATTCTCACCAGCGTCTTCGTGTCGCTCGTCATCTTGCTTGCCATGTTCGAGCAGCTCGGCTGGCGGGAGATGTGGGTGGCGAGGGCCATGATCCTCGTGCCGCTCGCGCTCTATCTCGCCCTTGCGCTCGGCGCCCGCACCCTCAACGTCGAGGATTTTTTTGCTTCGGGGCGCCGCGTGCCTCCCGTCTATAACGGCGCCGTGCTTGCCGCGGTGCTGATCGGCGGCACCGGATTTTTCGCCTATACCGGCACGTTGTTCTTTCTCGGCTTCGACGCGCTCGCCATCGGGCTTGCCTGGACCGCTGGGCTGATCGTGTCGGGCATCTTGTTCGTGCCCTATTTGCGTAAGGCCGGCGCCTACACCATGCCCGCCTTTCTCGGCCAGCGCTTCCGCTCGCGCATCGTGCGTGCCCTGGCAAGCGTGCTGCAGCTTCCGCCCACGGCGTTTCTGCTTGCCGCCGAGATCAAGGTCGCGGCCCTGATCCTCGCCATGTTCCTGGCGCTCTCCCATCAGCTCGCCGTCGCCTGCGTGGCCATCATCATCGCCTGCGTCACCATCGTCGGCGGCATGCGCTCGCTCACCTGGAGCGCGAGCGCGCAATTCATCGTCAGCGCCGTGGGCTTCGCCGTCCCCTTGGTCATCGTCGCGGTGCTGCTCACCAATCTGCCGGCACCGCAACTCACCTATGGCGAGATGTTCGAGCCGCTGACGCGCTCGGAGACCATCGCCGGCGTTTCACCCTCCATGCCGGGCGAACTCGCGACGGCGCTTCCCCGCGAGCAACCGAGGCAGGGCGCAAAGCCCTTCCTGCAGGCCTTCGGCGCCGTCAGCAAAACGGATTTCTTGACGCTGTTCCTGTGCCTGACCCTTGGCGCGGCGGCGTTGCCGAGCCTGCTTGCCCGCAGCGGCGTCACGAGCTCGGTCGCCGATCAGCGGCGCTCGGTCGCCTGGGGCGTGTTCTTCGTGGCACTGTTCGCCATCAGCGCGCCGGCTCTCGCCGCCTTCGTCAGGCTGCTGATGTTCCAGGACATTGCCCAGGCTCCGGCAAGCGCGCTTCCCTCCTGGCTCAATGACTTGAGCGCGTACCGGCTACTCTTCGCCAAGGACGCCAACACCGACGGCGCCATTGAGGCGTCGGAGCTCTTCGTCGCGCGCGACGGCATCGTGCTCGCTCTGCCCATGGCGGCGCGGCTGCCCTTTGTCTGCACCGCGCTCATGGCAGCGGCGGGCTTGGCGATCGCGCTTGCCGCCGCCGCATCGCACCTCTTCACCCTCGCCGGCAGCCTCGCCGACGACGTCATCAGGCTGGTGGACCCGCGCAGTGAAGTTCTCCCCCGCCTGATGGTGGCGTGGGTGGCGATCGCCGCCACGGCGCTCACCGCCGGCGTGTTTCTCGCCCTTGCCG
>NZ_JBOHJB010000010.1:0-51844 GCF_050728395.1 Methyloceanibacter sp.
CCAGATCAGCATCGAGGTGGAGGGATCGCGCTCGGACGGCTTCAGCACGAAGGTGTTTCCGCAAGCGATTGCAACAGGATACATCCACATCGGCACCATGGCCGGGAAGTTGAACGGGGTAATGCCGGCGACCACGCCGAGCGGCTGGCGGTCGGACCAAGAGTCGATCTCGGGACCAACATTGCGGCTGTATTCTCCTTTCAGGAGATGCGGAATGCCGCAGGCGAAATCGACGACGTCGATGCCGCGGGCGAGCTCGCCGCTTGCGTCGGCGTGGGTCTTGCCGTGCTCCTTGGAGATGGTGCGGGCGATCTCCTCGGCGTGACGATCGAGAAGCTCCTTGAAGCGGAACATGTGGGCGATGCGCTTGAGCGGCGGCGTGGCACCCCAGCCGAGCGCCGCCTTCCTGGCGGCGACGACGGCTTCATTGACCTCTTCCACGGTCGAGAGCAGGAGGCTAGCGGTCTGCTCTCCGGTCGCGGGGTTGTAGACGGGCGCCATCCGCCGCGACGAGGAGGTGAGCTTGCGGCCGTCGATGGCGTTCTGAATGGTTTGCATGGCGGCGGCGCCTTAAGCCTCAATTCGCCGTCTTGAGGACGCTTCCGAAAATATCGAAAAGCTGGTCGATCTCCTTCTTTTCGATAATGAGCGGCGGCGACAGCGCGATGGTGTCGCCGGTGGCGCGTACCAGGAGGCCGCGATTGAAGGCTTCGACGAAGCGCGTGTGCGCCCGCTTCATCGGCTCGCCAGGCATGGGATCGAACTCGATGGCGCCGATCAGCCCGATATTGCGGATGTCGATGACGTGCGGCAGGCCTTTCAGCGAGTGGAGGGCGTCCTGCCAATAGGGCGCAAGCTCTGCAGCGCGGGTCAGCAGCCCCTCCTCCTTGTAGACTTCGAGCGTGGCGATGCAGGCGGCGCAGGCGACCGGGTGGCCGGAATAGGTGTAGCCGTGGAAGAGATCGATGGCCTCCTCGGGGCCGGCCATGAACGCATCGTAGATCTTCGATTTTACGAACACCGCGCCCATCGGAATGGTGCCGTTGGTGATGCCCTTGGCCGTGGTGATGATGTCAGGCGAGACGCCGAAATAGTCGGCGCCGAACGGGGTGCCGAGGCGGCCGAAGGCGGTGATCACCTCGTCGAAGATGAGCAGGATGTCATGGCGGGCGCAGAACGCGGCGAGCCGCTTGAGGTAGCCTATGGGCGGGACCAGAACGCCGGTCGAGCAGGCGACAGGCTCGACGATAACGGCGGCGATGGTCGAGGCGTCGTGTAGCGTCACGAGACGCTCGAGATCGTCGGCAAACTCGGCGCCATGCTCCGGCTCGCCGCGGCTGAAGGCGTTGCGCGCGAGATCGTGGGTGTGGCGCAGATGGTCGACGCCGCTCAAGAGCGTGCCGAACCATTTGCGGTTGTTGGCGATGCCGCCGACCGAGGTGCCGCCGAAATTGACGCCGTGATAGCCGCGCTCGCGGCCGATCAAGCGCACTTTCGAGGCGTTGCCTTTGGCGCGTTGATAAGCGAGCGCAATCTTGAGCGCGGTCTCGACCGACTCCGAGCCTGAGTTGGTGAAGAACACATGATTGAAGCCGGGCGGGGCGACGTTGACGAGCTGCGAGGCGCATTCGAAGGCGCGCGGGTGGCCCATCTGAAAGGTGCCGGCGAAATCGAGCTCGCCAACCTGCTTGCGGATCGCCTCGACGATCTTGGGCCGGCAATGGCCGGCGTTGACGCACCACAGGCCGGAGGTGCCGTCGAGCACGCGGCGTCCGTCGTCAGTGGTGTAGTACATGCCTTCGGCGCGAACCAAAAGGCGCGGCGCCTTCTTGTACTCGCGGTTCGCCGAGTACGGCATCCAGAATGCTTCGAGGTCGTTGGTGGCGAGCTTGGCGCTCATGTCACTGCCTGATATCCGGTGTTGAAATCTAGAAGAGCTCACGCGACCCTGGTCACGGCTTCGGTGAGGCTCGTCTCGAAGATGTCCATGCCGTCGCGAACGATCTGATCGCTCGCGGTGAGCGGCGCGAGAAAGCGGATGACGTTGCCGTAGGTGCCGCAAGATAGCAGAATGAGCCCGTTCTCGTTGGCCACCTTCATCAAGGCCTGGGTCAGGTGCGGCGCGGGCTCGCCGCTCGCGGTGTCCTTCACGAGCTCGATGGCGCACATGGCGCCGAGCCCTCTCACATCGCCGACGCAATTGAGGTTGGAACGGGCCTTCAGCGCATGGCAACGGTCGAGAATGATCTTGCCGATGGCATTGGCGCGGTCGCAGAGATTTTCCTCTTCGATCGCGTCGAGCACGGCGTGGGCGGCGGCGCAGGCGACCGGATTGCCGGCGTAAGTGCCGCCGAGTCCGCCTGGGCCTGAGGCATCCATCACATCGGCGCGTCCGGTTATGGCGGACAGAGGCAGGCCGCCGGCCAGTCCCTTGGCCATCGCCACGACGTCGGCCTTGATGCCCGAGTGCTCGAGCCCGAACATTTTTCCGGTGCGGGCAAAGCCGGTTTGAATTTCGTCGGCGATCAGAACGATGCCGTGCTCGTCGCACAGCGTCCTTAAGCTTCGGAGGAAATCGAAGGGAGCGATGTAGAAACCGCCCTCCCCTTGCACCGGCTCGACGATGATGGCGGCAATGGTCGAGGAGTCGGCCGTGTATTTGAACAGAGCGTTCAGCGCAGCGAGGCTCTGCTCGCTGCTCACGCCGTGATAGGTGTTGGGGAAGGCGACGTTGTAGACGTCGGCGGGGAACGGTCCGAAGCCCTTCTTGTAGGGAACGACTTTGCCGGTCAGCGCCATGCCCATATGGGTGCGGCCATGAAAGCCGCCGCTGAACGAGACGATCCCCGGGCGGCCGGTAAAGGCGCGCGCGACCTTCACCGCATTCTCGACGGCTTCGGCGCCGGTCGAGACCAGCATGGTCTTGGCAGGCCCGGGAACGGGGGCAATCGCGTTCAGCCGCTCGGCCAGGCTCACATAGGATTCGTAAGGCGTGACCTGAAAGCAGACGTGGCTGAACGCCTTCAGCTGCTCCTCGACGGCGGCAACGACCTTCGGATGCTGATGGCCGGTATTGACCACGGCGATGCCCGAGCCGAAGTCGATATAGCGCTTGCCGTCCTCGCTCCAGATCTCGGCGTTCTTGGCGCGCTTGGCGTAGATGGCGGTCGCGTGGCTGACGCCGCGCGGCACGGCCGCTATCCTCCGCTCATGAAGCTCAGCGGATGTTGGCATGTGGACGTTCCATTCCCTTGTTCAAGAGTCTTCTTGTGAAGCGCAAGGCGTTCAGGACTGGAGCACGACCGGACTCGATCCGACCCAGCTCACCCAGACTTTCTCGCCGGCGCCGAAATCGTCCTGGTCGAAACGGGAGCGGTTGGGACGCGAGATCCTGATCAGCCGGCCGTTGGTCAACAGGACATGGTAGATCGAAATATCGCCGAGATAAGAGACGTCCTTGATCTCTCCCTTGGCGACGTTGTGGGCGGCCGGACACTCAGGCACTGCGGGCGGCGTGTCGGCATCCTTGTGCAGGTTCATCTTCTCGGGGCGGATCGCAACCCAGACGGAAGAGTCCTCCTTGCCGGCCACGCCATGAGGGACCTGAACGGGATACGGGTCGAGCTCAGGGCAGGCAACGACGGCTTCGTCGGGTTTGTCGTCAATCAGCTTGCCCTCGAACATGTTCACCGAACCGATGAAGTCGGCGACGAAACGTGAGGCGGGAAACTCGTAGAGGTCAGACGGCGTGCCCAGCTGGGCGATCGAGCCCTTGTTCATCACGGCGACGCGACAGGCAATCGCCAGAGCCTCGGTCTGGTCATGGGTGACCATGATGAAGGTGATGCCGACCTTCTGCTGCAGCTGCGACAGCTCGAAGCGCATGGCTTCGCGCAATTTGGCGTCGAGCGCCGAAAGCGGCTCATCGAGCAGCAGGACCTTCGGCTTTTTCACCAGAGCACGGGAGAGCGCCACGCGCTGGCGCTGGCCACCAGACAGCTGATCAGGCATGCGCGCGGCAAGGTGGCCGAGCTGCACGAGGTCGAGAGCTTCCTGCACGCGCCGGTCCCGCTCGGGCTGAGGCACGCCATCGATCTTGAGACCATAGGCGACATTGTCGGCGACCGTCATATGCGGGAAGACGGCATAGGACTGGAACACCATGTTCACGGCGCGCCGGTTGGGCGGGATCTCCGCCATGTCCTGCCCGTCGATCATGATGTGACCGTCGCTCGGCACTTCGAGGCCGGCAAGCATGCGCAGCAACGTCGTCTTGCCGCAGCCCGAAGGCCCGAGCAGGGCGAAGAACTCTCCCGGCATGATGTCGAGGCTGACATTGTCCACCCCGACCGTGGAGCCCCATCGCTTCGAGATGTTGCGGAAGCTGATGATGGGCTTGGCGGTGGTTTCGGCGTCCTTGGCTAACGCTTGGTCCACGGCACTCATCCTTTCTTCTGAGCTTTGCTCTGCATCACCATCATCACGACCATGAGCAGGATGGTGAGCAGGATCAGCATGGTCGATGCGGCATTGACCTCCGGCGTCACCGAGAAACGCAGCATCGAATAGACCTTGACCGGGAAGGTGATGGTGTCAGGCCCCGAGGTGAAAAACGTGATCACGAAGTCGTCGAGCGACAGAGTGAAAGCGAGTAGGCCGCCGGCGACCAGAGCCGGGCGCATATGGGGCACAAGAACGTCGCGGAATGCCTGCCAATCGTTGGCGCCGAGATCGCGGGCGGCCTCCTCCTGCTCCTTGTTGAAGCTCGCAAGCCGCGCGCCGACGACGAGCGCGACGAAGGGGAAGCAGAACGACACGTGGGCGATGATGATGGAGCCGAGACTGAGCGGCCACATCAGATTGTTGGGCCACGGTATGACGCGGGTGAAGAACAGCAGCATGGAGACGCCCATGCAGATTTCCGGCACCACCAGCGGCAGGGTGAAAGCGCCCTCAACCACAGTCTTGCCCGTGAAACGGTAGCGCCACAACAGAACCGCGGCGAGCGCGCCGATGGCGAGCGAAATGATCGTGGCGAAGAAGGCGATGGTCAGTGAATTGGCGAAGGCGATCATCAGGTCCTGGTTGCTGAACAGCTTCCGGTAGTAATCGAGGGTGAATCCGCGCCAAACGATGTTGCGCTTGGAGTCGTTGAAGCTGAAGGCGATCAGGGCAACGAGCGGCGCGTAGAGGAAGAAGAAGACGCCGAACAGCCAGAGACGCATCTGCCACATGCGGTTGTATTCGAGGGGCGCGCGTTTCTGAGCCATGGTCAGACCCCGTGACCTTCGGCGGGTTTGCCGCGGCTGAAATAGGCGCGCAGCGCGATCGCCGCGAAGGTCGCATACATCAACAGGAAGGATAGGGCTGCACCGAACGGCCAGTCATTGGCCTTCTTGAATTGGCGCTCGATGACGTTGGCGATCATCTGGCTGTCGGGCCCCCCGAGCAGATCCGGCGTGAGATAGGCTCCAAGCGCCGGGACGAAGGTGATGATGATACCGGAGATGATGCCAGGCAGCGCGAGCGGCACCACGATCGACCACAGCGTGCGGAGATGACCGGCGCCAAGGTCGAGACTCGCTTCGATGAGAGATTTGTCTAGCCGATCGAGTGCTGCGTAGAGCGGCAGCACCATGAACGGCAGATGCACGTAGACGAGCCCCACCACGACGGCAAAATTGTTGTAGAGCAGCTGAAGGGGCGTGAAATCGCCGAGCGGCTGCAAGCCCACCAGCGTCATGAGCCAGCTCGCGTTGTTCCAAAACCACTCGAGCGTGAAATTGGCGTAACCCTCGGTGCGCAACACCGCGATCAATGCGTAGGTGCGGATCAAGAGATTGGTCCAGAACGGTAGCATGACGAGCAGCAGCATCCACGGCCGCCAGCGCTCGCTGGCGAAGACGATGGCGAGCGCCACCGGAAAGCCGACGATGAGGCAGAGCAGCGTGGTGACGCCGGCCACGAAAATCGACTTGACGAAGATGCCGAGATAGAGCGGCTGTAGAGCGCGCAAATAATTGGCGAAGGTGCCGCTGATATCGACTTCGGTCAGGCCCGCGTTTTGACCGAAGCTGTAGGCCCAGACTATGGCGAGCGGAGCGAGGAAGAACACTACTACCCAGACGATGGGTGGGAGTGCCGTTGCCAAGAAGGCCATCCGGCGTTCTTGCGTCTGCGTTGCCATCTGTCGTTCGCTACCTCACAAGCGCGCCTGTTCGATCAGGCCGCGCGTAGCCGCGTCATCGCTTCGTCGAGAAGACGCGTAAATTCAGGGCCGAGGTAATTCGGGTACTCGCACTTGGCGATGATGTCGGCAGGCGGGAAAATCACCGGATTGTCCCTGTAGGACGCGGGCATCAGCGCCACGGCCGCCGCGTTCGGCGATGGGTATTTGATGGTCGTGGAGATCTCGGCCCCGACCTTCGCGTCCAAGATGTGGTTGATGAATTCGAGCGCGTTCTCCGGATGCGGCGCACCTTTCGGGATGGCCAGGGTATCCTGCTGCCTCATGGCGCCTTCCTTGGGGACGACGAAGTTGATGTCCTCATCCTCGGTCATGATCTGGGCGATGTCGCCGTTGTACTCCATCACCACGTCGACCTCGCCCGACAGCAGAAGGTCCTGACCGTTGTCCTCGTGGAAGGCTTTGATGTTTGGCTTCTGCTTGATGAGCATTTCCTCAGCCTGCTTCAGCAGCTCCGGCGAGGTCGAGTTCAGGGATTGGCCGAGATATTTGAAGCAGTTGCGGAACAGCTCACTCGCGTCAGACATGACCGCGATCTTGCCCTTGTAGACGTCGGAATCGAACAGCCACTTCCAGCTGTCCGGTGTCTCCTTGACCTTGGATTTGCGGTAACCGATGCCGATGACGAGCCAGGTATAGGGCATGCTGAACTTGCGGCCTGGATCAAAGGGTGCGTCCTTGATGAACTCGGGCGCGATATTCTTGATGTTCGGGATCTTGGCATGGTCGAGCGGCTCGAGCAGGTTTGCCTGGATCATGCGCTCGACGAACTCGCTGCCCGGAACGATGACGTCGAAGCCAGGGTTGCCGGCGCGCAGCTTGGCAAAGAGCTCGTCGTTGGTGGCGAACAGGCTCATATTGACGTCGATGCCGCTCGCCTCCTTGAAGGTCTCGAGCGTCGTCTCGCCGATATAGGTGTCCCAGTTGTAGAAATTGAGCTTTGGCTCTTCCTTGGCCCAGGCGGGAGACTTCTTACCGAGGAGGCTGATGCCGACAGCGGCAGCGCCGAGACCCTTCAGAAGGGAGCGGCGTGAAGTGGGTTTGGTGAAAGATTTGGCGTGCGCGTCGGTCATACTCACTCTCCCATATGCTTGCTGGTGGTGGTCTCGCTCGGCCTCTCAGTTTGCTGGTTGTGGTTCGTGCGCCGCCAAGTATGGCCGCTACCGGCTGACGTCGCCAGCGCATTTGATAGCCACTGTGGGCCTGGGCGAGACCGATTATGCATCGATGGCTCCCAGGCAGATGTATTTGATTTCGAGGTACTCTTCCAAGCCCTCGGCGGCGCCCTCGCGGCCGAGACCTGATTCCTTGACGCCGCCGAAGGGCACGACCTCGTTGGAGAAGATGCCTTCGTTGACGCCGACCATGCCGGCGTCGAGCTTCTCGGCGACGCGCCAGGCGCGGCTCAAATTCTGGCTGAACAAATAGGCGGCAAGGCCGAACGGCGTGTCGTTGGCGAGCCTGATCGCATCGGCCTCGGTGTCGAAGCGCACCAGTGCCGCGACCGGGCCGAAGATCTCCTCGCGCACGATCTCCATGTCGGGGGTCACGTCGCCCACGACGGACGGGCGGTAGAAGAGCGGGCCGGCCGCGTCGAGCGTGCCGCCGGTCAGGACCTTCGCGCCCTTGTCGACGGCGTCGCCGACGAGCGCCTCGACCTTCTTGATTGCGTCCTGGTTGATCAGCGGGCCAATCGCGGTGCCGCTTTCCATGCCTGGGCCGACGGCAAGCTTCTTCACCGCCTCGACCAGCGCTGCGGCGAAGCGATCGTAGATGCCGGACTGCACGAGGATGCGATTGGCGCAGACGCAAGTCTGGCCGGCATTGCGATATTTGGAGGCCATGGCGCCGGCCACCGCCTGGCCGAGATCGGCGTCGTCGAACACGACAAGCGGCGCGTTGCCGCCGAGCTCAAGCGTGAGCTTCTTCACCGTGTCGGCGCATTGCCGGTAGAGCATCTTGCCGACGCCGGTCGACCCGGTGAAGGAGAGCTTGCGCACCCGGCCATCCTCACAGAAGACCTTGCCAACGGCCGCCGCATCCTTGGTGGTCACGATGTTGAGCACGCCCGCAGGCACACCGGCATCGAGCGCGAGCTTGGCGATGGCGAGCGCGCAGAGCGGCGTCTCCGCCGCGGGCTTGACCACGATGGTGCATCCGGCAGCGAGCGCCGGTGCCACTTTGCGCGTGATCATGGCGATCGGGAAATTCCAGGGCGCGATTGCGGCGACGACGCCGATCGGCTGCTTGATGGTGAGGTAGCGCTTTGACGCCACGGTGGTGGGAATCGTTTTCCCGTAGGCGCGCTTGCCTTCTTCGGCGAACCACTCGATGAACGAGGCGCCATAGCCAACCTCGGCGCGAGACTCTGCGAGCGGCTTGCCCTGCTCGGTGGTCATCAGTTGGGCGAGGGCTTCGGTCTCGGCGGTGACGAGATCGAACCACCGCCTGAGGATGGTGGCGCGTTCCTTTGCGGTCTTGGCGGACCAGGCCGGCAGCGCGCGAGCAGCAGCGTCGATGGCGCGGGCCGCATCGTCGGCGCCGAGATTAGGGACGGTGGCCACCTCGCCACCCGTCGCCGGATCGGTGACAGAAAAGGTCCTGTTGGACGTGACCCACTGCCCGTCGATCAGGGCCGCGGTCGGAAACTTCCTGGCGATCATGGTCATGTTCAATCTCCGTCAGCGTATCGTAATGAGAACCTCATGCGACACGCGAATACCAGAGGTGATCGAGCGGGGTGACGATACGCTCGAAGTTGCTGCGCTCGGCATGTTTCAGGCGAGAATAGACGTCCTGGAAGGGCGCGCCGAAAGCGCCGCGAACGATCTCCGAGCGCTGGAAGCGTTCGAGCGAGTTGACCCAGGCAGTGGGCAGCGGTGGCGCTTCCACCGCCTCCGAGTTGCCTTCGACGGCCGGCCCGGGATCGATCTGGTTGGCAATGCCGTGGCTTACGCCTGCAAGAATCGACGCGACCACGAGATAGGGATTGGCATCGGCGCCGGCGACGCGATGCTCGATGCGGGTCGCGCTGCCGTTGCCACAGGGAATGCGCAAGGCCACCGTGCGATTGTTGAAGCCCCAATGCGCGGCCATGGAGACATAGGCCTTCGGCACATAGCGGCGGTAGGCGTTGGCGGACTGCGCCCAAACCGCCATGAAATCCGCCATGCTATCGCGCATGCCGCCAAGCGCATAACGGAAGAGCGGCGAGATCGGGTCGCCGGCAAAAAGGTTCTGTCCCGATTTGTCGAGAAGGCTCAAGTGGACATGCATGCCGGAGCCGGCCCAGTCGTGGTGCGGCTTGGCCATGAAGGTGGCTTCGAGCCCATGCGCCCGCGCCGCAGCCTTCACCGCGCGCTTCAACAGCAAGCCGTCGAGCGCCGCGGCGACCGCGTCGGCGCGGTGCTTCAGGTTGATCTCGAACTGTCCGGGGCCCGATTCTTTCATGATCGTGTCGACAGGAAGACCCTGGACGTCACAAATACGGTAGACGTCATCGATGAAGGGAGAAAGCGCGTCCATCTCCTCAAAGCCGAAGGTGTGCGGCCGGCTCGGATCGTCGGAGACGCCTTCCGGCGTGTGCAGCATGGCGGCGCCATTCGTGGACCGGCGCGAGACATAGAACTCGAGCTCCACGGCCGCGACCGGCGTCCGGCCGGCGCGCGCAAGTCGCTCGACCTGGTCGATCAGCACGCCACGCGGGTCGAGCTCATCCTTGGCGTCAACGACCATCACGACTTGTGCGTGCCTGCCGTCGCCGACAGGGATCGGGACGAGCGTCCCTGAGAGAAGGTGGCAGTGATGGTCCCGATCGCCGGTCTCCCATAAGCGGCCGGTCGCCTCAACGCAATTGCCGAGCGGGTCCATGATGAAAACCGAGGTCGGCATCATGAGGCCGCTTTTGGCGACGCCGATGAGATCGCAGCGGCGGATGCGCTTGCCGCGCGGAATGCCGTTCATGTCGAACAGGAAGGCGTCGATCCAATGCACCCCCGGGTTTGCCTCGAGAAAGGCCTGAGCCTCATCGATGGTGAGCCGTGCGGCCGTCATGACGCTGCGACGCCTCTCGCGGCCGCGCCGAAGCGGCGGAACAGCGAGGCTGAGACGGGATTCGACTTCACTCCCCATTCGGGGTGCCACTGCACGCCCAAGCAGAACGCCGCGTCGTCAGGCCCGCGCGCGGCCTCGACCAGGCCATCCTCCGCGAAAGCTTCCGGCTTCAGCGCGTCGGCGAGGCGAGCGATGCCCTGCGAGTGCAGCGAGTTGACCAGCAGCCTGTCGCTTCCGACCCAATCGCGCAATTTGCCGCGAAGGGCCACCGTGTGCACTGGGCCGTACATCTCATCGAGCGGAAGCTCGAACCTTGGGCGGTGGTCCTTATGCCCGTTTACGTCGTGAACCGCCTGATGCAGGCTGCCGCCGAGCGCCACGTTCAGCTCCTGGAAGCCGCGGCAGATTGCGAACAGTGGCGTCTTGCGCTCGACCGCGGCCCTGATGAGCGGAAGCGTGAGCGCATCGCGAAAAGGATCGAGCGCGTCGGGCAGGATCGGAGCCTCGTCGCCATAATGCTCGGGCGCGACATTCGAGACGCTGCCTGTCAGAAGGATGGCATCGGCCACATCGAGGACGGACGCGACATCGGATATGCCGGGGCCGACCGGCACGAGCAGCGGCTGGCACTCGGCGATCTCGGCGATGGCTGTCGCGTATTTTCGTCCCACGGCGTCGAAAACATAGCCTTCGATCATGGTGGTGCAAGCCGGGAGGACGACGACTGGACGGCTCATGCGGCGAGTTCTCCGGCGACGTCGTTCAGCGTGAGATCGAGCGCGCGGGCGATCACCTCCTCAGCCTCATCGAACTGGTCTTGGGTCCAGATCAACGGCGGGGCGGTGACCATGGTGTCGAACACCGCGCGCATGATGAAACCTTCGCCGAAGAAATGATCGCGGCAGATGAGGCCGACGCGGCCAAGATCGGCGAAGCGGCGGCGGGTGCGCTTGTCGGCGACGAGTTCGATAGCGCCGAGCAGCCCGACCGAGCGAACCTCGCCGACGAGCGGGTGGTCCTTGAATTTCGCCAGCATCTTAGCGAGCGCCGGCCCGGTAAACTCCTTGACGCGCGGGACAAGCTTCTCCTGCTCGATGATTTCGAGATTCTTGAGCGCCACGGCGCAGGCCACGGGGTGACCCGAGAAGGTGTAGCCGTGATTGAAGTCGTCGGCGTGAGCCATCAGCACATCGACGATCTTGTCGTCGACGATGACGCCGGAGAGCGGGATGTAGCCCGACGTCGCCGCCTTGGCGAAGGTGATGAGGTTGGGGCGGATGCCGTAATACTGCGATGCGAACCACGTGCCGAGGCGGCCGAAGCCGGTGATCACCTCGTCGGCAAGGAGCAGGATGCCGTATTTGTCGACGATGCGTTGCACCTCTGGCCAGTAGCTCTCGGGGGCAATCTTGACACCGCCCGCTCCTTGCACCGGCTCGCCGGCGAAGGCGGCAACGTTCTCCGGACCAACCGCCAGGATCTCATCCTCGAGCGCGCGCGCGGCGCGAATGCCGAAGGCTTCCGGCGACTCGCCCTCCCTCGACTCGCCGTACCAATAGGGGTCCATGATGTGGCGGAAGCCCTCATAGACGGGATAGCTGTGCGCGTGCATGTGAGCCATGCCGCCCATCGAGCCAGCGGCGATGGTCGACCCGTGATAGGCATTCTTGCGCGAGATGATGATGCGCCGCTTGGGCTCGCCCTTGAGCGCCCAATAGTGACGGATCAGGCGGATCGCGGTGTCGTTCGATTCAGAGCCTGACGAGCCATAGAACACCTGGTTGAGGTTGTCTGGGGCGAGTTCGGCAAGCTTGCGCGACAGAAGCACGACGGGCGGATGCGTGGTGCGGAAGAAGGTATTGGAGAACGGCAGCTCGAGCATTTGCCGGTAGCCGGCCTCGGCGAGCTCCTTGCGGCTGTGGCCGAGATTAGCCGTCCACAGGCCGGACATGCCATCGAGGATGCGCGTGCCCTCGCTGTCCCAGAGATAAGGCCCGTCGCCGCGCACGATGACGCGCGCCCCACCGCTGCGGAGCGACTGGTGATCGGTGAAGGGGTGCAGATGGTGAAGAGCGTCGAGCTCTTGCAATTGCGCGGATTGGTATTGATTCGTCACCTAAAAACCTCCAGCAGAGCGTGACCCAGGGGCCGTCCAACTAGCGCTGGGAACTCGTGTGGGGGGTGTAACCGATACGGGCGCAGAGCAGGAGGAGGCGCGCTTTCGGGTTCAGTCCGCTCAAGGCAAGTGCTGTCGGGGAGGCAAGCACGCCGGTGGGCCGCCGCACACTCTCGGCGATCGATCTTGAACCGGTCACGCGACTTCTCCACTGCCTCCGAGGCCCCAGTCAGCCTTGACAGGGGTTCATGAGCGAGTATGGCTACGCCGAAGACTTTATTGGCTACGGTGTAGAATTGTCAACGCAAACAGCGCGCAAGGCCGCTTCCCGCCCGCGCGGACGGCGTGGCCTCGATCGAAATGCCATATTGGATGCGGCGTTCGACATGATGTCGCACGTCGGCGAAGTCGGTTTTTCGGTGCGCAAGCTCGGATCGCGCATCGGCGTCGATCCAATGACGGTCCTGCACCATTTCGGATCGAAGGACGAGCTGTTGCGGGAGATCGCCGACCGAGCGCTCGCCACGGTTGAGCTGCCGCTGCCATCCGCCGACTGGCGCGCCGATCTGCGCAAGGTCGCGGTGGCCTACCGGGACCTTGCCCACCGTCATCCGCGCCTGTTCCACCTGCATTTCCGCTTCCACGCCACGGGGCCTGCCGATCATGCTTCGAGCGAGGTGGTCTACCGGGCGCTGCGGAGCGCCGGGGTCAGCGATGCCGAGGCGGCCGGTCTTGGGCTTGCCTTCTACGCCTTCATCCTCGGTTATGCCCTGGCCGAGGCTGAAGGACTGCTCCGCCCGATCAGCGATGAGGACGAGGCGGAACTGCTGGCGCTCGATCCGCTGTCCTGCCCGGCGACGCAAGCGCTGATCCCGGCTTTCAAGGCACTTGACCGCGACGCGGCCTTCGACGCCTCGGTCGACGCCTTCGTTGACGGGGTTTCATGCCGGTGCAAGGCTCACGCCCCCCGCCGGGGATCGCGAATGCATGGCAGCCGACAGCGGGTTGGCTCGCCGCGATAGACTAATTCTTGGGTTGCGGCCGGATTGGTCCGTCGTCCAAGTAGAAACGGCGGCGGTAAAGGGGGCGAAAAGCATCGCCAGGGGGCAAAAAAGCATGGTCTGCCAATCCAATGAGCAAAAAAGCTTGTCTAGATGCAAACCTGCCACAGTGCTTCAGCAACTTGCAGGAAACAGGGATTTTTTGATTGCTGCTGGGACCGGTGTTTGTACTGTAGTGGGGGACTGGAAGGCTGGGTTGAGTCTCGGCCCTTATCGCAATGAGAAGACCTCCGCACACAGGGGGTTACAAAACGGGGACTTAAGCAATGGCACGGGGAAGCTGTCTTGCAGGGATCATGAAATCGGGCGCTCTGGCAGCGGCACTTATCGCGGGGGCGGTAGCGCCGGGCTATGCAGATGACGCGCCGAAGCTGTCGCTCACGGGAGTCGCGAGCTTCACGACGGACTATATGTTCCGCAGTATCTCCAACACGAATCAGAATCCCGCGGTGCAGCCCGAATTCGATTTGACCTACGGCATCTTCTTCGCCGGCATTTGGGGATCCAATACCGCATTCGGTGAGAACATCGAGATCGACTACTATGGCGGCATCGCGCCGAAATGGGGCGACGTCACCTTCAACATCACCGCTCTCGAATACACCTACCCTGGCGCCAACGATATCGACTATTTCGAGTTGAAGGGCGGAGCGTCCTGGACCACCGGCGCCTGGACCCTCAGCGTCAACGACTGGTGGTCGCCGGACAATTTCCAGTTTTTTGGCAACTCTAATGCGATCGAGGGCGCGGTCGCCTATGCCTTCAAATCGAAGCTTTTCAATTTCTTCTCACCCAGCGTCAGCGGCACCGTCGGCTACCAGACCTACGAGATCAATGCCGACAACTACACGTATTGGAATGCCGGCCTGACCCTCGGTTTCCTGGAGCACTGGTCTGCTGACATCCGCTACTTCGACACCGACTACAACGAGACACAGTGCTTTGCACAGAGCGGTGGGCGGAACAACTGCGATGCGCGGGCGGTGGGTACCGTCAAGGCCACGTTCTAGCGATTTCAGAACTTCCCTAAAGCAACTTCCACTTAAAAGGGCGCCCCTCGAGGCGCCCTTCTTTTTTTGCCCGTCCCTGTCAACCTTACCGGCATGGCTTCAGGCCGGAATGTGGTAGCCTGGCGTCGCTTCAGACAGGCCAAGGCCGACAATGCCGCAAGAGGACGTTGTCAAAACCACTTGTTCGCGTGATTGCTACGACGCCTGCGGTCTCGCCGTATATAAAGAGAACGGGGTCATCACCAAGGTTCTGGGTGACCCCGATCACGCCATCTCGCGCGGCAAGCTCTGCGGCAAGTGCGCCATCGCCTATAACGGCGCCTGGCGCGATCCAGCGCTCCGTCTCACCAGCCCCTTGCGGCGGGTTGGGGCGAAGGGCACCGCCACCTTCGCCGAGATCTCCTGGGACGAGGCTCTGGCCGAAATCGCCGCACGCTTCCGCGGCGTGATCGACGCTGGAGATGAGGCCAATATCCTGCATACGCATTACACCGGAACCGTGAGCTTGATCGCCGGCGCCTTCCCGCTCCGCCTGTTCAACCGCATGGGCGCGACCGAGGTCGATCCGGACACGGTCTGCAACAAGGCCGGCCACGTCGCCCTTGAACTCACCTTCGGCAATTCGCTCGAAGGCTTCGACCCGCGCACCGCCAAGGACGCCCGCACCATCCTGATCTGGGGCGCCAATCCATCCCACTCAGCGCCGCATCAGGACATGGTGTTCGTGCGAAAAGCGGCGGAGGCTGGCGCCAGGATCATCGTCGTCGATCCGATCGGGCACGACACGGCGCTCGCCGCCGACATGCACCTCAAGCTGTTGCCCGGCACCGACGCGGCACTCGCCTTCGCCTTCCTCAACGTGATGCGCGAGAAGGGATTGGTCGATCGGGCCTTTCTCGACGAGCACGTTCTCGGCGCCGAGGCGCTCTATGCCGCCATCGACAGCATGCCGCTCGCCAAGGCGGCAGAGCTTTGCGGCCTTCCCGCCGATCTGATCGAGAATGCGGCAACCGCCTATGCGATCGGCCCTTCCCTGCTCTGGCTCGGACAGGGCGTGCAGCGCCAACGGCAGGGCGGCAACGTATTCCGCGCGTTGGCGGCGCTCGTCGCCTTCTCCGGCAATGTGGGCAAGCCGGGCGCCGGGTTCCTCTACATGAACGGGACCAACGGCCGCGGCATCGATATGAGCATGATCACCATGCCGGAGCTTGCCCGCGAGGGAACCAAGTCCATGAGCCACATGGATCTTGCGCCGACCCTCGAGAACCCGCGCCGCTCAAAAGCCTTGGTCAATTGGAACAACAATCCGGCCGCCTCGTCTCCGGAGCAGGGCCGCTTGCGCAAGGCGCTCGAGCGTGAAGACCTGTTCCACGTCGCGGTCGATCTCTTCCACACCGACACGACCGCCTACGCCGATTTTGTGCTGCCGGCCGCGAGCTTCCTCGAATTCAACGACCTCGTGCTCCCCTATTTCGACCTCACCCTGTCGGCCCAGGTGAAGACCTGCGAGCCGCCAGGCGAAGCGCTGCCCAACCAGGAGATCTTCCGGCGGCTCGCGCGCGCCATGGGCTATAACGATCCGGGGCTGTTCGAAAGCGAGGCCGATCTGATCGACCGGTTGCTGGCGCAAGCTCCCTATGAGGGCAGTTTTGCCGATCTCGCCAAGGTCGGCACCACGACCCTGTTCGCCGAGCCCCGGCTGCAATTTGCCGATCTCAAATTTGCAACGCCGTCAGGCCGCATCGAGCTCGCAAGCGACCGTGCTGTCGAGCTGGGGCTACCGCATGTGCCAACCCCTCATGCCGACGAGCGCACCAAGCCCGGCCAGTTGCGCATCATCTCCCCGGCGTCGCCTTGGCAAATGAACTCGAGCTACGGGAACGACCAGGTCATTCAGCGGCGGCTCGGGCCGGCGACCGTCACGCTTCATCCCGACGATGCCACGGCCCAAGGCTTCGCCGAGGGCGACAGCGTCGTCCTGGTCAACGAAGCCGGGCGCCTGAAGCTTGCCGTCACCATTTCCAAGGCGGCACAGCCCGGCGTCGGCATTATCTATAAAGGACGATGGCCAAGCGCATCGCCGAACGATGCCAACGTCAACGTGCTTGTCGCCGGGCGCAAGAGCGACATGGCCGAAAGCACCACGGTGCACAGCACGGTGGTTCGCTTGGAACGGGCAGAGGCGCCGGCCTGACCTTGATCGGGGCCGTGACATTGGCTACCGTCTGAAGCACATCCGTTGAAGGACGGAGCGCCGAGTTGGTTTTTCCCAGCGACCAGAGTGTCAGGCCAGGACCGCCAAGGCCTTCTTCTATTCTGCGGCCCGGCATGCGCTCGCTTGCTCCCGGCGAGGAGCGCTACACCGTGCCAGGCGGCGGCGCCATTGCCGTGCCCATCCATACCGGCGACCGCGTGCGCCTCGTCGATGTCGAAGGCATGCAGGCTTGTGAGCTGGTGGCTACCGATGCAACCGGCGCCATCGATCCCGGCATCCTCGGCGCCCGCGGGAGCGGCGATGCGAGCGGGCTCAAGCAAATTCTGAGCGGGAACAGCGAAAGCGCGCGCATCGTGCGCGCCGGCCTCGAGCGGCGCGGTATCGATCTCGCTCACGCCCGGGTTATCACGCTGTTCGGCGGCGACTCCCGGCCGGGAGAGTCGGCAGAATTCACCCTCACGCGCGACGGACTTCTGATCGTGGCCGCGCCAGGGACCGTCATGGAGGCCGGCGCGCAAAACACAGTCACGCCGATCCGCCTCCACATCCAGCGCTCCAGCCTCAGCGCGCCGAACGAAACCCACCTGCCGGAGCCGCTCGCCGACCCGCTTCAGGATATCCGTGTCAACCAGTCGACGGCCGAGGCCTACGTTGTGCGTGCTGGCGAGTATATTCAGATCATCGACGTCGCAGGCCAGCAATGTACCGACTTCCAGTGCTTTGCCGCGCGCAAGCTCGACAAGGGCGTGGAGCATCCGCTCGACTTCACCACTACCCGTTCGCTCATCGGCCTGAGCTATCCGCTTCCAGGCCTCGCCTCCAAGGCCTTCGATCAGGACATGCAGCCGCTCGTCGAGGTGGTGCGCGACACCGTCGGGCGCCATGATGCCTTCGGTCTTGCCTGCAGCGTGCGCTATTATGACGACCAGGGTTACCCCGGCCATGTCAATTGCACAGACAATTTCAATACACAGCTTGCGCCTTACGGCATCGCGCCGCGCCAGGGCTGGATGGCGCTCAACCTCTTTTACAATACCGGCATCGACGCGCATAACGTGCTCTATTTCGACGAGCCGTGGTCGCGCCCGGGCGACTACGTGCTGCTGCGCGCGGTCACCGATCTTGTCTGCGTCTCATCGTCTTGCCCGGACGACATCGATCCGGCCAATGGGTGGAACCCGACCGACATCCATGTGCGCACCTATTCCGACAAACAAAGCTTCTCCAGAGCGGTGGCCTATAGAATGACCCCAGACGCCGAGCCTCAGCTCACGCGCGAAACCGCGTTTCACCCGCGCTTCTCGGCGCTTACGCGCAACTACACGGAATATCGGGGTTACTGGCTGCCGACCCGGTTCTCCAATGACGGGCCGGTGGCCGAATATTGGGCTTGCCGCGAGCGCGCAACGATCATGGACCTGTCGCCCTTGCGTAAGTTCGAGGTGACTGGCCCCGACGCCCAGTCGCTCCTGCAATATGCGCTCACCCGCGACGTGCGGAAGCTCGCCGTCGGCCAGGTGGTCTATACCGCCATGTGCTACGAGCATGGCGGTATGATCGACGACGGCACGCTGTTCCGCCTCGGCGACAACAATTTCCGTTGGATCGGCGGCGACGACTATGGCGGCGTCTGGCTGCGCGAGCAGGCCGAGAAGCTTGGGCTGAAGGCGTGGGTGCGCTCATCGACTGATCAGTTGCACAACGTCGCCGTGCAGGGGCCGAAGAGCGGCGATATCCTGCGCGAGATCGTCTGGACGCCGTCGACCCAGCCCACCGTCGGCGAGCTCGGCTGGTTCCGCTTCACCATCGGGCGCATCGGCGGCTACGAGGGCGTGCCGGTCGTAGTGTCGCGCACCGGCTATACCGGCGAACTCGGCTACGAGGTGTTCTGTCATCCCAGGGATGCACTCACCGTATTCGACGCGATCTGGCAGGCCGGCGAACCGCACGGGCTGATGCCGCTAGGCTTGCAAGCGCTCGACATGGTGCGCATCGAGGCCGGTCTTGCCTTTGCGGGCTATGAATTCTGCGACCAGACGGATCCGTTCGAAGCAGGCATCGGCTTCACCGTGCCGCTTGCGGCGAAGAACGAGGACTTTATCGGCCGCAAGGCGCTGCTTAGGCGGAAGGAGCACCCGCAAAAGGTGCTGGTCGGGCTCGAGATGGAGGGCGACGAAACGGTGGGACACGGCGACTGCATCCATATCGGCCGCGCCCAGATTGGCGTAGTCACCAGCGCCACCCGCTCGCCGATCCTGAAGAAGACGATCGCGCTCGCACGCCTCGATGTCAGCCACGCCGGGATCGGCACCGAGGTCGAGGTCGGCAAGCTTGACGGCCACCAGAAGCGTCTGCCTGCGCGCGTCGTGCGCTTCCCGCATTACGATCCGGAGAAGACGCGCGTGCGTGCGTAATTGGGATGATACGCGCAGTTCTGCTCGATCTCGCCGGCGTCGTTTACCAGGGCGAGGTGCCGCTGCCGGGCGCGGTCGATGCGGTCGCTGGCTTGCGCCAGGCGGGGTTGCGCCTGCGCTTTCTCACCAATACCACCAGGATGCCGAGACGGGCGCTGCACTCGCGTCTGAACGACATGGGCATCAGACTCGTTGACGAGGAGCTGTTCACGCCGGCACAAGCAGCGAGGGCGTGGCTTGCGGCCAGGAAGCTTTCGCCGTACCTCCTGATCCATCCCGCGCTTGCCGAGGACTTTGCTGGGCTTAGCGGCTCAGAGGGTGAAGCCGTCGTGGTCGGCGACGCCGCTCACGGCTTCACCTACGCCGCGCTCAACGAAGCGTTCCGCAAGCTGCTGGCAGGCGCCGAATTTCTGGCGCTCGCGCGCAATCGCAGTTTCAAGGACGAGGATGGCGAGCTCAGCCTTGACGCCGGCGCATTCGTGGCCGCGCTGGAATATGCCACTCAACGCGAGGCGGTCTTGCTCGGCAAGCCAGCTCCCGATTTCTTCAAGGCCGCGCTCGCCAGCACCGCCTGCGAGGTCAAGGAGGCGGTCATGGTCGGTGATGATGCTGAGGCCGACATCGCCGGCGCGCTATTGGCCGGCATTCGCAGCGCGCTTCTGGTCCGCACCGGCAAGTACCGGCCGGGAGACGAGAGGAGAGCGGATCCGCCCCCGAGCGGCGTTGTTGAGGATCTCGCCGCGGCAGCGCGCTGGATCCTGGAGCGCCGCTTCTAAGGAAAAGGCCGCCTCATTGGGCGGCCCTTTCGCGTTTTCTCTAAGCGGGATCCCTATTCCGCCGCGGCCTTACCGCCCTTCACCGCAAGGAACGCCTTCATGGAATCGTCCAGCGCCTCGAGCCAGGGCGTGTGGTGGACCGGCGCCATGGTTCCGGTGCAGGGCGATTTGAACGCCTTGTTGCGGTAGCCGAGGATGGAGTGTTCCTTGTCGTGCTCCCACTCCCTGAACTCATCCACCGTCATGTCGATGTCGAATTTCGGATAGTCGGTCGCGTCGCATAGCTCGCGCACATAATCGGCCTGGAAGTCGATCTTCTCGAACGCATCCTTGAGCGCCTCTTCGCGCTTCACCCAGGCGTCGTCGTCCTTCTGCATCTCAGCCTTCGACGGCAGCTTGATGCGGCCTAGGATCGCGTCCCGGGCGTACCAGGCCTGCGCGTCGAACATTGAGAAGGTGTAGAACTGGTCCTGCATGCCGAGATAGATGAGCTTCGGATTGTCGAGCCAGAAGATGCCCTTGTAGAGATGCGGCGGATGCATGCGATTATGCGTGCGGAGCTTCAGCTCGTCGTCGAGGAACGGGAAGTGATGCTGATAGCCGGTGCACAGAATGATGGCGTCGAACTCCTTGCTCGAGCCGTCCTTGAAGGAAACCTTCTTGCCTTCAATCTTGGTCAGTAGCGGCCGCTCGTCCATCGTCTCCGGCCAATGGAAGCCCATGGGTACCGTGCGCCAGCAGAGGGTGACGGATTTCGCTCCGTATTTGTGGCATTGCAGGCCGATATCCTCCGCCGAGTAGCTGGCGCCGACGATCAGCACATTCTTGCCCTTGAATTCGTCGGCGCTGCGGAAGTCGTGCGCGTGCATGACACGTCCGGGGAACGACTCGATGCCGGGGAAGTGCGGCACGTTCGGCGTTGAGAAATGGCCGGTGGCTACGACCACCCAATCGAAAGTGTCGGCACTGAGCTTGTGGTCGGGAAGGTGTTCCACGGTCACCGAGAATTTGCCTGAGTTCTTGTCGTAGCCGACGTGGCGCACGGCGGTGTTGAATTGGATCCAAGGCCTCACGCCGGCATCCTTGGCGCGCCCGGTAATGTAGTCGTAGAGCACCTCGCGCGGTGGGAAGGACGGTATCGGCTGCTTGAAATGGTGATCGAAGGTGTAATCGGCGAACTCCAAGACTTCCTTGGGTCCATTCGACCACAGATAACGGTACATGCTGCAATGGACCGGCTCACCGTGCTGGTCGAGGCCCGCGCGCCAGGTGTAGTTCCATAAGCCGCCCCAATCGCTCTGCTTCTCGAAGCAGACAATGTCGGGGATCTCAGCTCCCTTGGCTTTCGCCTGCTGAAATGCGCGTAATTGGCCGAGCCCGCAGGGCCCCGTTCCGATAACGGCGACACGACCGGTCATGACTTCGCTCCCTCGCCTAGTTCAACCTCTAACCCCGTAACACTACATCATTGTCGCTAGCGGCTCGACTGGTCACTCCAACACCTGGCCAATTCGGGCCATTCTAGCCCAATCTGGGACCAATTTGTCAAAAAGAAAGCGGATTGGTCTTGTCCAGCGATCGGCAACAGGTCTAAGCTTCCCTCTGCATTGCCCTCAAAGCGGCGGGAATCTGTTCCCGGGGCATGGAGCGTAAGGCGGGTCGCCCGTTCCTGCGGTCGTACCCCCAATCCTGTTGGAGGGACCAAATGACGACCAAATTTTCTACGAGTGCAATCGACCGCCGCCAATTTCTCTCGACCACGGCCGCAGCCGCCCTGATGGCCGGCGTTTCCATGCCGAAGATCGCCTTCGCGGCCGACAAGGTGGTGAAGATCGGCTTCCTTGCTCCGCTGACCGGCGCGGTCGCGGCATGGGGCAAACCAGGCCTTGACGGCCTTCACATCTGGGCTGATCGGGTCAATGCCGATGGCGGCATTCCCATCGGCGGAGAAAATTACAAGGTCCAGTTCGTCGAATACGACGATGAGTACGATCCGGGCAAGGCGCGCACCGGAGCGGTGAAGCTCATCAAGGAAGACGGCGTCAAATTTATCATGATGCTCGGAGGCGATCCTTGGCCCGGCGTCTTCCCGGTCGCGTCCAAGGAAAAGATGCTGGTTTCAACGCTCCTGCCGAGCGACTTGACTCCCGACACCACCATGCTGGTCGCCCCTTGCGAAGTGCATCCGATCTACAACGTCACGGGCGTCGAGTGGCTGAAAGAGAACAAGCCAGACCTCAAGACCGCGGTCATCTGCGCCCAGGACGACTCCCTCGGCAAGCCATCGGTGGCGACCTATCTCGCGGCGTTCGAGGCGGCCGGCATCAAGGTTCTCGGCGATCCGATCTTCTTCGATCCGGCGACCACCGACTTTGCCCCGATCATGTCGAAGATGCTGGCCGAGAAGCCCGACATCCTCTGTCTCGACACCTGCTACGCCGACTATGTGCATCCTCTCACCGAGCAGGCGTTCCAGCAGGGCTTCAAGGGCCAGATTATCTCGTGCACTGCCGATTTCTACGGCAAGATGATCGACAAGACCTCCAAGGAATTCATGGAGGGATTTATCTTCCAGTTCCCAGATTTCGACGATCCAGCGCTGAACGAGCCGCAGATCAACTTCAAGGACCCGAACGGATTCTACGAGGAATACAAGAAGCGCTACGGCGAAGGCGAATGGAGCGCCGTGTCGTGGGAATATTCCTCGATCATGAATTTGTGGTCGGACGCCGCGCAAAAGGCCGGCACCGCCGATCCGGAGCCAGTGCTCACGGCCATGAAGGACGACGGCAAGGGCAAGCACATCTTCGGCGAGGCCGAGTGGTGGGGCAAGGAGCTGTTCGGCATCGACAACGCGCTGGTCGGCAACTGGCCGGTGGTCGTCATCAAGGACGGCAAGGCCAGGATCCAGCAATATAAATCCATCCCCGAGTGGTGGGCCAAGAACAAGGATCTGATGATCAAGCACATGACGGCGCTGAACCAGATGTACTTCCAGCGCAAGTAAGCTCGTGGCTCTTCAAGCGCGGTGGCGTGATGCCGCCGCGCGGCCACATCTTGCCGCACCCCGCGCCGAGGCGCATGGATGACTTGAAGAATGCCGCGCTTCGCGCCAGCCTGTCATAAGAATGTCCGGACAGCGTCCGAGGCCGGGCGGATCGCGGGACTTGGCGATGACAACTGAGCTGTTCCTCCAGACCGTCGTGAACGCGACCTATGCCGCGAGCTACATGGCGCTGATTGCCGTGGGCCTGGTCCTCATTTTCGGCGTGATGGGGGTCATCAACTTCGCCCATGGCGAGCTTTACATGGCCGGCAGCTATGCGGTCGTCGCCCTTTACGCCGACCTCGGCATTCCGTTCTTCGTCACCGTCGCCCTTGGCCTCATCTTTGTCGGTCTGCTCGGGCTTCTCATGGAATACGGCCTGTTCAGGCCTCTGCGCGACAATCCGCTCGGAGGGCTGATCGCCTCGATCGGATTTCTCCTTATCTTGCAGACCATTGCCGTGCTCGGCTTCGGCGTCCAGATGGAACATGTGCCGCCCTCGACGCAAGGCAAGATCGTGTTCTCGGACGGCGTGGTGCTCACCTATCAGCGGCTCTACGTCATCGTCGCTACGGTGGTGCTGCTATCGGCGCTGTGGCTCTTCTTGCGCAAGAGCAAGTTCGGCTGGGCGCTCCGCGCCTGCGCCCAGGACCGCGAGGCGGCGGCCCTTCAGGGCATCTCGATCAACGACACCGCGAGGCTCGCCATGTTCATCGGCGCGGCACTTGCTGGCGTCGCCGGCGCCCTTACCGCGCCGCTCGTCGCGCCGACGCCGCAAATGGGGCATCCGGTCATCATCACCGCGTTCATCATCATCATTGTCGGCGGCGTCGGATCTCTGGAAGGCGCGGTGCTCGCCGCCATTCTCTATGGCTTCGTGAGCACCTTCGTCACCACCATCTATGACGGGACGCTCGCCAACATCGTGGGACTGTTGTTGATGCTCATCGTCTTGATCGTGAAACCGACCGGCCTGTTCGGAGCCAAGGAACGTGCCTGAGCGCGGCATGAGCAACGGACTGTCTTTCGCGCTCGGACTTGTCCTGCTCGCGGCGTTGATCGTGCTGCCGCATCTGGTGTCCCTGTCGCAGAAGGAGATCCTGGTCCTGCTCGTGATCAACGTGCTGTTGGTTACGAGCTACCGGCTGTTGACGCTCACCGGTGAATGGTCGCTTGCCCATGTGGTCATCATGGGCGTCGGCGCCTACGGCTCGGCGCTCATCACCAAAGAGCTGAGCTGGCCGGTCCCGCTTGCAATGCTGGCGGGGTCATCGATCGCGGCACTCGTCGCCTTTCTGTTGAGCTTCCCCCTGTTCCGCATGAAGGGTTTCTACTTTTTGATCGGCTCCTTCGCCGCAGGCGAGGTCATCAGGCTCGTGTGGAAGTGGAGCGAGATGACTTGGCTGTTCGGCGGCCCGAAGGGCATCAAGCTCATTCCCCCCTTCCCCAACATCAAGCTGTTCTCGCTCGACATCGATTTCTACGATCCGGTGAACTACTACTATCTCTGCCTCATCGTAGTGGCGATCTCGCTCGTCATTCTCTACCGGGTCGAGCGCTCGCGTATCGGCCTCACCTTCCACGCCATCCACTGGCAGGACAAGCTCGCCGAATCCGTCGGCGTCGACACGTTCCGCTACCGCACGCTCGCCTTCGTCATCTCGTCGTTCTTCGCCGGGCTGGCCGGTGCGCTCTATGCCCACTATGTCGGCACGGTGAATCCGAACCGGTTCAGCGTGGAGGAGATGACCTACGTCCTGATCTGGGCCATCGTCGGCGGAACCGCGACGTTTTACGGCCCGATCCTCGGCGTGGTGACCCTGACGATTCTCAATGAAGTGGTGTTGCGCGCGCTCGGCGTCGACGTGATGCGGCCGATGTTCTACGGCGCCATCCTCATCCTGTTCATTCTGTTCCTGCCGAACGGGCTCGAGAGCCTGGTGCCCAAGATCAAAGCGTGGATTGCCGGACGAAAGCGCAAGCAAGCGGTTGAGCCGACGGCGGAAGCGGAACAGCCGGCGGAATAGGCTGGACTCTGCCTAAGGGCGCCTATGCTGCGTCGTCCGCCTTTGGCGCCGGAGGCGCGAGAAGCAGGAAGGCGGCCGCCATCAATTTGCGCGTGTCGTTGAGCATGGCGGGACGTTCGCGCCGCCACCGCGCCAGTGCCTCGGCCCCGGTCGCGCCGGCGGCGCCGTTGCCCGCGCTCAAGCCCTCGATGCGCGCCTTGATGCGCGCCTTGGCCTCGCCCGCCATCTCGTGCCAGCGTTGCTGCCACCTCGCCCGGTAGGTGTCGCGGTGGAGCGCCTCCATGCGCATGTGGAAGAGCGAGCTGCGCGCGACCCGCGGCGCGTCCATGCGGGCGATCCACGGGTCGGCGCGCCGCCACACGTCGAGCGCCTCCCGGAACAAGGGCGCGACCGCCCCGCTGTGACCGGACAGGCTGAGGCATAGGCCGTAATTGGCGAGGCTTGTGCCGAGGCGAGGGTCGATCGGCTCGAAGCCGGTCCGGGCGAGTTGCAGCGCGTTGCCCGCCTCATCCTTCGCGCGTGCATAGTCCTCTTTGGCGATCGCCTCGGCCGCCCGCTCGGAAGCGGCCTCCCAGGCGAGATCGGCTTCGCTCCAGCCGGCGTTGAGGAGCTCTCGGGCGCTCCAGGTCTCAGCCACCAAGATAAGCGCGCCTCACATGCTCGTTGTCATGCAGCTCGTGCGCCGAGCCCTGCAGTGCGATGCGGCCGGTCTCGAGCACATAGGCGAACCGCGCGAGCTTGAGCGCGAGCTCGGCATTCTGCTCCACCAGCACCACCGGCACGCCGCGGGCGACGATGTCGCGGATGATGCGGGCAATTTCCTGCACCAAAACCGGCGACAGGCCCATGGTCGGCTCGTCGAGAACCAGCATCTTCGGCCGCGACATGAGCGCCCTGCCGATGGCGAGCATCTGCTGCTCGCCGCCTGAGAGAGACCGCGCCCATTGCTTGCGGCGCTCCTTCAGCCGCGGGAAGTGCTGGAACACCTCGTCGAGATCTTTGTCGATGCCCGCCTTGTCGGAGCGCAGGAAGGCGCCGGTACGCAGATTTTCCTCGACCGTCAGGTTGGGAAACACGCGGCGGCCTTCGGGCACGTGGGCAATGCCGAGCGCCACGATCTTCTCCGGCGGCAGCCCGTCGATGCGTTTTCCGGCGAACCTGATCTCACCCTTGCTGATCCGCACCAGCCCGGAAATGGAGCGCAAGGTCGTGCTCTTGCCGGCGCCGTTGGCGCCGATGATGGTGACGATGCCGTCCTCTGGCACGGCCATGTCGATGCCCTTCAGAGCCGCCACCTTGTGGTAGTGGACATGGACGTTGTCGATCTCAAGCAGCATCGACCGCGCTTCCCAGATAAGCCTCGATGACAGCGGGATTGGCGCGCACTTCGTCAGGCGTTCCTTCCGCGAGCCGCGTGCCAAAATTCATCACCGTGATGATCTCGCACAGGCCCATCACAGCTTGCATGTCGTGCTCGATCAGCATGACGGTCACGCCCTGCTCGTCGCGCAGGCGGCGCACCAGCTTGGCCATCCGCTTGGTCTCTTCCGGATTCATGCCGGTGAAAGGCTCATCGAGCAGCATCAGCTTCGGATCGGCGGCGAGCGCCACGGCCATGCCCAGCGCCCGCTGATAACCATGGGGCAGATTGGCAGCGAGTTCCTCGGCCAGATGCTGCAAGGCGAAGAACTGGAGGATGCCGCTCGCCTTCTCGTCGGCGGCGTCTTCCGTGGCGCGGTCGCGGCCGAGAATACGGCTGACCACACCGGCCTTGGCGCTGCGGTGACACCCAAGGCGGACATTATCGAGCACGCTCAACTGATGAAAAAGGGTGGTGCCCTGAAAGGTCCGTATCAGCCCAAGTTCGGCCAGCGCGCTGGTATCCCGGCCGGAAATGTCCTCTCCAAGATAGATGACCTTGCCGCTCGACGGCGCATAGAAGCCGCTGATGACGTTGAAGGTGGTGGTCTTGCCTGCGCCGTTCGGACCGATCAGGCCGTGAATGGTGCCCGGATACACGTCAAGGCTGAAATTATCGACGGCCACAATGCCGCCAAAGGCGCGAACCAGATCGCGGACCTGTAGAATAGGTTGCTCGGCTGGCGTCATCGGCGTGGTTGGCGTCATGATTCAGAAAGAGAAGCCCCCGGCTTCACCTTCGCCATTTTCCATATTTCGCGCCTTCCATCATCCCCTAAATTTCCAAGCCTAGCGCGGGCCTTGGAGATTTATGACAGTGCGTCGATGGATTCGTCGCGAAGCATCGCGCAATTAGGCCGAATTTCGACCTCTTGGGACGCCGATTGACACTCTCGTCAAATCTGTGGGGGTGTTATAAATATCGCTCCGAGCCATGGTGGAGCAGGACGTCCACTCGCGGGTCCGGAATGAGGCGGGGGCGGATGAAGGACTCCGATCGCAGCCTGGTCGTTGCGGAGAATCCTAAAGGTCGAGGAGCGTTCGTGATCCTCTGCGATCACGCCTCCAATCGTATCCCTGAACCCTATCAGTCGTTTGGCTTTGCCGAGGACGCGTTGCAGACGCACATCGCCTGGGATCCAGGCGCGCTCGCGGTGGCGCGGCTCCTTTCGGCAAAGCTGGACGCGCCGCTGTTCTGGCCCGACGCCTCACGCCTCATCATCGACTGCAATCGCGCAGCCGACGCGGGCAGCCTGATCGTCACCGAAAGCGAGGGGCGGCCGGTGACCGCCAATCGCGACTTAAGCGAGGAAGAGCGCTCGCGACGGCTCGGCCGCATCCACGCCCCCTATCATGATGCGATCGACGGCTGCCTTAAGCGCCGCATGGCCGATGGACGGCCAACGGCGCTGATCGCCATCCACTCCTTCACCCCGATCTATTTCGGCAAGGCCCGCCCCTGGCAGGTGGGCATCCTGTTCGACGACGATCGCCGACTAGCCGATCTCCTGATCAGTGGGTTTGAGACCGATCCGGCGCTTACCGTCGGCATCAACCAACCCTATTCCCCGGCCGACGGCGTCTATTACACGCTCGGCCGCCATGCCCAACCGCAGCACCTTCCCTCGGCGATGATCGAAATTCGCAACGACGAGATCGGCGATGAGGCAGGTCAACGAGACTGGGCCTACCGGCTGGCCAGTATTCTTTTTGCAGCAACACCGGCGCTGTTCGAATCTAGTCATGCCATGGTGTGAACCTTGCCGTTAGAACGGTGACAATGACAGA
The DNA here is from genome assembly GCF_050728395.1 of Methyloceanibacter sp. Classification (GTDB taxonomy): domain Bacteria; phylum Pseudomonadota; class Alphaproteobacteria; order Rhizobiales; family Methyloligellaceae; genus Methyloceanibacter. The sequence continues at coordinate 28,173 of NZ_JBOHJB010000010.1, forward strand.
GGGGGTTGGAAAATGGCTGAGAAGCGACATGAAGGCGGGGTTTCGTATCATATCCCCGGCAAGGACTATTTCGAAAAACGCCAGCTGAAACGCCATGCCGGTGTCTTCGCGCTTTGGGCTCTTGGCGTCGGCGCGGTTATCTCCGGAGATTTCTCGGGTTGGAACCTCGGATTCAATGTCGGTGGCTGGGGCGGCATGTTCGTTGCCACCGTCGTCATCACCATCATGTATCTCGGCCTCACCTATTCCATCGCCGAGATGAGCCCCGCCTTGCCGCATACCGGCGGCGCCTATTCCTTCGCCCGCACCGCCTTCGGGCCTTGGGGCGGTTTCATCACCGGCATTGCCGAGAACATTGAATATGTGCTGACGCCGGCGGTGATCATGTTCTTCATCGGCAGCTATCTCACAGGGATTTTTGAGACGCCCGCGAGTTTCCAGCCGATCTGGTGGGTCCTTGGCTACATCATCTTTGTGGGCTTGAACGCACGGGGTGTGGAGCTGTCGTTCACGGTGACCGTCATCGTCACTCTGCTCGCCATCGCGATCCTGATTGTCTTCTTCGTGAGCGCGATTCCGCTCGTGGATTTCGGCAAGTACGCGATGAATATCGGAGCCGATCCGGTGACGGGAGCGGCCGTGGAACTGCCTGAGGGCAATGGTCCGTTCCTGCCTTTCGGCATCCATGGCGTCCTCGCCGCGCTGCCATTTGCGGTTTGGCTCTACCTTGCTATCGAACAGATTCCGCTCGCGGCAGAAGAGGCGGCCGATCCGAAACGCGACATGCCGAAAGGTATTATGCTCGGCATGTTCACGCTGATCGCACTGGGGTTCCTGGTTCTCATCCTCAACCCGGCAATCCCGATCACGCGTGAAATCGCCGATGCCGCGGGCGCCACGACGACTGCCACGGGCGCCTTTGCTCTTGGCACGTCGGGCGAACCGATCCTTGACGGCTTCCGCGCGATCTTCGGATCGAGCTGGGCGAAGGTGCTGGCGCTCATCGCCGTGGCTGGACTGATCGCAAGCTTTCACGCGATCATCTTTGCCTATGGCCGGCAGATCTTCTCGCTGTCGCGAGCGGGCTATTTCCCGCATTTCCTATCGGTCACCCACGGCACCCACAAGACCCCCAACACGGCGTTGATTGCCGGCGGAGTGCTGGGGTTGGCGGTGATGCTGATCGTATGGTTCGCCATGGGCGGCGAGGCGGCCGGCTCGTTCATTGGTGGCACGCTGCTGAATATGGCCGTGTTCGGAGCCATGTTCTCGTACCTGTTGCAAGCGCTCACCTTCATCAAACTGCGCCGGGATTTCCCGAATATCGAGCGGCCTTATCGCAGCCCGTTCGGCATCATCGGCGCTTCGCTGACGGTGATCATCGCGCTTGTGACCATTGGCTTCCAACTCGCCGACCCGGTCTACCGCACCGGCGTCATTGGGGTGGCGATCTGGTACGCGCTTGCCATCCTCTACTTCGCGGCCTATGGACGGAAAACGCTCGTCTTCTCGCCAGAGGAGGAGTTCGCGGTGAAGCACCGCGAAGGTGCCGTCAAGGTATAGCGGCGCGCGAAGCAGAACTTCAACAAAGCCGGCCCGTTTTCGAACGGGCCGGCATCCCTTTAACAGCAAGGCCTCATCATCATGCCCGGCATGTTGACCTTCAAGGAATTGCAGCAGGCTGTGGGCGCGGGCGAGATCGACACGGTGATCGCCTGCTTCCCCGACATGCAGGGACGGCTCGTCGGCAAGCGCTTCCAGGCTGAGTTCTTCCTCGGCGGCGCCCACGAGGAGACGCATGGCTGCGACTATCTGCTCGCCAACGACATCGATATGGAGCCGGTTCCTGGCTACGCGGTCGCCAATTGGGAAAAGGGCTACGGCGATTTCGTGATGAAGCCGGACCTCGCCACACTCAGGCGCATTCCGTGGCTGCCGGCGACGGCGCTGGTGCTTTGCGACATCCTCGATCATCACACCCACGAGCCGCTTGCCCACGCCCCGCGCACCATGTTGCGCACTCAGATCGCGCGGCTCGACGCGCTCGGCATGGCGTCCTATTTCGCCTCCGAGCTCGAGTTCTATCTGTTCGACGAGACCTATGAATCGGTGGACGCCAAGGGCTGGCGCGATCTCAAGACCGCCGGCAGCTATATTCAGGACTACCATATCCTACAGACCACCAAGGAAGAGAGCGTGATGCGGGCCATCCGCAACGGGCTGCAGGGCGCGGGCATTCCGGTGGAGAATTCAAAAGGCGAATGGGGACCAGGCCAGGAGGAGGTCAACGTCCGCTACGCCGATCCCCTAACCATGGCCGATTGGCACGTCATCCTCAAAAACGGCTGCAAGGAGATCGCCTACGGCCTCGGCAAGGCGGTGACCTTCATGGCCAAATGGCGCTATGACCTTGCCGGCTCGTCGAGCCATATCCACGCCTCGCTATGGGATGCTTCAGGTAAGACGCCGCTGTTCCTCGATCATAACGGCGAGCACGGCATGTCTCCCTTGATGCGCCAGTTTGTGGCTGGGCAGCTCGCTTATGCGCGGCAGATCACCTGGTTCCTCGCGCCCTACATCAATTCCTATAAGCGCTTCCAGGTCGGCACCTTCGCGCCGACCAGGGCGATCTGGTCGCTGGACAATCGCACCGCAGGCTTCCGGCTGTGCGGCGCCGACAGCAAGGCCATTCGCATCGAGTGCCGCATCGGCGGCGCCGATCTCAATCCTTACCTTGCCTTCGCCGCGCTGGTCGCCGCGGGGCTTGCCGGCATCGAGCAAAAGCTGGAGCTTGAGCCGGCTTACGTGGGCGACGCCTATCAAGACAAGGCTCTGCGCGAGGTGCCGAAGACGCTGCGCGAGGCCACCGATCTGATGCGCGGCTCGAAAATGCTGCGCGCAGCCTTCGGCGATGCGGTCATCGACCACTACGTGCATAACGCGGAGTGGGAGCAGTTCGAATATGACCGCCGCATCACCGACTGGGAGCTGAAGCGCGGTTTCGAGCGGTCTTGATCAAGCGCATCGATTGGCGTCCGCCGCGTCCGCGGGGGGAGGAAAGTCCTCGATCGTGCCGCTTCTAGCCGGCGGTCGCCGCGAACCGCGTACAAGAATCAGTTCGCGGCGCGGCGAGTCCAACGAACAGGCAGATATGTCACGCGCTCTGCGCCTATTGGCCCTTGCTCGAGTAGTAGACCTGAGCCTTGGTCAGAAACTCCTCGGGCTTCTTGAGGAAGATGGTCTTGGCCTGCTCGTTGCCAAAGCAATAGGTCTTGCCGTTAAACACCGTATTCACGGAGCAGTCGGTCTCGATATCCTTGCCGAGAGCAAGTCCCATCACACATTCGCTATCGAACTCACCGGGCGTCGCCGCTGCGGCGAGCGTGGCTCCGCCGAGCAGCAAGGCCGCCGCTGCAAGATAAGTTCTGATCGTTGTCATCGTTCTTGCACCTCTTCTGGCACCCACGCCAATTAGCATGGACGTTTCTCTTCGTCCAACCCCTCCCCACTTTGCGCTATCTTGGTCGCGAATCTGTCTCTTTCCTAGGCGCTTGGCCGTGTCGCTCGAGACCTGTTATCCCGACTCATGAGCATCGCTCACCCTGGAATGTTCACGACCATCCTGCCGCGCACCCGTCCCTCGATGATCGCCTGCGCCGTAGCCGGAACATCCGCCAGCTTGATGTCGGTGCGCGTCGCGTCGAGCTTGTCGCGATCCAAATCGCGAGCGAGGCGCTGCCAGGCTACGAGCCGCCGCCGCCGCGGGCACATGACGCTGTCGATCCCGAGCAACGACACGCCGCGCAAGATAAACGGCGCGACCGACGCCGGCAGATCCATGCCTTGCGCCAAACCGCAGGCCGCGATGGCGCCGCCGTATCGGGTCATGCTGAGAAGATTAGCGAGCGTTTGCGAACCGACCGCGTCGACTCCTGCAATCCAGCGTTCCTTGCCGAGCGGCTTTCCTGGTCCCGAGAGCTCGCTGCGATCGATGATCTCGGAAGCGCCGAGGCCCTCAAGATAGTCTTTTTCGCCGGTTCGCCCCGTGACCGCAATCACCTGCCAACCGAGCTTGGCGAGAAGTGCCACGGCTATGGACCCGACGCCGCCCGCGGCACCCGTCACCACCGCAGGGCCCATCGACGGCTCCAAGCCGTGCGCCTCGAGAGCCAGGACGCAGAGCATTGCCGTGTAGCCCGCGGTGCCGACGGCCATTGCCTCATCGGCGCGCAATCCTTGCGGCAGCGGCACGAGCCAGTCGCCCTTGACGCGGGCCTTCTCGGAGTAGCCGCCGAAATGGGTTTCGCCGAGACCCCATCCGTTGAGGACCACGCTGTCGCCGGGCTTGTAGTCAGGATGGCTCGATGACTCGACGACGCCGGCGAGATCGATGCCAGGGATCATGGGAAACCGGCGCACCACAGGCGCTTTTCCCGTGATGGCCAATCCGTCCTTATAATTCACCGTCGAGTGGCTGACGTGAACGGTAACGTCGCCATCCATCAGATCGCTGTCGCCTAGGCTCTTGAGGCTTATGCTCTGCGCACCGTCGTTTTTCTCAATGACCAGCGCTTTGAAATCGCTCATGTCTATTCCTTGCAAGAACGCGCGAGACATCGTCGGCTTCGCCGGACCGAGGCGAGTGCGTCGTGCGGCACGTCATGGTTTCAGTATAAGGCCCTGGGCCTTTTGGTGTTCTACATGCCCATCGGTCGATTGCTCAATCAGCGAGCCTTCCTTTAGGACTAAAGTAGGATCGTGGGTCCCGCCAAAGAGACGCTTGAGACCTATCCACGCGACGCCCGACCAAGCCCTACGTCATGTGGCCCGGAACGCCGTACGAGCACCTCATGTTGCCCACAGAATAGGGCGAATGTTTCGGAACGCGTTCGTGAATTGCCGCGCCGGGACCGGCATGGGATGCTTTTTCCGGTGACCCGCGAGCAACGATCGAACAAGGAGCAAGCCGCATGGCCAAGCTAAAACTCACCTATTTCGACTTTCACGGAGGGCGCGGAGAACCGGCGAGGCTCGCTCTGTCCATTGGCGGTATCCCGTTCGAGGACGTCCGGGTCAAGGGAACCGATTGGGAGCGCCTCAAGCCCGACACGCCGTACGGCGCATTGCCCCTGCTTGAGAAAGACGGGGAGATCCTCGCGCAGTCGAACGCGATCAATCGCTATGTCGGCCGGCTCGCGAACCTCTATCCGTCAGACCCTTGGCAGGCTGCGCTGTGCGACGAGACGATGGAGGCCGTGGAGGACCTCGGCACCAAGATCGCGGCGACCATGTTTCTTGGCGACGAGCAAAAGAAGGAGCAGCGCAAGGCGCTGGTGGAAGGCCCGATTCCGTTCTATCTCGGGAGGTTGCAGCAGCGGCTCGAAGCGCATGGCGGCCGGTACTTCGCCGGAGACAGCCTTTCCGTTGCCGATCTCAAGGTCTTCGTGCTGATCCGCCACCTCAAGTCTGGCATGCTGGACCATGTGCCGACAGATTTGCCGGAACGCATCGCTCCCAAGCTCGCCGAGCATTATGAGCGGATAAAGAACGAGCCTGGGGTGAGAGCCTATTACGCCAAGCACAATGTTGGCGGCTGACCCGCGATGCCGGCCTAAGGAGCCTCGAAGATCGCCACCTCTAGGTCCTGGGTCGGTCGGCCTGTTCGCGCCTTTGTGTCTCCGATCCATTTTCTTCCCCCTGTTTCGTCTTCGCTCCGTGCTCCCGCGCCACTGGTTTTTGCGCGGGAGTCCCTGAGCGAACTGACTTCATGTTTTTTTCACAGACCATCATCGCCAGGAATTGTACTTTCGGCCGAAGCGGCATTTCGCCGGGGCCGGCTCCCTTGACTTCGCCGCGATTCCTTCATACCCGGATAGACGGGACACCCCTCCCCACCGAGGGGCGTCTATCTGGAAGGGTAGACGAAGATGACCGTACTCGAGCGGCCCGCGACGCGGCCGCAAAATCCTTTCTTCTCCTCCGGCCCTTGCGCAAAACGCCCAGGCTGGTCTCTCGATTGCCTCAAGAACGCGATGCTCGGCCGTTCGCACCGCTCGGCTGCAGGCAAGGCCAGGCTCAAGCTTGCCATCGACAGAACCCGCGCTCTGCTCAAGCTGCCTGACGATTACCTGGTGGCCATCGTTCCGGGCTCGGATACCGGTGCGGTGGAGATGGCACTCTGGTCGCTGTTGGGCGCGCGCGGCGTCGACATCCTGGCTTGGGAATCCTTCGGCAAGGATTGGGTGGTCGATGTCGTCGCGCAGTTGAAGCTCGGCGACGTCCGCGTCATGGAGGCCGCTTACGGTCAATTGCCCGATCTCACCAAGGTCGACTTTGCTCGCGACGTCATCTTCACCTGGAACGGAACCACATCAGGTGTGCGGGTGCCGAATGCCGACTGGATCGCGGCGGACCGGCAGGGCCTCACCATTTGCGACGCGACCTCCGGCATTTTCGCGCAAAGCCTGGATTGGGCGAAGCTCGATGTGATCACCTATTCCTGGCAGAAGGTTCTCGGCGGCGAGGCGGCGCATGGCATGCTCATCCTGTCTCCGCGCGCGGTCGAGCGCTTGGAGAGCCACACGCCGAAATGGCCGGTGCCAAAGATCTTCCGGCTGACCAAAGGCGGTAGGCTCAACCGGGAGATCTTCGAGGGGGCGACCATCAACACGCCCTCGATGTTGTGCGTGGAGGATTATCTGGACACTCTTGCCTGGGCGGAGAGCGTTGGCGGCCTCGATGCGCTGATCGCACGCTCCGACCGTAATGCGCGAGCGGTGAGCGATTGGGTGGAACGCACGCCATGGATCGAATTTCTCGCTGGGGGTCCCGAGACACGCTCAAACACCTCGGTTTGCCTGCGGGTGGTTGACGCCGCGATTTCGTCGCGCGGTCAGCAAGAGCAGGCGGCGTTCGCCGGCAAGATTGTCAAACTGCTCGAGAAGGAAGGGGTGGCGTTCGACATCGGCGCCTATCGCGACGCGCCGCCAGGCTTGCGGCTCTGGTGCGGCGCTACTGTCGAGACCGGCGACCTCGAGGCGCTGCTGCCCTGGCTCGACTGGGCTTTCGCCACGCTGCGTAAGGAGCTCGAAAGCTCCACGCAAGCAGCCTGACCTTCGCTTCAGCAATCCCGGCGCAAAAGGAGAAAAACGATGGCGCCTAAGGTGCTTGTTGCCGACAAACTCAGCCGACTGGCTCTCGATATCTTCGCCAGGCGCGGGATCGATGCTCAGGTCAAGACCGATCTTTCGCGCGACGAGCTGATCGAGATCATCCCCGATTATGACGGGCTCGCGGTGCGCTCGGCCACCAAAGTGACCGAGAAGGTCGTCGCCGCCGCGGACCGCCTCAAGGTGATCGGGCGGGCCGGCATCGGGGTGGACAATGTCGACCTCAAGGCCGCCACGGCGGGCGGCATCGTCGTCATGAACACGCCGTACGGCAACTCCATTACCACGGCTGAGCACGCCATCGCCTTGATGCTGGCGCTGGCGCGTCAGGTTCCTTTGGCCGACCTCACCACCAGGGCCGGCAAATGGGCGAAGTCGCAGCTGATCGGCGTCGAGATCACCGGCAAGTGTCTCGGCATCATCGGCTGCGGCAATATCGGCGCCATCGTGGCCGACCGCGCTAGAGGGTTGAAGATGAAGGTCGTGGCCTTCGACCCGTATCTGTCGCCTGAGCGGGCGACCGACCTCGGCGTCGAGAAGGTCGAGCTCGATGCCCTGCTCCGGCGGGCCGATTTCATCACCCTGCACACGCCGCTCACCGACAAGACGCGCAAGATCATCAACGCCGACGCCATCCGCACGATGCGCGACGGCGTGCGCATCATCAATTGCGCGCGAGGCGGACTGATCGACGAGAAGGCCCTGTTCGACGCCCTGCAAGTGGGCAAGGTCGCAGGCGCGGCGATCGACGTCTATGAAGTGGAACCAGCCACCGACAACATCCTGTTCGCGTCGAACAATGTGATCTGCACGCCGCATCTCGGCGCCTCGACGCGCGAAGCGCAGGAGAATGTCGCCATGCAGATCGCCGAGCAGATCTCTGACTTCCTGCTCGACGGCGCCATTACCAATGCGCTCAATTTTCCGTCCATCTCGGCCGAGGAAAGGCCAAAGCTGATGCCGTTCCTCAAGCTTGCCGAGCAACTCGGCTCGTTCGCCGGCCAGACTATCGAGACCGGGCTCAAATCCGTGCGCATCGAGTATGCCGGCGCTGTGGCCGACCTGAACACGAAGGCGCTCACCGCCGCGGCTTTGTCGGGGGTGCTTACGCCGTTCCTCGAGCAAGCGAACATGATTTCCGCGCCCTCGCTCGCCAAGGAGCGCGGCATCATGGTGGAGGAGGTGACCCGCGGCCAGGAGGGGGCTTACGAGACATATATAAGACTTCGGGTGGGAACCGAGTTCGACGGGCGATCGGTGGCGGGCACGGTGTTCTCCGACGGCAAGCCCAGGATCGTGCAGGTTGGAAACATCGATATGGAGGCGGAGCTCGGCCCGCATATGCTTTACACGGAAAATGCCGACAAGCCTGGCTACATCGGAGCGCTTGGTACGGCACTCGGCGCGGCCCAGGTGAATATTGCGACTTTCAGTCTTGGCCGTTCCGCTCCAGGGGAGAAGGCGATCGCGCTGTTGGAAGTCGACGGGCCAATTCCTGATGGTGTACTGGACACGATCAAAACCTTGCCTCATGTGACGCGCGCTCACCGTCTCTGCTTCTAGAGTAGGACGGGGAGCGCCTATTCTGCTTGTAGGCGGGCTAAATTCGCGGACACGGCGGCCAATTGGCGAACTTACGCGAGCGCCAGAGCTTCGCGTTCCGCATCCGTTAACAGCGCCTCAAGTGTCGCCGTGAGCTCGAGGCCGGCGATGTAGCAGTCGGCGCTCTTGGCCACCTGCTCGCGATAAGCCACGCCGCCGAAGCCGACGACGTAAGCGCCTCCCGCACGCGCGGCAATATCCGTCATTCCGTCACCGACCATGGCGATAGAGCCGTGGCGGGCAGCGAGGCGCCTGCACACGACCGCCTTGCCGTCAGCGCGCGCGAGCGGAGAGGTTGAGTCGAACCCCCGATAGGCCCCTGCCCCATCGAAATCGACGGCCACCGCAAAGACGTGCGTGTCGGGAATCGCGAGCGCCCGGCTGAGATGCCGTACCGCCGGCAAGAGCCCCCCGCTGACGAGGTAGACGACCTTGCCCAGGCTGTGCAGCGCTTGCACGGTCTCTCTCGCGCCAGGCACCAGCTCCCGCACGTAGAGCTCGCCAAGCCAGGCCATCGCAGCTTGGTCGGGGGAGACGATGGAGAGGCGCTCGGCGTAGACAGCGTCGATGGCGAGCGATCCGCTCATGGCCGCCTCGGTCAGGCGCGAAACCTCTTGCCTGCGACCGCGGCGCGAGGCGAGCTCATCGATCCCCTCGATCCGGCTTAGAGTGCTGTCGCAATCGAAGCAGACCGCAGCGAATGTCCGTTGGGGGTTCATGACGCAAGCTCGGCAACGCGATCGGCGGCTTCCTCGAGGCGTGCGCCCCGGAGCAGCATTCCGAACCAGGCAAACAGCCTCTGTGAATTCGCATCCTCGGCGACACGCCACTCAGGATGCCACTGCACGGCAAGCACGCGCTCGCCGCTCTCGGGACGAACGCCTTCAATGACGCCGTCCGAGCTCGTGGCCTCGACCATGAGCTTCGCGCTGGTTTCGGCGATGCCCTGAAAATGCGCCGAGACGACTGTGATCGATGATGCACCCATGGCGCGCTCCAAGATCCCCCCTGGGGAGAGAGCGACGCGATGCTCAAGCGCAAACATCTCCTCCAAGGGCAGGCCGGGCGGCGTGTGGTGTATTTGTTCGCGCTCGGGTTCCCCGAGATCACGTCTGAGCGTGGCGCCATAGGCTACGGCGACCTCCTGAAATCCCCGGCAAATGCCAAGGACGGGCCGATCCTGTTCCACTGCCGCCGTGATGAGCCGCAGCGTGGTCTCGTCGCGCGCCGGATCGAAGGGACCGATGCCAGGATCACTGCCGCGGTAGAGGTCCGGCGAAACATTGGAGGGGCTGCCTGTCAGCAGTACGCCATCCAAACGGCCGACAATCGACCCGATGTCTATGATGTCGCTCATAGCAGGCACCAATACGACATCGGCGCCCATGAACGGGGCCGTGCGCAGATAGCGTTCGGCGACGGCCTGCACCGGATCCTCCGGCAGGCGCGTGCAACAGCTGACGCCGACGAGAGGCCGCTTTGACACCATCAAGAACCCCTTACGCGAGGCGCGATGGAGGTGAATGGAGACGAATTACCATCCCCCTCCTCAGCTCATCACCTTGTTGCGGTGGCCGAGATGGCCGTGCGCCACGAGGGTGCCGAGAACGTCGAGGATGACGCGGGCGGCGAGCTGCGCGGTGTTATCGTTGACGTCGTAAGGCGGGGAGACTTCGACCACTTCCATGCCGCACAGGCCTTCGGCAGCGATGGTGTGGATCATCTGCAAGGCCTCGCGCGGCAGGAGTCCGCCGGGCTCAGGCGATCCAGTTCCCGGCGCGAAGCCTGGATCGATCGAATCGATGTCGAAGGAGAGGTAAACCGCCTTGCAGCCTTCCCAGGCCATGTCGAGCGCGATCTCGGCCGCCTTCTTGGCCCCATGCTTCTCGATGTCCTGCATGGTGAGCACGCTCGTGCCGCGCCGCTTGGCGACCGCGGTGCCGGGGCGGTTGCCGTACCAGCCGCCGATGCCGACCTGCACCAGGTTCTTGGGATGGCAGTTGGGGAGCCCAATGTCGTGCATATGACTGTGGTCGCGATGCGTGGTGACGGTGCCCTCATGCGTGGTCCAGAACCACGGCGTCGTGTGCATCCGCTCATCCATGTCCTTCTCCTGGATATCGATGTGGCGGTCGATATGGATGATGCCGACATTGCCATCGATATGCGGCGCGATCCCGCGCACATTGGGGAAGCCGAGGCTGTGGTCGCCGCCGCAGATGATGGGGAACACGCCTGCGGTATAGATATGCGAAACGGCCTTGGTCACCTGGTCGAAGGTCTTCTCGATGTTGCCGGGGATGACGAAGATGTCGCCGGCGTCGCAGAGATCGAGCTCCTCAAAGATGTCGACGCCGCCATCGAACCAATAGCCGTCATAGAGCGCCGAGATGCGCCGCACCGCCTGCGGGCCGAAGCGCGTTCCTGGCCGGTAGGTGGTCGCCGAATCGAAGGGCGCGCCGACGAAGGCCGCTTCGAAGTCGCCGACCTTGCGGATGTCCTCGCAATAGGGCGCCTTCATGAAAGTGTTGATGCCGGCGAAGGCGGGCTGATGGCCGCGGCTGAACAGAGAGATGTTGCGGTCGATGACCGAGTCCGCCGCCTCGAGCCCAAGCTTGAGCGACCTCTTGACCTCCTCGTCCTGCTTCTTCTGCGAGATGCGCGAGAGCGTCTCAATAGTTTTGGCGCCATAGGTCTCCGAGCGCTTCACGCCATGGGTGGGACGGCGCGCGCGACCCTTACCCTTAGCTCCCACCTTCTTTCCTCCGGCCATGATCCAAGCCCTCGCTTCCCAGCCAATGACGACCTTAGCGTCCGGGTAAGACCCGGAAAAAGGCAAATTCCTTCAATTGACCAGCATTGATCAAATCAATGCTGCCGGCGCAAAACGCGCCGAAATCGTGCGCCCGCATAATGAAATTTGGCGCTTCACTTCGTGCCTCCAGGGACGGCGATCTCGGCAAGCAGCAACTGGCGGGCAAGCTTACCGGGCGCACGCGGGTTGGTGATCACGAAGACGGGCATGCAGGGCTGATCCTCATGCCGGAGCAGCGGCGACAACCTGCCGGCCTCGACATCGGGCGCGGCGAAGGCTTCGGGGAGGAAACAAATGCCGACGCCGAGCATGGTGAGCCGCTTTGCTTCGTCGAGATGCTCGGAGAGGCCCGCCACCTCGAGGCCGAGGCCATGACGCGTGCGATAGGCAGTGAGCTCGTCTGGTTCATCGGCGCCGGTGAGCACGAAGGCCTGGCCAGCGAGCGCGGAAGGGTCATCGAACGTCTTGCCGTAAAGCGGATGCGACTGGCCGCAATAGGCGCCGTGCGCCTCATCGAACAGGAAATCGTAGGTGAGATCGGAGCGGAGCGTCTGCGCCGAAGCGACGCCGATATCGATCTCGTCGCGGAGCAGCGCGGCGGCGACCGAATCCCACGTAGTGATGTCGATCAGGATCTCGACCTTGGGATGCCGGCCGTGGAAGCGCGAGATCGCGGCATCGAAGCGTTCGCACACCAGGCTGGAAATGACCTGGATCGAGATCCGCCCGCGCACCTCCTCGGTGAGGTTGCCGAGCCGCTTCGGAACATTGCGCACGAGAGAGTTGAGCGACCTGCAGGTCTCGGCGACCAGCATGCCTTCATCGGTCAGCTCGAAGCCGCGCGGTCCGCGCCGGCACAACGTCACGCCGAGCTCGGCCTCGAGCCGCTTCAGCGCGAGACTGAGCGCGGGCTGCTTGCGCCTGAGCGCGCGCCCGGCGCGGCTGACGCCGCCGGCCTCGGCGATTTCGTGGAACGTCTTCAGGAGATTCCAATCGACGTTGCGCGAGAAGTTGGGGCTGACACGAAGCATTGGCAGACACCTCTGCTGGTGTGTGTGGCGCGAGAGAAAAAGCCTGGCGCCAATTCAACTACGACTTTGCGAAATTCGCAAAGACTCTACAGGGCGAAGGCCGCATGATCTCCGCCCTTCTCGGACTTGGGAGTGCACTCGGTCTCGGCGCGGCAGACTTCATGGCGCGCTTCAGCGCCCGGGCGCTCGGCGCACCGTTGAACTATGCCGCGGTGCTGCTGATCGGGGCGCTTGCGACGACGATCTGGCTGCTGGCGGCTGGCACCGAGCTCGTGTGGTCGCCGCTTGGCTATACAATCGCCGTTGCCCACGGCATCGCCGTGGCGGTCATGTGCATCCTGCTCTACATGGGAATCGCGCGCGGGCCCATCGCCGTCGTGGTGCCGATCGTCGCGGCTCATCCGGCTTTGGTGCTCGTCGTGAACGTGCTGATGGGCGTGCGGCCAAGCGTGGCGCAATGGGCAGCCATGGCCACCATCATCGCCGGCGGCGTCTTCATTGCGCGGAGCGCAGTGGCCGAACCGGATGCCCCCGAAGCCAAGAGCAATCGGATCACGGTGCTCATCGCCATCGCCGCCTGTATCGCCTACGTCGCCATCGTGCTGACGGGCCAAGCCGCCACGCCGCTGATAGGCGCGGCGCAAACCATGTGGATCGGCCGCTGGGCGGGCCTCGTTTTCATCGCCGGCGTGCTTCTCGTGCAGCGGGTGCCGCTGCGCATCCCCGCCGAGTGGGTCCCCTTTGTCGGCCTCCAGGCCGGCCTCGACACGCTCGGCTATATCGCTTTCCTCGTTGGGTCCAACAGTGCCGCGCCCTACATCACCATGGTCGTTGCGTCCGCGTTCAGCGTGGTCGCGGTTCTGTTGGCACGGTTGATCGTCCATGAGCCGGTGAGCAAGATGCAATGGGCGGCGATCGCGCTGATCGCCGGCGGCACTGTAGTGCTGAGCGCGACTTGAACTTTCAGCCCCAGACGCGTCCGGAGCGTACCGTGTCGATCTGATAGTCACTTGTGTGCCTCGTAAAGAACTCCTTGCCGAAGCGGCGTGCCGCCTTCATCGGCTCGCCAGGATCGCGCAACACGTCGCCGCGGGCATTGCCGTAGCCATGCACGACGCCGACGAAGTCCGAGCGCGTGTAGCGGGAGAATTCCTGGATCTGGCAGATTACCGCGCCGGAGACCATGGGGAAGGTCTCCTCCGAGCTCAGCACGAGCCCGATGCGCTTTCCCTGCATGCCTCTGATCACCTCCTCTGAGCCGGGATAAGAGGCGGCGTAATAACAGAAGGTGCGATCGAGGAAGGCCTTGAGCTGGGCCGAGCTGCCGTACCAATAGATGGGCGTTGCCGCGATGAAACCATCGGCCGGCAAATAGCGGTCGAGGAAAACGGAGCGAAAGCCGTCCTCGATCGAGCACTCGCCATCGGGCTTCCGGCATTTGCGGCAATCCCTGAGGAAGGCGTGCAAGAAGTCGTCGGCAAACAGAAGCTCAGCCTCGTGGCCGGCTTCCGCCAGCCCTTGGCTGACGGCCTCCGCCAGCAGCGCAGAGTTGCCGTTGCGGCGCGGACTCGATGACAGCACCAGAGCCTTCATGTCTCATCCTCTCAACAATTCGGCAGCGGCCTCATCGAGCGCCCGCTGAAACTCAGGCACGCGGCCCGGCGAAGCCACGCAGTGGCCCCAGGGCGAAGTGAACACGCGGAGCTCGGCGCGCCGCATGGCAGCGACTTCAGCTTCGTTGTCAGACGGTGCAAAATACATGTCGCTCGAGCAGGGCATGACGATCGCCCGCGCCTCGATGGACTGCAAGGCGCGGCTGAAATCGCCGCGATAGACCTGATTGTCGCTGATATCGCCGTGCTGCCAGGTCCAGATCTTGGCGAGAAGGTCGTTCGCGTCCCATTTCAGGTGATCTTCCTCCCAATCGCGCACGAAATCCTCCAAGGTGGCGAAGCCGAGCTGGCGATAGAGGCCATCGCGAAAAAAGTCGTGCGAGTAGGCCCAGGCCATGTAGATGCGGCCGAAGGCGCGCAAGCCTTTTTCCGGCGGGCTTGGATAGTTGCCCCGGTTCCAGGCGGCATCGGCCTGAAGCGCGGCCTTCGGGCCGTCGAGAAACACGTAGTTTATGGGGGAGCAGCGCGCAGCGCCGCCATAAGGAAGGATGGCCGCGACCATGTCTGGATATTGTACGGCCCATTGATAGGCCTGCATCGCCGCCATCGACCAGCCGAGAACGAGCGCCATGCGCCGGACGCCCAGATGTCCGGTGAGCAGGCGGTGCTGGCAGGCGACATTGTCGAACAGCGTCATTTCGGGAAAGCGCGGACCGTCCTGCGGCGCGCTCGAATTGCTCGGCGATGACGAGTAGCCGTTGCCGAACAGATTGACCGAAATGACGAAATGGCGTGCGGGATCGATGGCGCGTCCAGGCCCGAACAGAGCTTCGTTGCGGAGATGGGTGCCGGTATAGAAGGTCGGCAGCAGGACAGCGTTGTCGGCAGTAGCGTTGAGCGTGCCATAGGTCGCATAGGCGAGCTTGGCGTTCTTCAGCACTGCGCCTGATTGGAGGCGCAAATCGCCGAGCGCGTAGGTCTTATGACCTGTCATCGGCGATGTCCATCGCCGCCCTGTCGGATGCTCGATCCCGGCATCAGCCATAACGCTGACGATACGCCTCGGCCGCGGTCTCGAAGCAGGCAAGCGGCGGCCGCACCACGCCGGCGCCGATCTGGCCGCCGCCTTTTCCGGCGATGCCGACGTCGAGGACGGGAAGCACCTTGCTCTCGACCACCTTGAAGATGTCGATGCCGGTCGGCGTGCCGCGGAAGCCGAGGGCCGGAACCAGGTAATCGGAGTTCTCCCCGACGGTGATGGCGTAAAGCTCCTTGTTGCGGGCGATCATGGTCTCGTAAGAGCCGCCTTGGTAGGCCTGGAGCGACGGAGCGGAGGCTTGGGCAAATCCGCCAAGCCCGATGGTCTCGGCGATGATGCTCTCGCCACCCATCCAGGTGATCTCGTCTTCGCTGTGACCCTCGAACAGCTTGGCTTCCACCGAGGCGTGCGGCCCCTTGAACCAGGTATCGCCGAGACCGCTTACGCGCAAAGCGAAGCCGCGGCAGTTGAACGCCATGGCGGTGACGACGCTCGAGCCCTCGATGCCGCGTGCCGCATCGGCGGTGGCTTTGGCGGCCGCCATGGACAGGCGCAGGAAGAAATACTGGTCGTCAACCATGGCCTGGACGGCCCGCACGATCCGGTCGCTGCCGGATGAAGCGAGTCCGAGGAAACTCGGCACGAGCTCGCGCAGGAACAATAGTGCCGCCGCGCTGTTCCGCGAATGCATTTCATCGCCCATACCGAGCGCGCGCTTGATGATGGGCTTCAGCGGAATGCCCGAACTTTGGCGGAGCGCCTCGGCGATCACCGGGACGATCTCGTTCTGCACAAGCAGGAGCCTCTCCCTGACGCCCTCGTCATACACACCGTAATTCAGTCGGCGCGGATTGCTCCCCTCGTAGATGTTGCAGCAGGCAACATTGCCGAATGCCCGGTTCTCCACCACGAACACCGGCATCGATGCGGTGTAGATTCCGGCCAAAGATCCGACGCAACCGAAATCGTGGCAGCCCCCGACCTTGATCTCGCCGGCATCGAGCTTGGCGACGGCTTCAGCACGATCCATGGCAAGGTTCTCGAACAGGGCGCCGCCGATGATGGCGTCGCGCTGGCCGCCCGTATAGTCGGACCACGGCGTCGGCGGACCTGAGGTGAGGATGATGTTGCGGGTGAAGCCAGGGATGAATTTGCCGGCCGGACGCACATCAACCAGCACGGGGTCCGACTTGGTGAGTCGCTCGAAGGCAAGCTTGTTGGCCTCAACCCGTCGGTCTGGGGCAAACTGCATCCCGCATACCCCCTATTCCTAATTGGTCGATTAATTAGCGGCAAAAGAGTGTTGCCTTAACCGCCGCGCTAATGCAAGTACGTGTTATGTTGATTGCATCGCACTCGCAACCGGACTTAAGGTCGATATGTGTCCGGTAGAAATGCGTCGGACAGCGTCGCCAGAGATGGTGCAGGTGCCCCTCGGGGTTCGGCGTTAATGTGGCAGGGGATGTGGTCATGGCGGCCAAGCCTCCGCATGCGGCGCTTGCGCCGGACCGATGGATGAAGTCTGAGAAGGGGCGGATGACCCACGAGCTGAACAGGGATATCGAGCGCAAGAAGCGCGGCGACAGGACCGTGCGCAGGGCTGCTCCAGCGGCCCCGGCGCGCGAGGAACACAGCGCCAGCCGCGTCAACAAATTCCTCCGCGTGTCTCTGGACCTTTTCGCCGAGCGCAATTTCGCCTCGGTGACAATCAAGGACATCGCCAAGGCGCTCAACGTCAACACCGCGCTCATCTACTACTACTTCGATAGCAAGACCGATCTGTTCCGGGCGACGATCGAGTACGCCGTAGCCGGGGCCTTCGAGAACGTGCGCGCGCTGGACGACAAGAGCGCCGATCCTCCCGCCATCATCGCTGCCTGGCTCGCCAACCACGTGAACAAATTCGCCGAAATCCATCGCTTTGTGAAGATCGCCCTCGATTTCAGGGGCTCGCACGAGGCCGATCCGGACATCGCCAGCACGATCGAAAGCTTCTACATCGAGGAGCGCAAGCTGCTGTCGCGGGTCATTCGCGAGGGCATCCGGCAGGGCATGTTCAAGCCGGTCGACCCCAACCGTATGGCGCAGTTCATCTCCACCTATCTCGACGGTTGCATGGTGCGCTCGGTGATCCTGCCCGAGTTCGATCTGAAAGGCGCGGTTCGCGATCTGCATCAGCGCGTGCTGGAGATGCTTGGCTATTCGGGAAAGACGCGCGGCAAGTCGCAGCGGCGCTGAACCTACAAAGCCCCTTTCGAACTTCGGCTGATATTCGCCGGCCGGCGCTGTGGTGCGCACAGGGCCTGCGCTCGTACACTTCGCATCTGAGCAAATTTAAGCCGCTTCGACTACGTGCTAGGCAAAGACTGCCTATGCATTGCCCATCCCAATACATTCAATTGCCCGCAACAATGCCGTTACAGAAATCTAATTGACTGTTTAATTAGACACGCGCAGAGTGAGCCCCGTCACGGAACGGCCATTATTCAACTTGGGCGAAAGTGACGGGGGAAACGGCACGAAGCGAACGGGGATTACGGCGTGACTTTGAACTCACCTCAGCAAAGATCAATGCACGCGCCCCGGCTTCCACAAGCCTCTGAGGAGACGATCTGCCCATGAACGAGATATCGGCCGGAGCGAGGATCGAAGGGTCAGCGGAGAATTCCGACCGCGAGACGATGCAACGCCTGATCGACAAGGGCGTCGAGTATTTGATGCCGCTCTACGTCGATGTGCACGGCATCGCCAAGACCAAGACCGTGCCGGTCGGTCATTTCGAACGGATGATGCGCGGCTCGGAGCTGTTTACCGGCGCAGCCCTCGACGGTCTCGGCCAGGGGCCGCATGACGACGAGCTGGCGGTGCTGCCGGATCCGCGCGCGGCGATGCAGCTCCCCTGGCGGCCCAACGTCGCCGTGATCCCGGGGCAGCTCACCTATCACGAGCAGCCGTACCCGATGTGCTCACGCACGGTGCTGGCAAAGCAAATAGAGCGCGCCGCCAAGCTCGGGCTCAAATTCAACATCGGCATCGAATGCGAGACTTATATCGTGAGGCGCGATCCGTCGGCGCATAACGGCATCGCGCCGAACGATCCCAGGGATACGATTGCCAAGGCGGCGTACGACGCGAGCCTCACCCTGCTCAACCTCGAGCTCCTCAACGACATCGTGACGTCGATGAACAAGCTCGGCTGGGAGGTGCATTCCTTCGATCATGAAGACGCCAACGGCCAGTTCGAGTTCGACTTTGCCTATGCCGACGCCATGACCATGGCTGACCGCTTCGTCGTCTGGCGCTTGATGATGAAGGAGTTGGCGCGCAAGCACGGGTTTGAAGCCACCATGATGGCCAAGCCCTACGCCGACCGAACCGGATCGGGCGCGCACTTCAACATGTCGCTCGCCGACGTCAACACCGGCAAGAACGTCTCAGGCGATGGAAGCGACAAACGCGGCTGCGGCCTGTCAAAACGCGCCTACCAGTTCCTCGGCGGCTTGCGGAAGCACGCAGCGGCGATCGTCGCGGTGAGTTGTCCGACCGTCAATTCCTATAAGCGCCTGATCAAGACCGGCTCGATGACCGGATACACCTGGGCGCCGATCTTCATTTCCTATGGCGGCAACAACCGGACCCATATGTTCCGCGTTCCGCTGCTCCGGCCGCATATCGAAGGCAGCGATCACAACCCAGGTCACGTCTACCTCTCCAGCGCGCGGTGGGAATGCCGTGCCGTCGATCCGTCGACCAATCCCTATCTGGCTGCGGCCATGTTCCTCGGCGCCGGGCTCGACGGCATCGAGCAAGATCTCGATCCGGGCGATCCGCAGCTTGTCAACATGTATGAGCTCTCCGAAGAGGAACTCGAGACGCGCGGCATCAGGCAATTGCCGCGGACGCTACTGGAAGCCGTGACGGCCTTCGAGGCCGACGATCTCGGCCGCCGCGTCATGGGGGATGAGCTTTACCGGTCTTACATCGATCTGAAGACGTCGGAGTGGTGGTCCTACCACAACTCAATCTCGCAATGGGAAATCGACGAGTATTTGACCAAGTTCTGAGCCGAGGGTGCCGTCGTGTTCTGGCGCAAGAAGGGCAAGGACGCAAACGGGGAGGTGAAGATGTTCTTCGCCTCAGACCTCCACGGCTCGAATGTCTGCTTCAAGAAATTCGTCAACAGCGCCAAATTCTACGGCGTGGACGTGCTTGTCCTCGGCGGCGATTTGACCGGCAAGGCCGTCATTCCGATCGCCGAGCAAGAGGACGGGACGTTTGTGGCGCTGCAGCATGGAGAGGCGGTGCAGATTGCCGGCAAGGACGAACTCGACGACTTCGTCAAGCGGCAAGGCAACATGGGCTTCTATCCGGCGATCATGTCTGAGTCTGAGTACCAGCGCCTGAGGGCTGATCCGGACGCGCAGCAGGCGCTGTTCAAAAAGCTCGTTCTGGAGCGCGTGCGGGAATGGGCCGGCTTCGCCGCGCAAAAGCTGAAAGGAACCGATGTCCTGCTAGTCACCGTTCCCGGCAACGACGACTTCGTCGAAATCGACGAGATCCTGACCCAAGCGCCGGTATTCGATTTCCACGAAATGCAGGTGTGCGCATTCAGGGGCGGCTATCAGATGCTCTATTGCGGAGGCTCGACGCCGACGCCCTGGGATACCGAGCGCGAGTACACCGAGCAGCAGTACGTCGCGCGCTTCGCTGAGCTTCTTCCCCAGGTCACAGATATGAGCCGCTGCATCTTCAATGTGCACGTACCGCCATTCGGCACGGCGCTCGATGCTTGCCCCAAGCTCGATAAGAATTTGAAGGTCGTCTACGAGATGGGGCTCCCAGCGCAGGTTCACGCCGGCTGTCAGACGCTGATCGACATCATCAAGGAGCATCAGCCGCTGCTCGGCCTGCACGGGCACGTCCACGAAGGTCGCGCCAAGATCAATATCGGCAAGACGATCTGCATCAATCCGGGGAGCGTCTACCCCGAAGGGATTCTACAGGGCGCCCTGATCACGCTTCGGGACGGCCAGGTTACGCAGGCAAATCTCATGCAAGGGTAACGGAAGCAGTTTGGTAAATGCGAGACTGATCTCCAGAGAGGGAGGGCAACATGTCCGTCACTGACATAGGGGCTGACAAGCGAATATTCCTACGCAAGGCGTCCGGGCTGATCAGGACCGCCGGCCTAGCCGACACGTTTATCTACAATCTCGGTGTCGTCAGTATCGGGCTCGGCGTCGGCTCGATGTTGTATTACGGCCCGGCCTTCTACCCGCAAGGCGATCTCGTTTGGGCTTCGATCATCGCCGGCGTGGCGATGGCCATGATCTCCTTCGGGTTCATTACCTGGACCATCACCTTGCCGCGGTCGGGCGGCATCTACGTGTTCGGATCTCGCATCCTGCCGCCGGCACTCGCGCTGACCATGAGCTTGGTGGAGATTACCGCCTGGCTGTTCTACTGCGCCATCGCCGCCTATTGGATCGTCATCCTGGCCTTGGCCCCGATGTTCGCCGGACTCAACCTGCTCACCGGCAACGAAACGTTCCTCACCATCTCGAAAACCATGCTCGAGCCGTGGGCGACGTTCTTGATCGGCGCAGCGATCCTGCTCCTGTCTCAGGTCGTGCTTTCCTATGGGATGCGGTTCTATCTCACTCTCAACAAGTGGGTTTTCATCCTGGCCATGGCCAGCACGGTGTTCCTCATCGTGGTGCTCGCCATGTCGACGCGCGAGCAGTTCGTCGCCAATCTGAACGAGCTGATCGGCCCTTCGCTTGGCGTGCCCGACGCCTATAACGCCATCATAGCCAGCGGCAAGGAAAAGGGCTGGGGAGAGGCTGGATTCGATCTCTGGCAGACAATATTGATGTCCAACTGGCCGTTCCTGCCGCTGATTGGCGCAGCCTTTTCCATCGCCATCGGCGGCGAAATCAAGTCCGTGCAAAAATCGCAGACCGTGGGCATGCTCGGCGCAGTGTTCGTCGCCACCTTGGCCTTCGTGATCACGGTGTGGCTGGCCTACAGGGTGTTCGGGTTCGAGTTCCTCGGGACCGCCGTGTTTAACACTCTTACCGCCAACGGCGGCCTGACCACGCCGACCGACCCGTCCATCGCGCTGCTGACCGGCATTCTCACCAAATCGCCGCTGATTACGGTGCTCACCTCGCTCGGTTTGGCGCTGTGGATGTGGATGTGGATTCCGGCGATGCATACATTTGGCGTCCGTGCCGTCGTCGCTTGGGCGTTCGATCAGGTGGCTCCGGCTCCGCTCGCAACCATCTCGGAAAAATATCATACGCCGATCGTGGCGATCACGGTTACGACGATCGTAAACCTGATCTTCATGGCGCTCTTCGTGTTCACTCCGTGGTTCTCGAAGATCGTCATCCTGATCGAGGCTGCCGTGCTCGCATGGGCGGTGGTGCTTGCCGCCGGAATGTTCTTCCCCTATCTCCGGCCGGAGCTTTATGAAAAGTCTCCAATCGCCGGCAAAACGGTTTTTGGGCTGCCGATCATGACAGTGGCGTGCTTCCTTGGTTTCATCGCGGCTATGTTCTACTTCTGGACGCTGTTCTTCGACCCGAACGCCGCCGGTCACGATCCAACCCAAGTGATGATCGTCGCGGGCGTGTTCGTGCTCGGATTTGCCTTCTACTACATCATGAAGATGATCCGCCGATCGCAAGGAATTGACGTGACGCTGGCATTCAAGGAAATCCCGATCGAATGAATGCTGCGTCCGAATGCCGGATGGAGCGGTCAGGCCGAGAATGATCTCCTGTCTCTTCATCCGGCGTGCGCCTTCGAGGCAATCCCACACACGCCAAACGAACGCATACGCGGACCGAGGAGGCCTGCTTGACTGAAATGCCTGCCGATCCAGGTCTCAATCTCGAATTCGTCGACGAGGCGCTCAATCTCGTTCGCGATGCTGAAGCCAAGGGCATTCGCCTCCGAATCCTGGGCTCGATCGCCTATCGGCTGCAATGCCCAAACAATCTGCACCTGTTTCAGGATACCAAGCGCGTGCTGACCGACGTCGACTTCGGAGCCGAGAAGAAGCAGAACCGCGCCATCCGCGAATTCCTCGTGGCGCGCGACTACGTCCCGGACGAGGGGATCTACATGGCGTCGGAAGGTGCGCGCCATGCCTATCTGCATCGCCAGACAGGTCTCAACGTCGACGTGTTCGCCGACGAGCTGTATTTCTGTCACCGGATTCCGTTCAAGGACCGGCTCGACCTCGATAGCCCGACCATCTGCACGACCGACCTGCTGCTCGAGAAGATGCAGATCGTCGAGATCAACCTTAAGGACTTCAAGGACACGGTCGTGCTCATGCTCGAGCATCCGCTCTCGAGCGAGCAACCTGGATCAAAGTCGATCGATGTCGATTACATCATCGACATGATGCGCCAGGATTGGGGCTTCTATTACACTTTCACCACCAACCTGAAGCGAGTGCCGGAACATTTCAGCGAGTTCACCTCGATCCGCGAGGATCAACGCGGCGTCATTGGCGACCGCATCACAAGGCTGCTGGGAGCCATCGAGGCGGCGCCAAAAACGATCGGCTGGAAGATGCGCTCGAAGATCGGCACCAGGAGCCGCTGGTACCAGGAGGTCTCGGAGAAGTCAGAGCAATACTGACCTCCGCGAAAAGGGAGGAGCTTGCATATGCCGACGGGTCACGCGCCGGCGCCTCTCACCCATGACGCTTTCCGGCAGAGGCAGAGATCGGTCGAGCTGGACGGTCTGAGCTATAAACCGCTTCGGGTCGCTTGGACCGACCTCGGTGACGGCGCGCCGGTCATCCTTTTGCACGGAATTCCCACCTGGTCGTTTCTCTATAACGAGGTAATACCGCCGCTCGCCGAGACGGCCC
Organism: Methyloceanibacter sp.; assembly: GCF_050728395.1. Taxonomy (GTDB): domain Bacteria; phylum Pseudomonadota; class Alphaproteobacteria; order Rhizobiales; family Methyloligellaceae; genus Methyloceanibacter. The sequence goes on from NZ_JBOHJB010000010.1 coordinate 51,333, forward strand.
GCGTCATCGCGCCGGATTTCCTCGGCCACGGCTATTCAGATCGGCGCGATTTTTTCGACCGCTCGTTGCTCGCGCAAACCGGCATGGTCATCAGGCTGATGGATCATCTCGGCATCGAGCGCGCGGACTTCGTCGGTCACGACACCGGCGGCGGCGTCGCCCTGATCATGGCCATCAATCATCCCGAGCGCGTCGGCCGCCTCGTGCTGACCAACGTGGTCGCCTACGATTCCTGGCCAATCGACGACATGATCGCCCTCGGCAATCCCAACTGGCGCAGCAAGTTGCCAAAGGAGGTTGCCGACTTTCTCGCGTCCGGCCTACCCGATGGACTGTACAACAAGGATCGCCTGACGCCGGAGTTCAGGGCAGGCATCGTCGCGCCGTACAGCGACGAAGAAGGCAAGATCTCCATCATCCGCAATGCCAGCAGCCTCAACACCAACCATACGACCATGCTGGTCGAGAGGCATGGCGAGATCGGCGCGCCGACCTTGTGTCTGTGGGGCGTG
>NZ_JBOHJB010000011.1:0-50273 GCF_050728395.1 Methyloceanibacter sp.
GTGGCGGTGGCCGAGGATGCCCAGTAAAGCAGCGCTTCTGTTTCGCGGTCGAGCTGCAAACTAGGCGACGCCCTCCCAACCACGCTCGTGCACCACCTCTCGCTCGGCCTCGCTCGCGAAGCGCTCGTCCCAATCCACGAGCAGCGGCCTCATGATATGGCGCCACAGCGGCGGGGTGAGCGCGATGAAGGCCATGGTTTGGTAGCCATAGGGCAGTGTCGGCGCGTCTTGCTGAGTATTCAGCTGCCAGAACGCCTTGGAAGCGAACATATGATGGTCGGAGTGACGCGGCAAATTGTAATGCAGGACATTGGAGATCGTTCGATAACAGTCCCAGCTGTGATGCGGCCTGATCGGCGAATTTTCGACGCGTACCAGCCCATAATGCTGCACGTAATTGATCAGCTCGTGAAACGAGCGGCCGATCAAACCGGCGAGGAAGATGGCGATCACGCCATTCCACCCGCCGACGATCCCGGCGAGAGTTAGGATTGCCAGCGGCACGAGATGCGCCACGATCAACTCGTTTCGCCAAGAATAGGGGGACAGGCCCTTGCGCTTGAGACGCGCCGCCTCGAAGCGCGCAGCTCGCGCAAATTGCTGCGTCAGCGTGCGCGCCATGAAGGTGCGCAGGCGTTCTCCCCGGCGTGCTGTCGCCGCGTCATGGTAGGTGCCGACCTGCCGGTGATGCGTATAGATGTGATAGATCAGGAAGGACGCATTGCCGGTGAAACCGAGCAGGAGATAGGCCGACAGTTTGGCAACCCTGTTGTTGCGATGGGTGAGTTCATGCGCGACCGTCGCCCCGGCAAGGGCGAAGAGATAACCGGTCAGCCACAATGCGCCGATCGTCTCGAACGGCTGCTCGGTGAGACTCCCGCGCAAGGCGGCGAAACGAACCAGGAGAAATGCCAAAAGGCTGACCAGCGGAAGCGTCAAATAAAGATTCACCATGCAAAACATGCACCGGCTCTGCTTCAGCGAGGTATCGTCATCGCCGCTCACCTCGTCGGCGAACGATCCAAAGACCAGCGCCAAGGCAAGAACCACCCAGGTCGCCCACCCGCCGATGACCAAGGCCGCCGCGCCGAGCACCAGCAGGAAGTTCGCTGACCCATAGCGCAGCGTCGCGAGGAGGCCGCGGTCCTGAATCGAGGAGGGTTCGGATGCCTCTGCTGCGGTCGCGGCGCCGGCGCCTCCAGGGCTGCCAGAACCAAACTCGCTACTCCCGTCTCGCTGCATGCGACTCGGCCATTCAAGATGACGATGGGAAAAAGTAAGACCCCGCGCCGAGAGTGTCTGTAACAAATGGGCAACAGATTTAATGGTTCTCGACTACCATGCGGCCAAAGTGAATTCGCGCTCCCTTGCAGCGGCCGACGGGAGGATGAATGCCAACTGTCCTGATCACCGGAACATCGACCGGTTTCGGGCGTGTCACCACCGAACTTCTGGCGGCCCGAGGCTGGCGCGTGTTCGCCACCATGCGCGATCTGGCACGCAAGGACTCTCTTGAGCGCGCATTGAGAAATGCGGGACTTTCCGAGCGCGTCAGCTTTGTGCAGCTCGACGTCACCGACCCTGCATCGATTGAGGCGGCTGTCGCGGCGGTACTTTCCGAGACCGGAAACACGCTCGATGCGGTCGTGAACAATGCGGGCGTGGCCGTGGCCGGTGTGCTGGAGGACCTGTCCGACGCCGATATCCGCCACGTGATGGAGACGAACTTCTTCGGCGTGCTTGAGCTGACACGCGCGCTCCTGCCCGTATTTCGCGAACAGCGTCGCGGCCGCATCGTTCTTCTCTCGAGCCAGGCTGCGTTTGCCGGTCAGCCGGGAAATTCGATGTACTGCGCCTCGAAATGGGCGCTGGAAGGATGGGCCGAGTCGCTTGCCTACGAGGTCGATCCCTTCAACATCGACGTCGTTCTCATCGAGCCTGGCCCCTATCGCACCGAGATCTGGAACAGCACGAAATGGGTCGTGCCGTCGAACAGCGCCTATCTTTCGTGGCTGAAACTTTTGCGCCAAGGCGCCAACCGGCACCAGGCCAACACCTCACGCGATCCGAAAGAGGTGGCGCTTGTGGTGGCGAAGGCGCTCGAGGCGAAGAGGCCGCGCTTCCGCTACCAGGTCGGCTTCTTCTCCCGTCTGGACTATTTTTTGCGCGGCAAAATGCCGACGCGGCTCATCCGCAGAGGCACCACCCGTTATCTCGGCCTGCCGCTGGCAAGGTGGTAGGCTTGGGAACCGGCCGAACCCAGCTTGACTTTGCGGTCCCTGAGCCCAACTATGGTCTAGAACCATTCTAAGCTGACGCGCGAGACTTTCCGTGGATTTGCGCGTTAGGAAAGCGAAAGGCCAAGCCATGTTCATCCAGACCGAAGCAACGCCCAATCCGGCCACGCTGAAATTCATTCCGGGCCGGCCGGTGCTCGGCGACGGCACCTTGGAGTTTCGCGCGGGCGAGGAAACCCAGGGCTCGCCGCTGGCGACGCGGCTGTTCGAGATCGACGGCGTCACCGGCGTGTTTTTCGGCTCCGACTTCATCAGCGTGACCAAGGGCGACAGCGAGTGGCAGCATCTGAAGCCCGCCATCCTCGGCGCCATCATGGAGCATTATCAGTCAGGCGAGCCAGTTGCCGCCGGCGCCCAGACCGGGGTGAGCCTGGGCGAGGGCGAGTCCTTCGCGCCTGAAGACGCGGAGACCGTCAACACCATCAAGGAGCTGCTGGAGACGCGGGTGCGTCCCGCCGTCGCTCAGGACGGCGGCGACATCACCTTCCAGGGCTACCGCGACGGCATCGTGTTCCTGCATATGCGCGGCGCCTGCTCGGGCTGCCCGAGCTCGACGGCGACGCTGCGTCACGGCATCGAGAATCTGCTGCGCCACTTCATTCCGGAGGTGCAGGAGGTTCGCCCGGTGTGACAGGGCCGCATCGCCTCCCGCTTGCCGCGCCTCGGCTTCGTTGAGATGGCGCGCATCATCTGAAACCCCATGAACATCTTAGCCCTCGACACCAGCATGGGCGCCTGCAGCGCTGCAGTGCTTCTCGCCGACGGCTCGACTCAGCGCATCGTCCTTTGCGAGGAGCGCATGGCGCGCGGCCACGCCGAGGCGTTGATGCCGATGATTGCCGAGGTGATGACCGGTGCCGGCCTCGACTTTGCCGCGCTTGACCTGATCGCCGCCACCTTGGGGCCAGGGAGCTTCACCGGCGTGCGCATCGCCATCGCCGCGGCGCGCGGCTTTGCCCTCGTCACCGGCGCTCGCCTGTGGGGGACCGACTCGCTCAGCGTGATGGCCAAGGCGGCATTGGAGAGCGGGCTGGCCGGGGGCAACGAGCCCTTCGCCGTCGCCGTCGATGCGCGGGGCGAGAAGCTCTATTTCGGGCTCTATGACACCGCCGGCCGCAAGCTCGCAGGCCCGCTTTTGATAGGCGCTGGCGAGGCAGTAGCCCTGCTTCCCGATGAGCTTGGCAGCGCGGTGGGGAACGGCGCGGCGCTTCTCGCGGAAGCGGCAATGCTACGCGGGCATCGCGTGGACGCGAAGCTTCCCGATTTACAGCCAAATGCCGCGGCGCTTGCCGAGCTTGCGCTCGAGGCCGGCGAAATCTTGTCGACCCTGCGTCCGCTCTATCTCCGGCCTCCCGACGCCAAGGCGCAAGCCGCCGCTGCGGTGGCGCGGCGCTGATGCGCACGAACGGTCCCGTGATCGAGATTCGTGCAGCCGGTGCCGGCGATGCTTCGACCATGGCCGCCATTCATGCCGCGTGTTTCGAGAAGTGTTGGGATGCGGCAGAGATCGGACAATTTCTCGACGTTCCCGGCTGCCTTGCCCTGCTGGCCTCGATTGCGTCGGCAGAACCTCCGCAAGGATTCCTCATCGTGAGGAGCGCCGGCGACGAGGCCGACATCTTGACGCTCGCGGTCGATCCTTCTTGCCGCCGGCTTGGGCTCGCCAGGGCGCTGCTTGGCGCCGCCACCGCCTCCTTGCGCGAGGCCGGATCGAAGCGGCTATTTCTTGAGGTTGACGAGGGCAATTCGGCCGCGCGCGGCCTTTACCAGTCTCTCGGGGCTGTCGTCGTGGGGCGCCGTCCGCGCTATTATGAGCACGGCGCCGATGCCGCCATCTTCAGTCTTGCCCTTTGAGGCTCGACTGCGGATGATGACCGAGGTCCGGAGAGGGCGCCCTGGAGATGGACAAGACAACCTCACGGGAAAGCCGGATCGAGCGCCTCTGCGCCGACCGCGGGATGCGTATGACCGGTCAGCGCCGGGTGATCGCCAAGGTGCTGTCAGAGGCCGAAGACCACCCCGATGTCGAGGAGGTTTATCGCCGGGCGTCCGCCCGCGATCCGCGCATCTCGCTCTCCACCGTGTACCGCACCGTGCGCCTGTTCGAGGGCGCCGGCATCCTCGAGCGCCATGAGTTCGGCGACGGCCGCGCGCGCTACGAGCCGGCTGGGCACGGTCACCACGATCACCTCATCAATGTGAAGACCGGCGAGGTGATCGAGTTCAAGAACGAGCAGATCGAGCGCTTGCAGGAGGCGGTGGCGCGCGAGCTCGGCTTTCGCCTGATCGGCCACCGGCTCGAGTTGTTCGGCACGCCGCTCAAGACCGGAACGCTGAAAGACAATAAGAGCTAGCGCGGCGGATCATGCGTGCATTACGGGCTTGGCTGGTGCTCTCGGCGTTCTTCGCCTTCACTTTTCCGCTGATGCCTCTGCAACTCCTGTTCCTGTGGGCGGGGTCGCGTTACGCCCGCACCTTCCCCAATTGGTATCATCGCCAGGTCTGCCGGCTGGTCGGCATCCGCCTGCATGTCGACGGCAGCGTGGCGCGCGAGCAGGGCGTGCTGCTCATCTGCAACCACGTCTCCTGGCTCGACATCACCGTGCTCTCGGCGGTAGCGCCGGTGTCCTTCGTGGCCAAGCAAGAAGTGGCGTCGTGGCCGTTCGTGAAATGGCTCGCCAAATTGCAGCGCTCGGTGTTCGTCGACCGCACCCGCCGCAGCGAGGTCACCGACAAGGCCAACGAGATTTTGAGCCGGCTAAAGGCCGGCGATCACGTTGTGCTGTTCGCTGAAGGCACGTCGAGCGACGGCAATGGCGTGGTGCCGTTCAAGACGCCGCTGTTTGCCGCCGTCAAGCCGACACGCGGCGATCCGCTCGGGACTGACCTTTGCGCTCAGACCTTGGCGCTGACCTACACCAAGCTGCACGGGCTGCCGCTATGCCGCCGCGGACGGCCGGTGGTGGCCTGGTACGGCGACATGGATCTGGCAAGCCACGCCTGGCGGCTCCTCGGCTTGGGGCCGCTCGATGCTCATATCCGCATCGGTCCGCCGGTGCCGCTCGACGATTTCGCCGACCGGAAAGAACTCGCCCGCTACGCCGAGGACAAGGTGCGGCGGGACGTATCCGAGCTCCTGCGCGGCCGCCCCCGCCCAAGCTCCAATTGAACCTTACATCGCCCGCCTGAACCTGACGGTCTGCGCCAGCGTGGCCGGCGCGAAGTTTCCGTCCTGGAGCTGGCGGAGATGCTCATTGCGATGAAGGCTCACGAGAGCAGCATGCACGCCGCGATCTGCGTTCTCGGCATCGGAGAAATATCCTTCCTTCGATGCCAGGTCCACGATGTCGTCCTTCGACATTGGACCGATCTCGTTCAGCGTGTGCATGATGAAATCGGCAAGCGACATCTGCTGTGTTGGCCCCTGCACCGCGAGCGGCAGCACGTTGGCCATTCGCCGGTTCTCCACCTCCATCAGCTTGCCGAGTGCGGTAAACTCGGCTTTCAGATCCGACACCTTGCCGTCGCGCTCGTTTTGCAACTGCTCGAGCATTTTCTCGAACTGAGCATAGGCAGCGCTGATTTGATCCTCGATCAGTCTCGCCCGTTCCGCCAAATCATTCCTGATGTCACGCATCGCCCCCTCCCCGCATTGCCGCAACGAAATCCGCAAGCCGTGGCGCAGCCCGCGAGCCCCACTGTGGACGGCCTAAGCCCCTGACGGAAGGGGCGAATGCAAGTTCCTGTGCATTACGACGTTCAGGCAACAGTACGTGGACTGATTTTTGCCGGAATCTCAGCCATCCCCGGTCTTTCGCCGCGGCTTCGCCTTTGCCGTCTCGGGCAAAAATGCCGCCAGCAGTCCGATCGCCGGCAGGAACGCGCAGACGTGATAGACGAACACGATCGAGGTCTGGTCGGCGATCCAGCCAAGCACGGCGGCGCCGATGCCGGCGATGCCGAAGGCGACGCCGAAGAACAGCCCCGCCACCATGCCGACGCGGCCGGGGATCAAGCCTTGCGCGTAGACGACGATGGCCGGGAACGCCGAGGCGAGGATCACGCCGATGATCACGCTCAACACCGCCGTCCAGAACAGATCGGCGTAGGGCAAGAGCATGGTGAAGGGAAGCACGCCGAGGATCGACCACCAGATCACGCGCCGCGTGCCGATGCGGTCGCCGATTGGTCCGCCGATCACCGTGCCCGCCGCCACCGCGCCGAGAAAGATGAAGAGATAGACCTGCGCGCTCTGCACCGTGAGATTGAAGGTGTGGATCAGGTAGAAGATGTAGAAGCTCGTGATGCTGACCAGATAGAAGTGTTTGGAGAAGGTGAGCGCGAGCAGGATGGCGATCGAACGCCGCACCTTGCTTTGCCCGAGGCTCGATATGGCGAGCATCTCGTTGACCGATGCGCCGTTGCCGTTATTGACCTTGATGGTCTTGCCGTACCAGGTGCCGATGAAGGTGAGCATCGCCATGGCGACGAGTGCCACGACGGAGAACCAGGCGAGGCTCCTCTGCCCGTGGGGCAGCACAATGAAGGCCGCGAGCAGCGGACCGAGCGCCGTGCCGAAATTGCCGCCGACCTGGAACACCGACTGGGCGAGCCCGTGCTGTCCGCCTGAGGCAAGCCGCGCCACGCGCGAGGATTCAGGGTGGAACACCGAGGAACCCATGCCGATCAGCGCCGCGGCGGCGAGCACCATCAGATAGTTGGTGGCAAACGCCATGAGCAAGAGCCCGCTGAGCGAGGACGACATGCCGAGCACGAGCGAATAGGGCGTGGGATAGCGGTCGGTGTAGTAGCCGACCACCGGCTGCAACAGCGACGCGGTGCCTTGGAAGGTGAAGGTGATGAGGCCGATCTGGCTGAAATCGAGCGACAGCGCGCTCTTCAGCATCGGATAGATCGCCATGATCAGCGACTGGATCACATCGTTCAGCATGTGGCATATGCTGATCGTGGCGAGCACGGCGACCACGGTGCCCTCGCTGCCGTCGGCGCGCAAAGGTGCGGCGGCGGTGCTCTTGCCGCCGCGACGGTCGGGTGTCTTAGCCTCGATTGCCATGGTCTGAGCCGTAGAGATGCCAGGCGGCAGAATTGGGACAACCCACAGCGCACTTCAAGGATTCATTTGCGGCAACACGTGGCGCATGACCGCAATCTGCCTTCGAGCGCCCGTCATCGCGACATACGGCGTCCGCCGTTGCTTCGCGATTTATCGCCCGCGGGTGGAGCCCCGATCCCTGATCCGCCGTTCTGTAGGTCAGAGGGGATCGAACGGTGGTAGCGCGGCTGCCGCCATCCAAGGGGGATTGCAGCATGACCAAGCTTGAACTCCTCTATGCCCAAAAATCCAAGAAGTTCGATCAGCTGCGCGCCGTGGCAGCGCGCGAACTCGGCTTTGGCGAATTGTCGGCGTTGAGCGTCGAAGATCGTCTCCGCGTGGACGACCAGGTCGAGCAATATGTAGAACAGTGGGAAGAAACCGTGGAGATGAGGACCAGTCTCAACCTTCGCCCAATTACGCCTTTGCGGCGACTTCTCGCCGAGTATCAAGACATCTGCGAACGAATTCTCGACGAGCACGAGATCGACGCCGGTCTTTGGGCCTACCGGAAGGGACGCGAGAAGCGTCGGCGCCCAGCCTCTCTGTAAATCTGATCGCCTGCGCTGGAGCTCCGTCCGCGCAGCCGCTCCTCGCTTCTAATTGTCCCACGGCGCTGTAACGAGTGAAGGCCGGTCCCGTGTGACGCGACTGGCCTTACTCGCTGGGCCTGTGCAAATGATGCAGCGTGATCTCCGGCGGACAATTGAAGCGGGCCGGCACGATGGAGACCCCTGCGCCGGCCGACGTGTAGCCGATCATGCCGTGATGATTGAAACTGCCGTTGCCCATCGAGCGGGGCAGGACGCAGTTGAGCGTGATCGGAATGCCGCCGGGCAAGCAGATTTGGCCGCCATGGGTGTGGCCTGAGAAGAGGACGTTGAAATCGGCATGCGCGGCCTGCCGGTAGATCTCCGGCGTGTGCGACAGAAGGATCGAGAACTCATGGTGCGGAATCCCTTCGGCGGCCTTCTCAATGTTGTCCATGCGATAGAAGTGGGCGTCGTCGATGCCGGCGAGGTGAAGGCGGGCGCCACCGCGCTCGATCGTCTCCCGCTCGTTGAGCAGCATCCTGATGCCCATCTCCTCCAACGCCGGCACCATGCAAATCGTGTCGTGATTGCCAAGCACGCCGTAGGTCGGTCCTTTGAGGCTCTGGCTGAGACGCGCAACGCCGGCGAGCGCATCGGCGTAAGGTCCGAATGTCTGCGCCCGATAGTCGCCGGTGAGCACGCAGACATCGTAATTGGCGCCGCTCGCGAGCTCGGCCACGCGCCCCATTGCCGCTTCGCTCAGCTCCACATGAAGGTCGCTGATGTGCAGGATGGTGAAGCCGTCGAAGGCAGCGGGCAGGTCTCGCGTGACGATGCGGTTGTGTCGCAACTCGACCTTCGCCGAATTGCGCAAGCCGCGCCAATAAAGTCCGGTGAGCATGAGAATGCCCCGGATCAGCCAACGCGACAGCGTGGCGTTCTCGGGGTGAAAGAAGGTGAGCCCTTGGCCGAAGATTTGCGCCTCGTGGTCCTTCTCGATGCCGAGGCGCTGCCGCGCATGCAGGCGCCCGAGACGTTTCTCGAGCGTAGCCAGCATCTCGTCGCTTGTCGTCACTGGGGGCGCGCCAGCAGGCGCTTCTCGATGAAACTATCCGCCGCCCCGAACCGGGCCCTAGCCCATCCCGCGGCGGCGGATCAATCTTGGCAGGAACGATGCTCCGACCGCCAGCAATGAGGTCGGAGCGTAGACCTTATTTGTTGGTGCAGGTGCCAAAGCCGGACAGCGTAGTGTCCGCCGTGGCGAACGACATCGAGGCCTTGTTGCTATTCTTGTCGACGAGCAACAGCCAGCCAAAAGCGCCGTCGATGCCATGCATGATCAGTTGCTCGGCCGACTCGGCCACGCCGTCGAACTTGTCGGTGCGGGAATAACCCTCCTCATCCACGGCGCCGACGACGCTGTTCTCGAAGTCGACCGTGACTTTGACCGGAATCTTGATGCCACCCAGATCTTTGCCTTCCTTGCAGGTGCCATCGGGCGAGCAGGCGGCCATTTCCGCGAAGTCGCAATGGAGGGTCGGGATCGGCGGTAGCTTTCCGGCTGCCGCAGCTCCGCTGTCGGCCGGTGTCTCAGCCTGCGCCGACAGACTCGCCGCGACAGAAACCGCAGCGACGGCGAGCACTCTACAAACTGTGTTCATGATGATCTCCCCTCGGCGCCTGCGGCGCCAATTGATCTGTTTCAGATGCTCTCAGCCTGATCGATCAGGCCATGTCGCGTTTGCAATCAGCGGCAGTAATAAGGGTAGGGAGGCAGCGCTGGACAGACCGGATATGCGTAAACGGGAGCTGGCGCCATGACGACCGGGGGCGGCGCCACGACGACGGGCGCGGAATAGTAGACCGGTGGATAATAAGGGCGCGTCACCACCGCGCCGGCGATAGCGCCAGCGGCGAACGCTCCGCATCCCCAGCAGCCACGCCAATAAGCATTCGCGCTTTGGCTCAATGTCATCAGCGCCAAGGTGGCACCGAGGATGATCGCGCCCTTGCGGGCCAAGCTCATCGTCGCCATCAGACTTACACTCCTTGATTGATTCTCGGGCAGAAATGATGTTCGGCCTGGCGCCCCTGATTTTGAGGCCGCACCCCTTCTATTGGCTCTATCTTTCCGTCTTGTATCGGATCGCAAGGCGGCAGGGCACCCCAAGCGGGCCGGACTGTAGTTCCATTTCGCGGGCGTTTCCATCCTACAATTTGCCACCCGCCAAATCTTAGTAAAATCTTTGCCTGGTGAAACAGTGCCGCGATCGCCATGACGATGGCTTGGGACTCGTGCTAAAGAGAGTTGTCAAATCTTATGGGGGGAAGAATCATGCTTACAGCTCTGATCGTAGCCTTGGTTATTGGCGCCGTCGCCGGCTGGCTCGCCGGTCTGCTCGTGCAGGGCACCGGCTTCGGCCTGCTTGGCGATATCGTCGTCGGCATCGTGGGCGCCTTGATCACCAGCACGCTGCTTCCGAAGCTCGGCATCGGTCTCACGCTTGGCGGCGGCATTATCGGCGCCATCCTCGCGGCCGCCATTGGCGCGGTCATCTTGCTTTTGATCGTCAGACTGGTCAGGCAATTGACGGCGTAACACCGTCAGCTCTCGGTCCTTGAGGATGATTACGGCGCCGGCCGGCTTGCGGCTGGCGCCCTTCAATCGCCAGAATAAAGTCCGCCGATCAGGATGGTCGCGTCCTCGGCGGCCTCCGGTGTCACGGCCATTTCCATCCGCAGTCTTTTGACCTCACCAAGAACCTCGTCCAGCATGCGCTGTATCTCCGGGTATGACATCATGCCCTTATGCTCCAGCCTCAGCAGCAAGTGTTTGAGCGTAAGCATGAGCCCCAAGTCGCGGCCATCCTCGAACATGTAATTCACCTTTCGCAAGCGGACCCACTCACACTGCAATACCCGATCCTGCTCTGGCAATGGTGAAGCGACCTGATGTCGGCTCGATGTCAGGCCTCCTCGCCGGCTCTGCGAAAGTTTGAAATTATATCTTCGGGTGGCGCGCCACCCGAAGCCCGAAGGGACTTGAGCTACTTTCCAAAGAATCTCTTTTTTGCAAATGCCTTTCCCGAACCCGACTTGAAATAAAGCTCAAGCGCTCTTGCGTGTCCCTCTGTTCTGACCGCGACATAGGCCTGTAGCGTCGCTGGGCAATATGCACGGGTCTCCCTACGCTAAAGCTTCGGGAGATCACCCTACGCTCTCCAGTCTTCGGGTGGCGTGCCACCCGAAGCCCGAAGGGCGCAGGGTGGCGGAGAGGGTGGGATTCGAACCCACGAGACGGTTGCCCGCCTACACGCTTTCCAAGCGTGCGCCTTCGACCACTCGGCCACCTCTCCGTGACGGCGCCCAAAAAGGAGGCCGCAACTTAAGCGGGGTGACCTCGCTCTTCAAGCAAACAAGGCCTGCGGTGTAAGGGGAAAGGCCGGCCGAGCTGCGGCAAATGACACGGCAAGTTTATGCGCCGGTGATTTGAACGTGAAGCCGCAATCGCTTATGTAAGGGGCAACAGGCGGGTTCGCTTTTGCCATGCTCTTGTTGTTGCGCATCCTCGGCGTTTGGTTCCTGCTGCTGGCCATGGTCGCCGCCGTCATCGACGCGACCAAGAGCCTGGCGGCCGGCGGCGCTTGGGTGTTCACCCCCTTGGGCCAGCAATGGGCGAGCCTCAACCCCGATAGCCTGGCGGCGGCCAAGACCGCGGTCGAGACCCATGTGGGAACCTTCATGTGGAACCCCATGATCACCGAGATCCTGAACGCCCCGACCTGGGTCGTATTCGGCATTCTCGGGGTGGTTCTGTTCTGGCTCGGGCGGAAGCGCACCCCCGCCGAAGTCTTTATCAACTAGATTTGCGAACCTGGCCGCTGGGCCAAGGAGGTTGGTCGATGTTCACGCTCAAGCGTAAATCCCTGTCCATGCCGTCTTCTGCCGAGGCCCTTCCCGGCCGGGCGGAAGCCATTCCCACGGCGTCGAACCATTTCGTGAATGGGGCCCCGCTCAAAGGCCCCTATCCGCAAGGGTCGGAGATGGCGCTGTTCGGGCTTGGCTGCTTCTGGGGGGCCGAGAAACTCTTCTGGGACATTCCCGGCGTCATCGTCACCGCGGTCGGCTATGCCGGCGGCGTCACCCCCAATCCCACCTATGAGGAAGTGTGCTCGGGGCGCACCGGGCACAACGAGGCCGTGCTCGTGGTCTTCGATCCCCGGCGCGTGAGTTACGAGGAGCTGCTCAAAGTGTTCTTCGAGAGCCACGATCCGACGCAAGGCATGCGCCAAGGCAACGATATCGGCACCCAGTACCGCTCGGGCATCTATGTCCATGGCGACGCGCAAGCCCGCGCGGCTGAGGCTGCCAAGCGCGCCTATGACGCGGCGCTGAAAGAGAAGGGCTTCGACCCGGTCACCACCGAGATCCTGCCGGCGCCCCCCTTCTACTTCGCCGAGGACTACCACCAGCAATATCTCGCCAAGAATCCGCGCGGCTATTGCGGTCTCGGCGGTACCGGCGTGTCCTGCCCGATCGGCGCCGGCGTCAGTGCCGAGGCATAACTAGGCCAAGTCGATGGCGTAGCGCTTGAGGTCGCCGAACTCGACGAGCTCGAGCGTGGCTTCGTGGGTGGCGGAGAGGACGACGCGCGGCGCACGCCCTGCCTCGAACGCCTCGCGCCAGCGCGCGGCGCAGAGACACCAGCGGTCGCCTGGCTCAAGCCCGGGAAAGCCGAACTCCGGCCGCGGCGTGGAGAGGTCGTTGCCCCTCGCTTTGGAGAAGGCGAGGAACTCCGCCGTCACCTCGACGCACACGGTGTGCAGTCCGAGATCCTCAGGCCCGGTATGACAGCAGCCTGAGCGATAGAACCCGGTGAGCGGACGCTCCGAGCAACTCTTGAGCGGCTCGCCGAAGACGTTCCGCTGCGCACTTGGCTGCTGCCTCACGCGTTCTTGCATCAGGCCATAGTGCCTCAGATGCCAAGTGAGGTGAAGCGCTACTGCGGCTTCCGGTCGGGCAATGGCACGGAGTCCGACGGCGACGCCGGGCCGACCGTAGAAGCAGGCTGCGCGGCAGGTGCAGGAGTGGCTTCAGCAGTGGCAGGTGCCGCGGCCGGCGCGGTCTTCTTGCCTGATTTGGACTTCGACATCTCGGCCTTCAGCGCCGCGAGGGCTTCCGGGTCGAGATGTGGCGCAGGCGGTCCAGCGTCCTTTCCAGCCTCCGTCTTCAAGGCTGCCGGCACCGTCCCGTCTGGGGCTATGGTCGGCATGCCGCCACCGGCCGTCAGCACCGTCATGCACTCTTTCGGCAGGTCGCCAAGGCTGAGCGGCGGCTTCTTTGGCGCGGGCTTGGCTCCAGGCACCGCCGGCCTCGAGGCGAGCTCTGCCTTGCGCAGCATCGAGAACCAATTCGCAAGCTCGGTCCCGCAGCCATCATCGCCGGTCGGCGGTCTCTGGTTCTCGCATCCGTCCATGCCGGGAGGACATTTTAGCCTGATGTGGAAATGATAGAAGTGGCCCCACCAGGGCCTTACCTTCCCAAGCCAGGCACGGTCCTTGCCCGCCTGCTGGCACAGCACCTTCTTGATCGCCGGGTGCACGAAGATGCGGCTGACTTGCGGGTAGGATGCCGCGCGCTTGATCAGCTTGGTATGCAGCGGTGTCCACACCGCTGGATCGACGGTGAAGGGATCCTTGAGCATGGACGTGGCGCTGATGTCCTCGCGCTCCTGAGGGGTGAGGGTGCGGTCCGGCATCGGCGTCAGCCAGACGTCGGCATCGAGGCCGATCTGATGGCTGCTATGGCCGGTGATCATCGGGCCGCCGCGCGGCTGCGCCATATCGCCGACAAGGAGACCGGGCCAGCCGTCGCGCGCCCGCGCGTCGCTCGCCAGTCGCTCGAGATAGTCGAGCAGTTGCGGCGTTCCCCAATTGCGGTTGCGCGAGAGCCGCATCACTTGCCAGTCGGGGCCGTTGATCGGCAGCGAGACGCCGCCGGCAAGGCAGCCTCTGGCGTAAGAGCCGATGGCGCGCGCAGCGAGAGGCGCGGGCGCCGAGACGGCGCCGAACAGCATCTTGGCGGGGGGCCCTTTGGGCTTCGCCGGCTTCGCCGTAGTCTTTTTCGCGGCCACCGGAGGCTTGGCGGCCGCCTTGATGGCAGGCTTGATCTGCTCCGCCGAGACCGCTCCGCAAATCAGCAATAGTGCAAGGCAGAGTGCCAGCCTATGCATCGATCTTGCCCCGTTTCCCTCTCGAGCGCTCGAAACCTATCACAAATAATGGCGGCAATTGGAGCGCGAAGGCTGCGAAGCGGTTGAACCGCGGCATTCCGTCCCCAAATGAGGTGGGCGGACGGATTCAGGAGATGTTCAGGCGGACGGGGTAAGACTTGCCTGAGAAAGCTTGAAAATTTGCGTTCGAGGGAGCCACCGATGACCGATTTGCTGCCCCGCTGGCTGAGGCGATGCGCCTTTGCCCTTCCCATTCTCGCGCTTTCGCTCGGTCTTGCAGCGCCGGCAGAGGCTGGCGTCGTTGCCAGAATCAGCCTCTCCAGCCAGCGCATGGATGTCTTTGTCGACGGGCGTCCACGCTATTCCTGGCCGGTCTCGACCGCTCGGCGCGGCTACCATACCCCGACCGGCACGTTCAGACCGCAGGCGCTCGCGGTGTGGCACCGCTCAACCATCTATAGCGGCTCGCCCATGCCGCATTCGATCTTCTTCCACGGCGGTTATGCGATCCACGGTTCCTATGAGACGAAATATCTCGGTCGCCCCGCCTCCCACGGTTGCGTGCGGCTGCATCCCTCGAATGCCGCCGCGCTGTTCTCGCTCGTACGCCAATACGGCAGCGGCAATACGGTAATCAAGATCGCCTACTAGCCCAGCGCGCGGAGCTTCGCTTGAGTTTCGCGCTTCGTCGCCGGCGACAACTCCTGTAGCATCCTCTGCCTGCGCGCCGCTCGCGCGTGGGGGGCATGGGCTTGCGCGGAAAGTTGCGCGGCCGATCACGGAGGCGACTATGGGGCTGTTGAAGTGGGCGCTGATCTGCTTGTTGATCTCGCTTGTCGCTGGCGCCTTTGGCTATACCGGCCTCGCGCGCGGCGCGGGGCAGATCTCCAAGATCCTGTTCTTTCTCTTCCTCGTTCTGTTCGTCGTGATCTTGATCCTGGCGCTTACCGCCGGCGAGATCATTTTCTAAAGCCTGGTCCGGCGATAAGCTACCGTTCGCAACTCGACGGCGCCGGTGCTCCGCGGAAGCGGTCGTTCATCCAGTTGAGCGCCGCGCCTGCGCTGTCGCGCGCGGCAAAGGTGTGGGTCACCCCGGGAAGCGGCACGAAGCTCACGCGCACACCTTGGGCGCACAGCGCCTCACCGAAGCGCTTGGTGATCTCCGGTCTCACCGTGGTGTCGGCGGTGCCTTGCGCGATGAACACCGGCGCGCCCGCCGGCGCCTGACCGGGAGAGTTGTGCACCATGATCCCCTTCCAGGGCTCGGCCTTCGCCGGGTCCATTTTGAGAAACTGCCCGCTCTTCAGCGGCGACTCGTCCCTTTCGATCTTCTCGAATTCGGAGACCGATTCGATGCAGTCTCTCGCGGTCGCTTCGAAGGCAGACATCGCTTGCGGTTCGACAACACTCGTGATCGGTACGTTCTCGAGCCTCGTCCAGGAGAGCACCGACATCGCTACCAGATCCTGCGAGGTCGCCTCATCGGCGTCGAACAACTCGACGAGATAGGTCGCAGGCGCCGCCGCAGCGACACCGACCAGCTTGAGGTCCGGCGCGTAGCGTGCGGCAACCTCCCCCGTGTACAGCGCGGCGTGGCCGCCTTGGCTGTGACCCCAGACGGCGAAACGGTTGGAGGCGCCGGTGTTCGGCATCTCACGCGCCGCGCGCACCGAGTCGAGCACGGACCGGGCTTCGCTCTCGCCGATCAGATAAGGGTGAATGCCGTCGGTGCCGAGGCCTGGGTAGTCGGTGGCGACGACGATGTAGCCTTGCGTAATCATATTGGGCAGGTTCCACATCATGCCGCCAACGTCCGGCATCAGCGAAGGCGCGCAAGGCGGCATGACGCCGGAGGTTGGGTGCGCCCAGGCGATGATGTTGCGCCCGCCGGCGGGTGCCGGCCCGTTTGGGATGTAGATCGCGCCGGAGACGGGGATCGGACGACCGCTAGGGTCGGTCGAGCGGTAGAGGATGCGGAATGAGTTGCCCATGCCGCCCATTCCAGGGCCGCCGCCTTCCAGCGGCCAAATGCGGATGATGCTGCCGGGGCGTCCGGGAATTTCGCTGGGCTCGACGTCGTAAAGCGCCTTTGCCGCGCCGCCGGTGCCGAGGCTGAGAAAGGCGGCCAGAATTCCTGTGGCGGCAAACCTCGGCAAGCATGCAGACTCGAACATACGCTATCCCCCTTATGATTGCGGCGCGATGATAGCGGCGCCGCCCAAGGACAACAACCGCCAAGCCGGGCAAAGGTAAAGGGGCGCGTGCATCCTGTCCTTGAGCTTGCTAAAGCTTCCGGGGCACAATCGGAGGAAAGCGGAGAGGCCGCCCCGCCATGAGCGGCACCGGGCTTCTATCGTCAACCGGCACAAGCAAAATTCGGGGAGCCGTATGTCTTCAGCCACCGCAGCGCTCGACCTTTTCGTCAATCGCTTGAGCGGATTTTCCACGCCCTTCTCGATCGAGCTGCCGAGCGGGGAGAAGCGCAAGATCGGTCTCGGCGATGAGGAGTTTCGTGTCGGGCTGCGCAACGAGCGCGCGCTCAAGGCGCTGCGCACGCTCGATGAGGGCGATATTGCCGAGGCCTATCTCGCTGGCGATATCGATCTCGAGGGCGACATGCTCAAGCCGTTCGCGCTCCGTGCCTCACTCGACGACCGCCATCCCCTGGTGGCGGCGTGGCGCTTCGTCGAGCCGCTGCTGTTCGGTCAGGTCTATACCAACAAGCGCGCCATCTCCTCTCACTACAATGCCGACCCGAAACTGTTCTTGAGCTTTCTCGATCCCGTGTTCCCTGCCTACAGCCAGGGCGTCTACACCCGCGACGACGAGCCGCTCGCCAAGGCCTTGGAGCGCAAGTTCGACTGGGCGATCGAGAAATGCGAGCTTGGCCCGGGAAAGCGCGTGCTGGAGGTCGGACCAGGCTGGGGCGCCTTTGCCGGGCACGCGCTGCAGGCCGGCGTCCGCTTCACCGGCATCACCAATTCGGAAGTGTCGCAATCCTACCTCAAGGGCAAGCTCGCCAATTTCGGCGGCGGCGTCGCGAGCGACCAGTTCGACATCCTGCTCACCGACTTCTACGACTTCGAGCCCGCCGAGAAATTCGACTCGATCGTGATCATGGGCGTGATCGAGCATCTGCCCAACTACGAGCGGGTGCTGAAGAAGTTCTATCAATTGCTGAAGCCCGGCGGCTTCGTGTTCCTCGACGGCAGCGCGGCGCGGAAAAAATACGAGCTCTCCACCTTCATGGTGCGCCACATCTATCCGGGCAATCATTCCTTTCTCGTGCTCGACGATCTACTCGACAAGCTCGCCAAGACCGAGTTCGAGCTGATGGAGGTGCACAACGATCGCTGGAGCTATTTCCTCACCTTCAAGCAATGGGCGCTTAACCTCGAATCGAACAAGGACTTCATCCAGCGCAGCTTCGGTGATTTCGAGTTCCGAAAGTTCCGGCTCTATCTCTGGGGCGCGGCCTACGAATTTCTCGCCCGCAACCTCGATTGCTATCGCCTGACGCTCTACAAGCCTAAAGACGCAATCTGACCAGAAGGAGATCCCATGTGTGAGCTTTGCGGTTCAGCCCATCATCGTTTGTCCCGGCGCGGCCTCATGGTTGGCGCCGGTGCGGCACTTGCCGCAACCGCGGTACCATCGGCACGTTTGTGGGCCGCCGAGCCGCCGGCCGAGGGAGCGAACGCCATCAGCCCCGATGCGGCGCTCCAGCGCATTATGGAGGGGAACGCGCGCTATGCGGCGAATGCGCCGAATGAGCGTGACTTCTCGGCTGGGCGCGCCGCCCGTGCCGGGGCGCAGTTTCCCATCGCTGCGATCTTGAGCTGCTCGGACAGCCGGGTCGTGCCCGACCTTGTCTTCGATCAAAGCCCCGGCGACCTCTTCGTGGTGCGGCTCGCCGGCAACTTCCTCGACGATGACGGCCTGGCGAGCCTCGAATACGCGGTGAAGTTTCTCGGCGCACCGCTGTTGATGGTCGTCGGCCATACCAATTGCGGGGCGGTGGCCGCCGCCGTCAAAGTGGTGATGGAGCGTGCTGTGCTCCCTGGTCATTTGCCTGAGCTGATCAAGGCGATCGAGCCCGCGGTCATCGCCGCCCATGCACGGCATCCGAGCGACCTCGTGGCTGCAGCCATCGAGGAGAACGTCAAGCTCAATGTGAAGCGCATGTATGATGACGAGCCGATCCTGTCCGAGGCGCTTGCCGCGAAGAAGATCGGCGCCTATGGCGGAGTGTACGATATCGCCACCGGCAAGGTGAATTTGCTCTCGTGACCGCCGTCGGCGAGACGCTGGACCGCTGGCGCTCGGAAAAGACGGCAGCCTTTCTTTCCTCTGCCGTCGCGGCCGCCGAGCCCGATCCGGCCAAGGCAGCTTTGTTCAACGACATGGCGGCCGCGGCCGAAGAGCAGGCTGGCATCCTCGCTCGCGATCTTGGCAGCACGCCGCAGTTCACCCCGTCGCTCCGTTCCCGCCTCATCGCCAAAGGCATAGCCGTCGTTGGCCCGCGCGCCATGCGCCCAATCCTGTCGGCCACGAAGGTGCGCGGCGTCTCGGTTTATAGCGGCAAGACCGAGGTGCGACCCGCCGGGCATCCTTGGCCAAAGACCGTCGAAGAGGTCGGCCGGCGCCACCGCAGCTTCGGCGGTGGCACGCTCCGCGCCGGTGTGTTCGGCGTCAACGATGGGCTTGTCTCCAACACCTGTCTGGTCATGGGCGTGGCCGGCGCCGCCGCCGAGCCGAACGTCATCGTGCTCACCGGCGTGGCCGGGCTGCTCGCCGGCGCGTTCTCCATGGCTGCCGGCGAGTTCATCTCCATGCTGTCGCAGCGCGAGATGTTCGAACATCAGATCTCGCAAGAAGCCGAGGAGCTCGAGCGCTATCCCAAGGAGGAGGCTGAGGAGCTCGCGCTGATCTACGCCGCCCGCGGCATCCCGCTCGCGGAAGCCCGCGACGTCGCCTCCCATCTGATCGCCAACCCTGAAAAGGCGCTCGATACGCTCGCGCGCGAGGAGCTTGGCCTCAACCCCGACGATCTCGGCTCGCCGACAAGCGCGGCGCTCTCATCCTTCATCGCCTTCGCCGTCGGCGCGAGCCTGCCGCTCGTTCCCTTCCTCATCGGCGCTCGCCAAGGCGTCGCCATCGCCGCGGCAATTTCCGGCGCCGCGCTGTTTGTCGTTGGCGCCCTGCTCAGCCTGTTCTCGGGCAAGAATGCCTGGATGAGCGGCTTGCGCATGCTCGCGATCGGCGCCGCTGCGGCGGCTGCGACTTACGGCATCGGTTCGCTGTTCAACGTCTCCACTTCCTGAAGCGGACCAGACGCTGCTAAAATTCGCGGCGAATTGTCGGCAAACTCGGCACTTAATCCGACTTTCACCGGTTTGAGCGGACACTGCCGGCAATCGCATCACGGAGGTCCCCTCATGATCCGCAAAGCCGCTGTTCTCACCCTGATTGCTGCTCTTGCGTTCGCCACCACGCCAGGCTTCGCCTGCACCGGCATCAGCCTGAAAGCGCAGGACGGTGCTGCGATCCGCGGGCGCACGCTCGAATTCGGCTTCCCCATGCAGTCGAATGTGCTCGTCATCCCGGCCGGCAAGGAGATGAGTGGGACGCTGCCCGACGGCGGCAAGGGCCTCACCTACACCTCGCGCTATGCCATCGTCGGCGCCAATGCGCTCGGGCTTCCCGCCATTCTCGACGGCATCAACGATCAGGGACTTTCCGTCGGCCTGTTCTATTTCCCGAACTACGCCAAATACACGGACGTGACGCCGGAGAATTCCAACCACGCCATTGCGCCACAGGAATTCGGCATGTGGGTGCTCGCCAATTTCGCCACCGTCGATGAGGTGAAGGAAGGGGTGAAGTCGATCGTGGTGGTGCCGACGCCGGCGCCTGGGCTCGGTAGCCCACAAGGCGCTGTGGCGGGCGCCCATTTCTTCATCCAGGACAAGAGCGGCAAGTCGATCGTGGTTGAGCCAGTGGACGGCACCTTGAAGGTGCATGACGCGCCGCTCGGCGTCATGACCAACGCGCCGACCTACGACTGGCACATGACCAACCTGCAGAACTACATCAATCTCTCGGTGAAGGACGTGGAAGGTGTCAAGCTCGGGCCGGTCGCACTCCAGGCCTTCGGCTCAGGCTCGGGCCTGCATGGCATGCCCGGCGACTTCACCCCGCCCTCGCGCTTCGTGCGCGCGGCGATCTACAGCCAGTCGGCGGCGCCGAACGCGACCGCGGAGGACGCCGTGGTATCAGCATTCCACATCTTGAATCAGTTCGACATCCCGAAAGGCGCGGTGCAGAACTCGGCCATCGGCGGCACGGTCGACGAGATCACCGAATGGACGAGCGTCGCCGATCTCAAGAATCTGCGCTGGTATTTCAGGACCTTTACCGATCAGTCGATCCATATGGTCGATCTGAAGCAGGCGGTCGAGGCCGCCAAGGGTGAGGTGCGCATCATCAAGATGGAAGGCACGGAGCAGCCCATCACCGACGCCTCGGCGAATTTCGTGGCGGGGAAGTAGGCAGCTGGAAGGCTCGAACCGCCAGCGGGCTCAAGACCCGCTGGCCGATCGCTTGTCTTGAAGCCTACGGGCAGACCATCTTCCAGCGGCCGAGCAGGCCACGTTTCCAAAAGCATCCCGGATACAGTGGCGCTTGCCAGGCCGCCGCATAGCCCGGCACGACATAGCCGACATCTGGGGTCGGGTCCCAAACGCATTGCACGGGGCCGCAGACCCACACGGCGTGCGCCGGCTGGCTCGAACCTGCGAGCAAGAGCCCGGCCGCGAGAAATGAACTGGCCAAGAGTGTTCTGATCAACGCGAGTCCTCCTATGTCACTGACGAACGGCACCTAGCGGTTTAGCTCAAGCGCCGTCGCCCGGTCCATAGCCTAGTGGGGCTCATCGTTTCGGGAAGCTTTCCGTGACAGCCAAGGTTATGGCTCCGCCCAGCCGGCAATGCTATGCCGGAAGGCGCAGAAGCCAAGCGCCGGCCGGGCCTTTTTGGAGCTTCGGGCGTCTTGGCGTGACGGGAGCCCCGCCATGCCGCCTCGCTCGCCCTTTCCGATGTTTTCCTCTGGCTCGGACAGCCGCGTCGCGCTGCTTCAGGGGCTGATGATCGGGGCAATCGTCGTCGGCACGCTCTATATCGCGCGTGAAGTCTTGCTGCCGCTCACGCTCGCCATTCTGCTGAGCTTCGTGCTGACGCCGCTCCTGCTCCTCCTGCGCAAAGTCAAGGTGCCGCGCGTCCTGGCTGTGATCATCGTGGTGACTTTCGCCTTCGCCATCATCTTTGGCCTCGGCTGGATGATGTCGCAACAGGCCTCTCAGCTCGCCGGCGACCTGCCGCGCTATCAGCACGTGCTCGCCGAAAAGATCGCCTCCGTGCGTAAGTCGGCGTCGTCGTCGTCGACGCTCGAGAAAGCGGCCGGCGCTCTCAAGGGCATCGAGAAAGAGATCTCTCAACCGTCCGCGCCGCCGGCCCCAAGCGTCTCTGCGAGTCCAAGTCCGAGCCTTGACGACAAGGCCCCAGCCAAGCCCATTCCCGTCGAGGTCACAAGACCCGAGCCGCGGGCCTTCGAGATCTTGCAACGCGTGCTCGGCACGGTGCTGCCGCCGCTTGCCACTGCCGGCATCGTCATCCTGTTCGTCATTTTCATCCTGCTTCAGCGCGAGGATCTGCGCGACCGGCTGGTCCGCCTGATGGGCGCCTCCGACATGCAGCGCGCTACCGCCACGATGAATGACGCCGCGAAACGGCTGTCGGGCTACTTCCTGCGCCAGGTCCTGATCAATTCCGCCTATGGCATCTTCATCGCGCTTGGGCTGTGGGCGATCGGCATTCCGAGCCCCATGGTGTGGGGCATCCTCGCCATGCTGATGCGCTTCGTTCCTTACGTCGGCCCCTTCATCGCCGCCGCCCCGCCCGTTCTGTTGGGTGCCGTGGTCGATCCCGGTTGGACGACGATGCTGTTGACCGGCGGCCTGTTCCTCGGCTCCGAGTTGATCATGGGGCAGGTGGTGGAGCCGCTCGTCTACGGCCACGGCACCGGTCTTTCGCCCATTGCCGTGATCCTCTCGACCGTGTTCTGGACCTGGCTGTGGGGCCCACTCGGCCTGTTGCTCGCCATGCCGCTCACCGTGTGCCTCGTGGTGCTTGGGCGCCATGTCGAGGGCTTGAACTTTCTCGACGTGCTGCTCGGCGACAAGCCGGCGCTCACCCCGGCGCAGAGCTTCTACCAGCGCGCGCTCATCGGCGATTCCGCCGAGGCCACCTATCAAGCCGAACTTTGCCTGAAGGAAGGGCGCCCGCTCGTGGACTATCTCGACGATGTTGCTCTCGCCGGCCTCAAGCTTGCCGAGAGCGACGCCGAGCGCGGCTCGCTCGATGCCGAGAATCTGGAAGGCATCGGGGCCACCGTCGACGAGATGATGGACAACCTCACCGATTTCGAGCCACGGCGCTGGTTCAGAAAAGTGCACACCGAGATCGAGGTCGAGGAAGCTCCAGGCGGATTGGCGTCGCTCGCCAGCGTCGAGCAGGACGAGGAGGTCGACCAGCTTCCCATGCTCGAGGGCGCGCTTGCTCCCGGCTGGGAGGCGCAGGACGCGGCGCTCTGCGTCGGTGGGCGCACGCCGCTAGATGAGGCTGCCGCCAGCATGCTCGCCGGAGCGCTGCAACGGCAGGGCCTCAAGGCCCGCTCCCTTCCAAGCGATGCCATTTCCGCCGCCCACATCGTTTCGCTTGAAGCCTCGAAGACCAAGCTCGTTTGTCTCTCTTATTTCGGCGCGAGTGCGCACGCGGCCCATGTCCGCTATCTCGTGCGCCGGTTGCGCCGCATCCTGCCCGAGGGCGCCACCGTCCTGGTCGGCTTCTGGTGCGATGGAAGAAGCGAGGCTGGTCTCAAGGCGCTGGAGGCAACGGCGGAAGCCGACGCCTATGCCACGACGTTGAAGGAAGCCGCCCGGTTCTGCATCGATGCCGCGCGCGGTCACGAAGCGGCAAAGAGCGAGGCGCCGCCGAAGAGCGATACCGCCGCCAAGGACGACAAGGCGCCCAAGGACAGCAAGACGCCGCCGGCGAAGGGCGAGAAGCCTGCGCAGGACGAGAAGGCCGCGGCGCGCGTCGCCTGAGCTCGGCCTGACCCGCGGTCGCTTACCGGCTCGGCGCCTCTGCCGCCGCCACGTAGCGGGCATAGACCCAGCCGACTTCCGCCGTGGCCGGGTCGGTGACCTGCACCCAGCTGCCCTGCCGGCCGGTGGCTTGGTAGCGCTTCCCGGGTTCGGCGACGTTGACAGTGTCCGCTTGCGGTGTGGGCGCCGAGCGCATATTCACCGGGCTCGAAACTTCGACCCATTCCGGATCGGCCGCCCCTGTCTCGCTGGGCTCGGGCGTCGCCGGCTCGACAACCGGCTGCGGCGTGGTCACCACCGGCAGCACGGGAACCTCCGCTGGCTTCGGCGCGGTCGCCGCCGCCGGCGTCTCAACTGCGGCTTCCGTCTTGGATAGCGCGGCGAGCTTCGCGTCGGCATCCTTGTAGCCGAGCGCCTTGGCCCGTTCGTACCAGATGCGTGCCTGCTTCACGTCGGGCTTGATCCCTTGCGCGCCGATCTCCGCGATGAAGGACGGATCGTAGGAGAGGCCGACCGAGAAGGCTGCTTCCGCGCTCCCGGCTTCTGCCGCGCGCTGGAAGTAGCCGCGGGCTCCTGGGAAATACCCAACAGAGACCATCTTGCGGCCATGCGCGATGAGGTCATCGATGAGCGCTGTATCCTGCGGCCGCAAGATGAGCGCCGCCTTTGGATCTGGCGCGATGTCGAGTCGCGTGCTGGAGCTCGCGATCATCGTGCCGTCAGCCGCCACCACATTGACGCTGAGCGCCCGCCGGCCACTCGCGGTCGCCGGCAGCAGCAGGCGCAAGCCGCTGATCTCGTCGGGCCTCAAACTCCACTCCGTCTCGCCGAAGGGACGCCCGGCGGAGAAGCTCGTCCCCTCCGGCAGGCCGCGAATGGTGATGATGCTGCGCGGGGGGAGATTTTCGCCGCTGTCCAGCGATATGGCGAAAGCGGTCTCCTTGCCGGCCTCGCCGACGACGGAAGGCGGCGTCGAAAGCGTGACCGGCGGAATCTCGATATCCCGCTTGGCAAGGATCGTCTCGGACGCAGGTGTGGTGGCGACGCCTGCTTGTTCCACCGCTTGCGGCGGTTGTTGCGCCACCGGAGGCGCCGGTTGTACCGCTTGCGGCGCCGGTTGCACCGCCTGCGGCGTCTGCTCGGCGCGGTCTTCGCCGATCACCGCGTGCAGGCTTGCAACGCTCAGAGCGCCGCGCGAATAAAGCGCGCCAAAGGCAATGACCGGCACGAGCGCAACGAGGGCGAAGGCCGTCACGATCAGGCCGCTCGACCACGGCGATCGCTGCGGCGCAGGCTCGGCTGCGGGGCCCGGCTCCGCCATCGGTTCCAATGGCGTCCCTTCGTCATTGGCTGCCGGCGCCTGGAGATCAGGCGCGAAGCGCTCCGCCATGAAGGATGCGGCTTCGATCTCCACCTGCCCGTTCGCCTGCGCTTTCAGGCGTTCGGCCAAGGTCTTCGGCGGCAGATACGGCTCGGATGAACTGAATTCTGGTTTGCCCATGACACCCTCCAACGCAATACAAACCGCGGGCATCCAATTTGGCTGACCTGGTGAACGGCTAGTGTTGAGTTTTGTTCCACTCCAGAAACGCTTTGAACAACTCCGCGCGCTGGCCATCGGAAACCTGCGTCCCGTTCGACGGCGCGTTTTGCGCAAGGAACGTGTCGAAGTTCGACCGCGATGCCGTCGCCGGGCCCTGCTTGGCGCGGTCGATCCAGGCTTGCGATGCCGGCGACCGGTGCCATCCTTCGAGCGTGGCGGCAAAGTTTACCTCGCGCCATTTCGGGTGGCGCGGCGGCTTCTGAAACTCGTCGAACTTGCCGAAGAAGGCATCGACGAACTTGGCGACCTTGCGGTAGCGGACGTTGTCCCTGCTCCAGTTGAAGGCGATCAGCACCGCGCAGACCGAGACCGAATCGACGCTCTGGCCCTTGGCGATGAGCTCGGGATAGTCGTCGTGGGTGAGCGTGGCCGGATAGTAGGCGTCCTCGAGCTCTTTCGTGTAGGGAAGGGCAAGCAGCTTCAAGCCGTCGCTGCCCTTGAGCCAGTCCATCACCGGCGCGGGCTTGCCGGCCATGAACACGGCGGCGGCGATCCCGCCCGACTTCAGCTTCTCGATGGCGTCAGCGTCGTTGAGATGAGATTCCTGCACCGTGATGCCGAGGTCGTCGAGCAACAGGTGCCCGGTGATTGCCGTGCCGCTTCCCGGCGCCCCGAGATTCACCACCTTGCCTTTGAGCTGCTTGATGTCGGTCACATCGGAGCGCACCACGACGTGGACCTCTTCGTTGAACAGCTTGGCGACATAGACGACCTGGTCGATGAAATTCGCGCCGAGCTCGCCGGTCTTGGCATAGTGCTTCAGCACGTTGGCCTGGGTGATCCCCATGTCGACGCCGCGCATGAACAACACGTCCTTGACGTTCTGGGCGACGCCGCGGCCGACGATGGGCAGCACGCGGAGATTGTCGCCGTCGTCCACCACTTGAGCGATATCGGTGGCGATGGAGAGGTCGGTCTCGCTTGGGCTCGCGGCCATGATGGTCACCACGTTCTCGTTCAGACGAGAGCGGTAGTTTTCCCGCAAGTTTTGGCTCTGAGTGGAAGTCTCGACTTGGGGAAGCTCGGGCTTGTCCGTCTTGGCGCGGGGCGCGGCCATCGCGGCAAAGCCGATCAGGCACAACCCAAGCGCGAGGGCGATACGCATTACTACCCCTCCAACGCGCAATACTGTTGACATGGTGCCCAGCCCAGGGCTGCGCGAACCCGGGATGGCCAAGACAGAAGCTATGCGTCCGCCTAGGAAACAGAGGAGAAACCGGGGGCCGATCTTTGGGCGAGGGTGCCCAATTTCCTCCGGGATGATTGCCGCTTCTGTCCCTCAAAAAAGCAATTGAGCGTGATATTAACTACACTGTCAAGGTATTAGCAGGGAACCCCGCAGAAAGAACACCGCTCTGCCGTAAAGTTGCTTCTATGCTCACAAATTTGACAAGATTAGGGCGAGAAGATTTTCGTGCCATTATGAGAACATCTATGGGTTAGGCGTATTTATAGGGAGAGTCTCATCAGGCCGGGTTTAGGCGCGCCCGCAAGTGCCCGTGCTGTCAACCAAAATCGGCTATATCGCCCCCGTGCTGCGCCTCCGTCGCCGCTCGCTCTCGCCGAAATGGAGCGCAAGCGCTCCCGCCAAGGCAAGCGCGCCTGCGAGGAAGAGCAAGGAGGCGGTGAAGTCTCCCGTGGCCCCCTTCAACTGGCCGACGATGACCGGCCCGGCAAACCCTCCGCAATTGCCGATGGAGTTGATCAGCGCGAGCCCCGCCGCCGCTCCGGTGCCGGTCAGGATCGAGGTCGGCAGCGACCAGAACGTACCGATGGCGGCGTAGATGCCGAGGGTGGCGAGCGACAAGGCGAGCACGACAAGCGGAAGCGGCCCGGCATGGGCCGACCAGGCGAAAGCCGCGCCCGACACGAACAGCGGCAGCGCTACGTGCCAGATGCGTTCGCCCGTGGCATCGGAATGGCGCCCGGCGATCGCCATGCCGATAGCGGCGGCGAGATAGGGCACGGCGGTGAGGAAGCCGACCGCAAGGTTCGACAGGCCGAAGGTCTTGAGCACCTGCGGCATCCAGAAGCCGATGCCGTAGAGCCCCACCACCAGGCAGAAATAAAGTAGGCCGAGCTCGATCACGCGCGGATTGGTGAGCGCCTGGCCAATGCCGGCATAGCCGCTGGCCCGCGTGTCTTCGGCTTCGGCCTCGAGCCGCCGCTCGAGCGCGGTCCTCTCTTCCGGCGCGAGCCATTGCGCGTCCTTGGGCCGGTCGGTGAGGAACCTCAAGGCCACGATGCCGAGCAGCACCGCGGGGATGCCTTGGATGATGAACAGCCACCTCCAGCCAGCGATGCCACCCAATCCATGCAAGCCGAGCAGCATGCCGGAGAGAGGTCCGCCGACCACCGTGGCGAGGGGAACCGCGGTCATGAACAGGGAGACGATGCTGGCGCGGCTCTCACGCGGAAACCAATAGGTAAGATAGAGGATGATGCCTGGGAAGAATCCTGCCTCGGCGACGCCAAGTGCAAAGCGCAAGGCGTAGAAGCTCGTTTCGCCGGTGACGAAACCCATGGCGGTCGCAACCACGCCCCAGCTGATCATGATGCGCGCGATCCAGATGCGCGCGCCGAATTTATGCAGAGCGAGATTGCTGGGAATCTCGAAGAGGATATAGCCGACGAAGAAGATGCCGGCGCCGAAGCCGAAGATCTCGGGCGTGAAGCCGAGATCTTCATTCATGGAGAGCGCGGCGAAGCCGACATTGACGCGGTCGAGGAAATTGACGGCGTAGCACAGGACGAGGAACGGGATCAGCCTGCGGCTCGCCTTGCGGATGGCGCTTGCGGCGCGATCCTCGCTCATGACCCTCCCCGAATTCCGGTGTGGAACAGGCCCATGTTAATTGAACGGCCTTCCCCCCACTCGCATACTCTCCTACCGCGATTCGTCCACAAGGAGGTTGCTCCCATGGCTACCATTCCGCTCGAAGCCGCCGCAGCGGCCATGCGTGAAGCGATGCGCGAGACGGTGAAGCGTTATTCGCTTTGGTATCTGCTCCAGGGCATTCTGATGGTGGTGGCCGGCTTTCTTGCCCTGGTCTATCCGCTGATTGCCTCGGTGGCGATCATCGTTCTGCTCGCCTGGATCCTGATCATCAGCGGCATCGTGCAGGGCATCGGGCTGATCGGCGCGCGCCAGGTCCCGCATTTCTGGCTGCAGCTGATCTCCGTCGTGCTGTCCATCGTGGTCGGCCTCCTCCTGCTCCGCCAGCCTGAATCGGGGCTCGCCGTGTTCAGCGTGCTGCTGATCGTCTATTTCATGGTTGAGGGCATGGCCAAGGTGATATTCGCGCTCACCATCAGGCCCTTCCCCAATTGGGGCTGGGTGCTTGGCGCCGGCATCGTCGGCATTCTGCTCGCCGTTTATCTCTGGGCCAATCTGTCGGTCGCGTCGGAGATCCTGCTCGGCGTGCTGCTCGGCATCCAGCTTCTGTGCGAGGGTGCGGCGCTCACTTATCTCGCCTGGCGCGTCCGCACGAGCTGAGGCGCGGCTAGCGTCTCGACAAGGTCAGGTTCGCCGTGCCGCGGCCTCCGCTCACGTTGACGGTCAGGCGAGAGCCGCTCTGCGAAATCGAAACATTGCCCCTGTCGTTGAATTGGACGTTGTCGACGTAACCGCGATAGCGATTGGAGCTCACGCGCGACACGCGTCCGGTCTGCTCGTAACTGCGGTCTCCGGCGGAGCAATGCGCCGAGACGCTGAATGTGGTCTGCGCGATCTTGTCGAAGTTTACCCGGCACACGATACGGTCGGTGCGGTTGCGGATCTTGGCTATTCCGGATCCGCCCCAGGCGCCTTCGATGGTGGCCGGCGCGGCCTGCGCCGTTCCCAGCATGGCGCCGAGCAGGAGGGCTGACAGAAGATAGGGGACAAAGCGCATGGTGACTCCTTGGGTTCGGCCGCAGCGAAACAAGGATAAGAACGCAAGCGATGCGTCTTTGGGTCCGCGCGCGATACACCTTTGCCGCGCGGGCGGACCGTCGCAGGGGCACGTGCTCGGCTCTAATTCCCGTCCATCTTGAGCGCGGCGATGAACGCCTCTTGCGGAATGTCGACGCGGCCGAATGACCGCATCTTCTTCTTGCCAGCCTTCTGCTTGTCGAGAAGCTTGCGTTTGCGGGTGATGTCGCCGCCGTAGCATTTGGCGGTCACGTCCTTGCGCAAGGCGCTGATCGTCTCCCGCGCGATCACCTTGCCGCCGATCGCGGCCTGGATCGGGATCTTGAACATGTGCCGCGGGATCAGGTCCTTCAGCTTCTCCACCATGGCCCGGCCCCTCGCCTCGGCGCGGCTCCGATGCACGATCACCGACAGCGCGTCGACCGGCTCGTCATTGACGAGCAGCGCCATCTTGACGAGCTCGCCCTCCTCATAACCGATGATGTGATAATCGAAGCTCGCATAGCCTCGGCTCACCGACTTCAGCCGGTCGTAGAAATCGAACACCACCTCGTTCAGCGGCAGCTCATAGACGAGCATGGCGCGTGAGCCTGCATAAGTGAGGTTCTTCTGCCGCCCGCGCCGGTCCTCGCACAGCTTGAGCACGGCGCCGAGATGCTCGTCGGGAACGAGGATGGTGGCCTCGATCCACGGCTCTTCGATCTTGGCGATCTTCTGCGTCTCAGGCATGTCGGCCGGGTTGTGCAGCTCCCTCATGGTGCCGTCGGTGAGATGCACGCGATAGATGACGGAAGGCGCGGTTGCGATCAGGTCGATGTTGAATTCGCGCTCGAGCCGCTCGCGGATGATCTCAAGATGCAGGAGGCCGAGAAAGCCGCAGCGAAAGCCGAAGCCGAGCGCGGCCGAGGTCTCCATCTCGTAGGAAAAGCTCGCATCGTTGAGGCGGAGCTTGCCGACCGCCTCGCGCAAATTCTCGAACTCGCTCGAATCGACGGGAAACAGGCCGCAGAACACCACGGGCTGCGCCGGCTTGAAGCCTGGCAGCGGCTCCGCCGCCGGACGCCGCTCTTCAGTTACGGTATCGCCGACGCGGGTATCGGCGACCTGGCGGATCGAAGCGGTGAAGAAGCCGATCTCGCCGGGCGCAAGCGAATTGCGCATCTCCTGCTTCGGGCGGAAGATGCCGACGCGGTCGATCTGGTAGGAGCCGCCCGTCAACATCAGGCGGATACGCTGGCCTTTGTGGAGAGTGCCGTCGAAAATGCGCACGAGCACCACCACGCCGAGATAGGCGTCATACCAGCTGTCGACGAGGAGCGCCTTCAACGGCTTCTTGGCATCGCCTGTCGGCGCCGGCAGGCGATGCACGATCGCCTCAAGCACCTCCGGCACGCCTAGGCCGGTCTTTGCCGAGATCTCGAGCGCGTCATGGGCGTCGAGCCCGATCACGTCCTCGATCTGTTGGCGCACTTTTTCCGGCTCCGCCGCCGGCAGGTCGATCTTGTTCAGGACCGGGACCACCTCGTGGTGGTTGTCGAGCGCCTGATAGACATTGGCGAGCGTCTGCGCTTCGACCCCTTGCGTGGCGTCGACCACCAGCAGCGAGCCCTCGCAGGCGGCGAGCGAACGGTTCACCTCATAGGCGAAATCGACATGCCCCGGCGTGTCGATCAGGTTCAGCTCATAGAGCTCGCCGTCGCGGGCGCGGTAGTCGAGCCGCACGGTCTGCGCCTTGATGGTGATGCCGCGCTCCCGCTCGATATCCATGGAATCGAGCACCTGCTCCTTCATCTCCCGCGCGGAAAGGCCCCCGCAGAGCTGAATCAGCCGGTCGGCGAGGGTCGATTTGCCGTGGTCGATATGGGCGATGATGGAAAAGTTGCGGATGCGGGTGAGCGGCGGGGCCTCGAATTGACTCATGCGCCGTTTGGTAGAGAGCGGGACAGCGAGGGTCAAGCGCGCCAGGAGTTGCGTCTTCGGGCGCGGTCGGGACGACGCCAGCTCCGCGACGGGAGACGAGGAGGGTCGTGTGTCCTTGGCGCAAACCTTTTGGCCAATCGAGCAGGAGGTGGAACAAGGAGGTTGACGGCGCGCCGTCCCTTGATGCCTATTGCACCTGCGTAACGTTGCGTCACAACTAAACGGAGTAACTTGATGGTTAAGAAAGTCTTTCTAGCCGCCGTTGCCACTCTTCTCCTCGCCGCAGCCACGGCCCCCGTGGGCTCGTCCCCGGCGTTCGCCTGCCACGGCTGCTACAAGGCCGCCAAGGCTGCCCATCTCGGCACCATGAAGGAGCGTAGGGCCTACCGGAAGGAGTGCCGCGCTCACTACAAGGCGACCCACAAGCACGCTTAGTTAACCGTCGCACACATTCGGAAAGGGATCTGCGGGGCCCCGCAGATCCCTTTCTCTTTGCACGCCCTGCGCTTCCAGCCCGCGGCGTATTGCCCCTGGCAATAAGGGCAAACCTGCCGCCGGAGCGCCCAAAAAAAAGCGGATTTCGTGGCTTTCTCTCACCCCGGCCCGGCGGAACATCCTCGCCGCGGAGCCGTTGAAGCTCACGCCTTCATCGGCACACCGAGTTTCCCCAAAAACGAAACGGAGTAATCCATGCTGAAGAGAATTATTTTTGCCGCTGCCGTCACGGGTCTCGTGGCTGGTGTAACGATGCCCGTCCACACGACGCCGGCGGAGGCCGCTTCCAGCGGATGCCTCAAGGCCGCCAAGGCGAAGTTCCCGGGCGATCTCAAGTCCCGCCATGCGTACCGGAAGGAATGCAAGGCTCACTTCAAGTCCTATCGGTCGGCGCAAAGGGCGTCCAAGAAGGCCGCTGGCTAACGTCCATCCGTTCAGGACCATGCAAGCGGGACCCGCAAGGTTTGCGGGTCCCTTTTTTGTCTGGCTATTGTTTGGGCTTCCTGTTCCCTCGGACAACGATGGGAACACTTTCGCGTAGGGCATCGCTGCGTCTCCCTGCTCGCATGCCCAAACCAGCTCAGTTGCCCGGCAACAGCGTAAGCTCACCTAGGATCTGGTCGTAGTAAGCCGGCATCTGCGTATGGCTGGCGCCCTTCGCCAGCTGGTAGACGTCGTGCTGGGTTCGCTTGGCGATGTCGTGGACGGTCAATCCCTGCTCGCCGAGAAGCTTCACGAAGGTCCGGGTAAAGACGGAATTTGGATTTGGATCGTCGTCGCCGAGCCGGTCGAGCGCGGTTTCGCCAATGCCAGCCGAGTAGAGCACGAACACGCCCTCGGGAACGGTCATCAGGGTGAGGCCGCGCGTGCCGCCAACACCACGACCCCCGGCCTTGGCGAAGGGATTGTCGCGGCAAGCATCGAGCACCAGCATGACCACCTTGGCGCCGCGCCCCTGGATTTGCTGCATGACGCCGTCTGCGGAAACGCCCTCGGCTGCGATCAGGGCCTCCTGGCCTTCATGCATCTCCGGCGCGTCGGCCGGTATCAGATAGTTGGTGCCGCCCATGGTGACGCCATGTCCGGCATAGAAGAATAGCGCCGTATCGCCGGGCGTCACGCGGCCGGCAAATTCGACAAGCTTCGTGGTCATCGCTCGTCGCGAGGCGTTTTCCAGCACGCTCACCTCGAAGCCAAGCTTGGTCAGGGACTCACCGACGGCGCGGGCATCGTTCACGGCTTTGCGCAACGGCGGCAAATTCTCGTACGCGTCGTTGCCGACAACGAGCGCAAGACGCCGGCTTTGCTCCGCGGCTGGTGTCGGACTTTGTCGTGGGGAGACCGCCGGCGGCTGTGCGGCAGGAGCCTCGGCCTTTGCCACGACTGGCGGCTTCTCCTGCGGCGCCGGCGCTGGCACTGGGGCTGCGGCTTCCTCGGCAGGTTTCGATTGCGGGGCGGGGACTGACGGCGTGGCGGAAGCCTCAACCGGCGCCTGCGCCGGCGCGGGGGCCGGTTGTTCCGCCTTCGCTGTTTCGGATGCCTTCGATTGCCGGTTGGCCTCGATATAGTCGTACCGCGCGATGGCGATGCGGTTGTCGGTCGCTTCGAGCTGGGACTGCAGCGCCACGAAGTTCTGGTTCGATGTCAGGTCTGGATAGTTCTTGGTGACGGCAAACAGCCTAGTGAGCGCCTCGCTGAGCGGGCGCTGCGCATCGTCGACTCTCTTCAAGGCGTCGGGCTCGACTGGAGCATCTGGGGAAAACTGCTGTTGCGTCGCTTTGGCGCGCGCTTCGATGACTTCGGCGAGAACCTTGCTCTCACTGGCGGCATAGCCCTTCATCGTTTCGATCAGATTGGGAACGAGGTCGGCGCGGCGCTGATATTGGCCGAGAACCTCGTTCCAAGCAGACTTGACGGCCTGACTGACCTCACTGCCGGCGGTAACCGCAGGCAGTGGAACCGGCGCCCCAGTGTCTGTTGCCGCCTTATTCGATGGTAACGGGGTAGCTTCATTGTTCTCGAGCGCCGCCAAATGTTGCAGCGGGGTTGCCTGCGAGGTCTCGTCGTTTGGCCCTCTTGACAACACCAGCCGGAAATCCGCTTTCGCGCCCTCTCGATCGCCACTAGCCTCGCGCGCGAGCCCCCGTGCCAAATATGATTCTCGGTCAGTTGGGTTTCGATCAATGATCTTGGAATACGCCGCGATGGCCTGTTGGTATTCATTGAGGGCGCGATCGCGGTCGCCTTTGGCAAGTAGCACCGCTCCACGGAGGGTGTGGACCGCTGCGTTGTTCCTATCGGTCAGGTCGGCCCCTCGTGCAGTCGCCTTGTCGCTGTCGGCAAGGGCGCTGTCAAAGTCGCCCTTGGCCAAAAAGATGGAACCTCGAAAGACATAAGCATCAACGAGATCCTCGCGTCCATTCGCGGCGTCGCGCAGGAGTCCATCGGCTTCGACGATGGCTCGGTCATAGTCGCCCTTTATTCGATAAGCCAGTGCGCGCGAGGCATGAATCTCTTCATTGCCGCGCGAATTGCCGCCCGATCCACTTTCAAGCCGCGAGCACGCCTCTATGACGCGATTTGGATCGCCTAAGAAGTTATCTCGGTTGACATGGAGCGCGCCGCCAGCCAGGCGCACACTATTGGCAACGGTGTTGAAGCATTCGTCTGGATCCGTTGGTTCGATGGCCGAGGGCGAAGTTTTGCCGTCTTGCGCAGCAGGCGCGTCGGACGTTGCTGCCACAGGAGCCGGCGCCGGTCGTTTTCCATCGAGCGCCGCGAGTCGTTTGCGGGCGGCCTCGTGCACCGGGGTCACATCGAAATCACTCATTTCGACGGCAACGCTCTCGAGGTTCACTGGCGGGGACGACAGAGTCTCCTGGAAATCTACTCTCGCCTTTTCTCGATAGGCGTCGACCTGATCTACTGAGCTTTGTGCCGTGGAAGCTCTGCTCTTCGCCTCGTAGGCTGAACCTCTTGCCAGCAGTGCGACGGCGAAGGACCCATTGTGCTGCTCACCTTCGGCGCAGGCCTTACCGGCTTGGAAGCCCTCGCTGCCGTTGGCGATCTGGCTGGAGTCTTCGTAAGGGGCCGGGGCCGGGGCCGGCGCGGGCGCGGGAATATCCTCGGACCATCCGGCAGCATGCTGGAAGCAAACGATGGCATCGTCGAGATCGGAAATAGCCCGGTCGTGGTCACCCTTGGCTTCGTAAGAGAGGCCGCGGCCGTAGAGCGCCCTCGCCATTATCAGCTTCGAGTCGTCGCCTTTAGCTGCCTTGCGCAATGCCACGTCGTATTCCCTGATGGCGCCGTCCAAATCGCCCTTCACGCGGAGAGCGTCGCCGCGATGGTAGTCAACCATTGGCGCATCAGGATTTAGTTTTGCCGCGCGTTCGTAGTCGCCGAGGGCGCGCTCGAACTCACCTTTGTGGGCAAAAGCATCAGCTCGGTATATGTAGAAGTAGTAATTAGACTCGAGATAAGGTGAATTCGGCGCCGTCGCGAGGGCGATTGCTTGATCGCTATCGGCGATGGCACGGTCATGTTCGCCCTTGGCGTCATAGAGCGCTGCGCGCCAGTCATAGGAGGAGCTGTCTGGCTCCAATCGCACCATTTCATCGGCGTCGCTGATGGCCCGGTCATAAAGGCCCTGCGAAAAATAAGCGATGCTCCGTTTCCGCAGGGTTGACACACGGTCATCCTCTTGCGGGCTTTTTTCGATAAGGATCGTACAGGCGCTGATGACTTTCTCGGCGTCAAAGGCAACTGGGGGCTTGAGGCAGGCTTGCGCGGCAGCAGCGTTTGGATAAACTGGTTGCGGTTGCGTGGACTCTCTCTCATGATCGTCGGGAGTCCGGCTGACAGGATCCGTTCTTCCCGCGGCGCGCTCGTCGAGGGTCCTGCTGGTGGTCCCGCTTGGAGCGGATTCTCTCTCTTCCAGCACACGGCTGTTGGTCCCGCTTTGCGCCATGGCCGCCGACGTGGATGCCAGGACCAAAACCAGGAGCAACGTGACAGTCCGCATAGCAGCCTCCCCAGGCAAAACAGGCTCGATCGATCCTAATCCTGCTGCAGTAGAGCCCGCAACCTGAACGGCGGCTGAATTCGCGGTGCAATCGGGTTAGAAGAGGTAGAGGTTCTCTCGCCTATCGGCCGGCAAAGAAGAATTCGCCTTCGATCGGCGAGCTTGAGAGCCAAGGCTGTTGCTGACCGCCGGTCGCCTTTTTCACGGCGAGCCCGACTTGGTTGAACGTCTGGAAGATATCGAGGCCGGACCTCGGAACAATTTCGGCAAGCGCCTTGGTGTAGGGGCTATCGCCATCGGTCCCATCCTGGGCCACGTTGCCGGGCTGGGTGGCATAGGAAATCAGCGTGCCCTCCGGGGCCTGCATCTGGGTGAGGCCGCCGCTGCCTGCCCTGAGGCCTCTGCCTCCGAAGGGGTTGTTGCGGCAGGCATCGAGCATGACAACGTTGAGCTTCGTGCCTGACGCCTCCATCTGGCGCAGCGCCACCTCGACATCCACCATTTGGAAATCGAGATCGGCCTCGCGGCTCGGGTTGGCGTTGACGGGGACGAGGTAATTCGTCCCGCGCAGGCCAAGACCGTGGCCGGCATAGTAGAAAAGACCGACATCGGCGCCCTGCAACTGATTGCCAAAGCTCTGCACGGCGGCGTCGAAGCCAGCTTTGTCGAGGTCGAGCTGCGCGCCGCCGCCGATCAGTTCGAAGCCGAGGCTCTTCAAGGCATTTGCCATGAGCCTCGCGTCGTTCGCCGGGTTCGCCAATCTCGCCACGCTGCGGTAATCGGAGTTGCCGATCACGAGCGCGACACGCTTGCCGCTTGGGAAGGCGGACGGCCGCGGTAAAGGAATCGCAAGCGCGACCTTGGCTTCGGGCGCAGCCTGCTCCGTCGTGGTGGATTGCGAGGGTGGCGTTGCCTTGGTCGAGATTTCGGCCTGCTCGAGCTCCGCAAGCGCGGTCTTGGCATCCTGGTAGTCGGGTTTGAGCTCGAGCGCCCTTGTTAGATCGGCACGAGCCAGGTCGATCTTTCCGGTCTTGAGATAGGCGACGCCGCGGTGGCGATACGGATTTGGAGATTGAGGGATGAGCTCGACCGCGCGCGTAAGGTCGCGAATGGCAAGGCTGAACTCGCCCTTCTCAAGATAGGCGCGACCTCGGTTGTTGAAATCGGAGCCGCTGTTCGGACGGAGCTCGATTGCCCGCGTCGCATCGGCGATCGCCCGCTCGTAGTCTCCCTTGAAAATAAAGGATGAGCCGCGACTGTTGAAGGCAGTGGCGTTTGCCGGATCAAGTTCAATGACGCGCGTCGCATCGGCGATGGCGCGGTCGTAGTCCCCTTTTGCGTAGTGGGCTCCGCTACGCTGGTCGTAATAAGCGGCGTTATTGGGCTGGAAACTTATCGCCTTGTTGTAATCGGCGATCGCGCGGTCGTACTCACCTCGATTCAGGCGGGCATTGCCGGCATTGGAAAAAACCACGGCGAAATCTGGCTTCAGCTTGAGGGCCTGGTTGTAGTCGGCGAGAGCGAGGTCGTAGTCCCCTTTGCCGTAATAAGCGTTGCCGCGCTTGTTGTAGAGCTGCGCATCGCCGGATTGGAGCCTGATTGCCTCATCATAGTCGGCGACGGCACGGTCGTATTCGCCCTTGTTTTGATAGGCATAGCCACGGTTGTCGTAGGCAACCACCATTTGAGGATCGAGGCTGAGCGCCAGGCTGAGATCGGCGATGGCGCGATCGTTATCGCCTTTGTTGGCGTAGGCCAGACCGCGGTTGTTGTACGCGACGGAGAGATCGGCGGCGCTGGCTTCGCCGCGCTGCAGGATTCGCGTGCAGGCGTCGATGCCGCTTTCGACACTGGCGGCATTGCAGTCTGGCCAGTCGTCCCCATCGTCGGCGAGAGCGGGGACGGTCCAGGCTGTGAGCCCTATCAATGTGAGCCCTATCAAAAAGACAACGGCGAAGCGCATGATTGCCTCCCTCGGCAGGTTGCAAGTCGCTCATGCGCTGAAGGTCTAACGGCCGCGAGCTGAACTGGGGCTGAACAGGGTGTTCAATCTGGAGACAGGTGACGGCCCGGCCTATTTTCCCGCAAATGAATTGGCGCAGGACGTCGCCGGTACGCGCCGAAGCCTTAGGGCTTCGCGTCCTTGCTCAGATCCCGGCGTACCATTCATAGCCGCGGTCTTCCCAGAAGCCGCCGCGGCCACCGCGAATTCCGGCGAGCCCATCCATCGCCTCGATGCGCATCACATATTTCGCCATCTTGTAACCGAGCTGGCGCTCGACGCGGAGCCTGAGCGGCGCCCCGTGGGGAATGGGCAACGGCGCTCCGTTCATGTCGTAGGCGAGGATAGTTTGCGGATGGAAGGCGTCCTCGAGCCCGACCGATTCGTAGTATTTTCCCTCATCGTCGCCGGTCTCGCCGAGATCGTCGGCGCAATAGAACACGAGGTAGCGCGCCGACGGCTTGAGCTCCGCCTTGTCGAGCAGCGCTTTCAGCGGCACGCCGGTCCATTTGCCGATGCAGCTCCACCCCTCGACGCAGTCATGCCGCGTGATCTGGGTGCGCGCCGGCATGGCGCGAAGCTCGGCCAAGGACAGCTCGAGCGGCTGCCCCACGAGGCCGCCGACCTTGAGCTTCCAGTCGGTAAAACCGTTGGCGGCAAGCGCCCGGTATCCGTCATCGTCAACCTCGGTCGAGCCGTTGGCCTTGAAGTCCTTCGAGATGTCGGCCTCGCTATATTCGCGGGCGAGCGCCGCCGGGGAGACCAGCGCCCTCTGGCTCAATCGCGTCAGCGTCTCGGCCTTGTCGAGAATGCGCTTGACCCAAGGCTGCTCGGACAGCTCGCTGTCGCAGCCGCCGAGAAGGGCAGCGCTTGCGACGGCAAGGCCGCGCGTGAGGAAGCCGCGACGGTCGAGCTTGGGTTTCGCGCTCATGATTGGCCCTCCGGCAGCTTGATCGCGTAGCGGCCGGTGATCATGGAGCGGAGGTTGTTCCACACGCCGGTGATCAGCACCATGACGATGTGCACCACCACGAACAGCACGATGCCGCTCGCGGCAATGAAGTGGATGGTGCGGGCCGATTGCCGGCCGCCAAAAATCTCGAGCAGGAAGGGATAGCCAGCATCCATGCCCGGCGACATGGCGAGCCCCGTCGCCAGCATCAGCGGCAGAAGCACGAGCGCCACGATGAGATAGGCAAGCTTCTGCAGCACGTTGTAGCGCTTGGCCTCGTCGCCTTGCGGGAATTTGAGCCTGATGTGCTCCCAAATCGAGGCGCCGATATGCTTCAGCTCGCTACCGCTTGGCGCAAGATCTTTCCTGAGATGGCCGCTTATCAGACTGTAGATGAGGTAGATGAGCCCGTTGATGACGAAGAGCCAGGCAAAGAAGAAGTGCCAGCGCCGCCCGGTGGCGAGGTCGCGGTGGCCCGGCAAGGTCACCGACCAGGGGAAGCCTCTGATCTCATAGTCGCCGGCCTCGTCATAGGCGACGCCGAACAGATTGGTCGTGTCGATGTTCCAGCCGGCGATGGTGGTGATGCCGAAGAGCTCATCGCCATGCTTCATCGGCCGCATGGCCATCACCGGATCGTCGAAATTCGATTTCGCTCCGAGATAGAGGGCAGGGTGGGCGTTGAAGATTTGCAACCCGCTCATCAACAGCACAAGCAAGGCGATGACGTTCACCCAATGGGTAGCGCGTACCGCGCCCGAATGGCGGTAGATGACTTCGCGTTTGTCTTCCGTCGTCATGCCGCCGTCTCGGTTTTTGGACTCACTCATGAGCTACGGACGTCCCGCCCTTCCGGATGCACAACTCCTTGTCGCCAGTGGGGGGAAGAGCGAGGCGCGGTCACGCCGGCTTCGGCCCCCAGATCTGCTCAAGCCGTTGCGCCCGCCCGCAACCCCATTTGTAGTACTTGTAACTGACCGGATTCACGTTGTGGTAGTTCTGGTGGTAGTCCTCAGCCGGGGTAAAGGTGGTGACCGGCTTGATCTCGGTCGCCACCGTCTCCTTGAAGCGGTCAGCGACCTGCTTCTTGGTGGACTCAGCCAACCCCTTCTGTTCATCGTCGCCGACGAAGATCACGCTTCGATAGGCGTTGCCCTCATCGCAGAACTGGCCGTTCGCGTCGAACGGGTCGATATTGTGCCAGTAGGTGTCGAGCAACTGCGCATAGGTCACTTTGGCGGGATCGAAGGTGACCTTGACCGCTTCCTGATAGCCTTCGTGTTTGCCATAGGTCGGGTTCGGCTCGGTGCCGCCGGCATAGCCCGAGACCGTTTCAGTCACTCCGGCGACCTCGTCGAAGGCAGCCTCGACGCACCAGAAACAGCCGCCGGCGAAAATTGCGGTCTTGCTCTCATCGGCCGCCGGGGCCTGCTGCGCTCCGCCGCCCATCGCGAGAACCGCGAGCACGGCTGCAGCCGCAATTGCGCCTATCCATCTCCACATGGTCATGATCTCCAGAATTGCTCAAATTCAGCATAGGGAGCTGCGCGCCGTCGGCAAACCGCCTCTCGCGCGACCGTGAAACGAATTGATTCAGGGATATGCCAGCCACAGTTTGTCGCGCCCAATACTTTTCCGCTATGGAGAGCCATGACCAAGCGGCTGTCCTCACCCCCTGACGCGGTCAGGCCTGCCTATGACGTGGTCGTGGTCGGCTCAGGATATGGCGGCGGCGTCGCCGCCTCGCGGCTTGCGCGCGCGGGCCTCAGCGTCTGCGTCATCGAGCGCGGCCGCGAGTTCGTGACCGGAGAGTTCCCCAACCGCCTGCCGGAGCTTCGCCGCGAGCTCCAGATCGTCGGCGGCAAGATGCGGAGCGGCCGCCGCACCGGGCTGTTCGACTTCAGGCTCGGCTCCGACATCCACGTGCTGATCGGCTGCGGGCTTGGCGGCGGATCGCTGATCAATGCCGCCGTGGGTTTGCGTCCCGACCCGCGCGTTTTCGCCGACAGCGCCTGGCCCGAGGAGGTGAGGGAGGACGGGCTGCTCGATCAAGGCTTCGGCCGCGCGAACGCCATGCTGCGCCCTACTCGCTACGCACGCCCCTCCGACTTCACCAAATATCGCGCCCTTGAGGCGGCGAGCGCCTGCTTCGGCCAGCCTCCGGTCCCGGCTCCCGTCGTGGTCAGCTTCGAGGAGACGGTCAATCCGGCCGGCGTCGAGCAACCGGCCTGCACGCTTTGCGGCGATTGCTGCTCTGGCTGCAACGTCGGCGCCAAGAACACCATCGCGCTCACCTATCTTCCCGACGCCAAGGGGCATAGCGCGGAGATCTTTACCGAGCTCGCGGTGAGCCATGTCGCCAAGGAGGGGCGCCATTGGCGGGTGCATTTCGCGCCGACCGAAGAGCCCGACGCCGCTCTCCGCTCGGTCGAGGCCAAGACCGTGGTGCTTTCCGCCGGCACGCTCGGCTCGACCGAGATCCTGCTCCGCTCGCGCGAAGAGGGGCTGCCGCTTTCCGACCATCTGGGTGAGCGCTTTTCCGCCAATGGCGACATCATCGCCTTTGCCCTTGGCGGCAAGGGGCGGGTGAACGGCATCGGCGTCGGGTATCCGCCGAAATTCGTCGGCGACGCCATCGGCGCCTGCGTCACCGGCGAGATCGAGCTGCACGACGACGGCCGTCTCGACCATTCGATGTTCATCCAGGAAGGCGTGTTGCCGTCGGCACTCGCGCCGCTTCT
Organism: Methyloceanibacter sp.; assembly: GCF_050728395.1. Lineage (GTDB taxonomy): Bacteria > Pseudomonadota > Alphaproteobacteria > Rhizobiales > Methyloligellaceae > Methyloceanibacter. Next base: position 40,989 of record NZ_JBOHJB010000011.1, read on the forward strand.
GCCGGTGTTCTTCATCTCAGGCGGCAGGCTGCTCGGCGCCGCCCAGAGCCTGATCAAGGGCGTCTATCACGGCCCGCTGCAGAGCCTTTACACCTTCTTCGTGGTCTCCCATGACGAGGCCAAGGGCCGCATCCGCCTGGAGAACGGCAAGGCGCAGATCGATTGGCCGCGTGTCGCCGACCAGCCGGTCTATGCCCGCGTCGATGCCGCCTTGAGCAAGGCGGCTGAGGCCGTCGGCGCGCGCTACATCAAGAGCCCCCTCGGGGCGACCACCATGGGGACGAAACCGGCGACGGCACACCCGCTTGGTGGCTGCGGCATGGGCGATGACGCCTCAGGCGGCGTGGTCGATCACAAATGCCGGGTGTTCGATGGCAAGGGCCACGTGCATGCGGGGCTTTATGTGTGCGACGGCGCCATCATCCCGCGCTCAATCGGGGTCAATCCGCTGCTCACCATCACCGCGCTCACCGAGCGCGCCATGATCCACTTCGCCCGCGACCACAATCTCGGCTTCGACGATGCGCCGCTGCGATGTGACCCGCGATCAGCACGGTTCACTGAATAGTCTAAGTGCGCATTAAATGGTCGATGATCGCCTCGCCACCTTGAGACTCTAGCGAGAGACTCGCACTACGAGCTTGGGCCGGGTCGTACACGATAGCCGGGGGGAAGCGTGAGCTAACCGACCATAGTTCAGCGCCGCGAAGGAGGATAAATATCTTGCCGCCATTGGCGGTTGCAAGGCTGGAGTGCACAAAATTCTTGGCCTTCAGAAATGACGGCAACTTCTGAACGACACCGCCGGCCCCAAACGATTCCGAGCGGTACGGGAACGCCTGCATGACGGCAAGCTTGGTTGCCAGAAACCTAAGGGCACAGCGAGGCTTGTTGTTGAAGCGCCTCTTGGCGATCTCACGCACGACATCACCGAGCTTTCCGAACCAATAGCTGAATCCTCCCGTCCACGCGAATTGAGGGTCGAGGCAGACAAAAGGAAACTCCTGAGCCTCTAGCTCTTGGCGGAGCGTGGCAACCAGCGCCTGCCGGAAGCGGTTGTCGCTCTCGGCTTTATAGTCGAGCGGCTTGAATCCAGGATTGAGCATGAGGACGTAGATCTCTGCTCTTTCCAGATCGCCCATATAGGGGACCGGCAGCAACCCACTGTGAAATGCCGAACTCTTCTCCTGCCCAAAATACTTGCTGGCTACGAAGGCTTCAAAGTCGGTGCAGCCTATCTCCTCCAGCTTGCCAACGGCTTTTAGGTGCTCCCGATCCTCGGGGTGCGTAAATGGCGGCGTCTCACTGAATCCGCTACGCCAAAGGCCACAAGATCATTGGTCATAATTCATCCCCGGAGCTCGCCGCCGGTGGCCTTCATCACCGCGGCGACGATCTTCGCCGCGACAGCCTCGATCTCGGCGTCGGTCAGGGTCTTCTCCCGAGGTCGAAGCGTCACTTCGATGGCGAGCGACTTCTTGCCCTGCGGCACGCCCTGTCCGGTGAACACATCGAACACGCCGACTGCTGTGATCAGCGCGCGGTCGGCGCCTTGCGCGGCGCGCAGCACGTCGGCCGCGGCGACGTCGGCATCGAGCAGGAAGGCGAAGTCGCGCTTCACCGCCTGTAAATCGGATGCATCGAGCGCTGACTTCGTCAGGCTCTTGCGGTTCGCCGCAGGAATCGCGTCGAGGTAAAGCTCGAAAGCCGCAAGCGGCGCGTCCACGCCAAGCTTCGCCAGCACGTCAGGGTGCAATTCGCCGAACACGCCGAGCGTAACCTTCGGCCCAAGCTTGAGCGCGCCCGAGCGGCCGGGATGAAACCAGGAGGGCGCCTCCCGCGTCACGGTCAGGTTCTCCTGGTCGATGCCGACGCTCGCGAGCGCCGCCACAGCATCTGCCTTGGCGGCGAAGACATCGGCGGCAGGGGCTTCGCCGGACCAATCCCGGCCTGAACCTTGCAGCGCCGAACGGCCGAAGCGGACGCCGGCGGCGGCAACGAACTGATCCTCGGGGAGCGGTCCACGATAGGCCTGACCAAGCTCGAACAGCGCGCCACCGGCAAAGCCCCGGTCGCGGTTCCGCTGCGCTGCGGTGACGAGGCCAGGCAAGAGTCCCGGCCGCATCTCCGCAAGCTCGGTCGAGATCGGATTGCTTAAGGTGAGCTCCGCCGCGCCGCCGCCGAACAGCTTCGCCTGATCGGGCGGGATGAACGACCAAGTCACCGCCTCGACCAGGCCACGGGCGGCGAGCACGCGCCGCACGCGGCGCGTCCGCGACTGCATCTCGGTCAGCACCGGGCGTGCTACGCCGGCCTCGCGCTTCATCGGCGTCGCCGGAACCTGGTCCACGCCGACAAGCCGCACCACCTCCTCGACGAGATCGACGGGCGCGGAAATATCGGGTCGCCACGACGGTGGCGCGGCCTTGAGTTTCGGCGCATTGCCCTTGAGCTCGACGCCGAGCGCGGCGAGCAGCGTCCTGATCTCGCCGCCCTTCAGCCCAAGACCGCTCAACCGCTTCACGAGCCTGGGATCGAAGGCAAACGGCGCGTTCGGCTTCGGCGGCTTGCCGGCGATCGTGACCTTGCTCGCCTCGCCCCCACAAATATCGACCACCATGCGCGCGGCAAGCTCGAGCCCAGGCACCACGAAGGCAGGGTCGACGCCGCGCTCGAACCTGAACCGCGCATCGGACTGGATGTTGAGCTTGCGGCCCGTGCGCGCCGTGCGTTTCGGATCGAAATAGGCCGACTCTATGAACACGTTGGTCGTTGCGTCGGTCGAGCCGGTTTCCTCGCCGCCGATCACGCCGCCAAGCCCGAGCACGCCGCTGTCGTCGGCGATGACGCACATGTCCTCGTCGACCTCGTAGGTCTTGCCGTCGAGCGCCTTGAAGGATGCGCCCTTGCGTCCGAGCCGCGCGCTGATCGCGCCTTTGAGCTTGTCCGCGTCATAGACATGCAGCGGCCGGCCACGGTCATAGGAAATGTAATTGGTGATATCGACTAGCGCGTTGATCGGCCGAAGCCCGATCGCCTTCAGGCGCCGTTGCAGCCATTGCGGGCTCGGGCCGTTCTTGATGCCCCTGACCACCCGCCCGGCAAAGATCGGGCAGGCGCTCGCGGTCTCCTTGCCGAAATCGAGCTTGATGGCAATTGGATTGGCGAAGCTGCCTTTGACCAGCTTTACCGGCGCTGGCTTCAGCCTGCCGAGACCTGCGGCGGCGAGGTCGCGGGCAATCCCGCGCACGCCGAGGCAGTCGGGCCGGTTCGGCGTGATGGCGATCTCGATCACCGCATCGTCGAGGCCGAGCGCTTTCGCCGCGGGGCTGCCGATCTTGGCGTCGGGGGCTACCTCGATGATGCCGGTGTGCTCGTCGGACAGCTCGAGCTCGCGCTCGGACAGCAGCATGCCGTTCGACTCGACTCCCCTGATCTTGGCCTTGGTCAGCGTGAGATCGATGCCCGGCACGTAGCTTCCGACGGCTGCGAACACGCCCTTGAGGCCCTCCCGCGCATTCGGCGCGCCGCACACGACCTGCAAGCGCTCGCTGCCGGTATCAACCTCGCAGACGGAAAGCTTGTCGGCGTTCGGGTGCTTTTCGCATTTGAGCACCTCTGCCACCGTGAAGGACGCGAGCTTTGTCCGAGGATCGAACATCCCCTCGACCTCGAGCCCGATGCGGGTGAGCGTGTCGGCGATCTCGGCCACGCTCGCGCGCGTGTCGAGATGCTCTTTCAGCCAGGCAAGCGTGAACTTCATCTTGCGACTACGCTGCTCTCTGAAGCTCTGGAGTTTTCTACAGACGGCTCAGCAGTGCCCCCTCCCCCCTTGTGGGGGAGGGTAGGGAGGGGGGTCTTCGGCTTCGACTGAGTCCGTGCTTCACCCCCCTCCGACCGCGCAAAGCGCGGTCGTGCTCCCCCACAAGGGGGGAGCGGGGAGTTAGCGTCAACGCTCAACAAATACTCAAGCACGCCCGACAGGTTGTTGATCACCTCGTTATTGGCGACGCGGTACCCCTGCGCATGCAACCAACGGTCTCGAATAGCATAGCGCCCAGCTCGCAAGGCAGAGAAGTGCTGGCCGCCATCGACCTCAACAACCAGCCCCCGTTCATGACAAACAAAGTCGAGAACGTACCTCCCAAGAGGCACCTGGCGGCGGAAGCCGAGCCCCTCGAAACGATGCGCCTTGAGCGCATACCAAAGCTTTCGCTCCGCCGTTGTCATTTGACGGCGGAAGGCCTTCGCCCGGCGTCTCCTTCCATCTGAAACAGCGGCGTGCGGCATCGGTACTAACTAGGAGCTGAGCCCGCCGGCGAGGGTCGGCACGGCGTAAGAGGGGAAGCCGTAATGCTTGAGCCAGCGCAAGTCTGCGGCGAAGAAGGCGCGCAAGTCCGGCATGCCGTATTTCAGCATGGCGATGCGGTCGATGCCGAGGCCGAAGGCGAAGCCCTGATAGCGCGCGGGATCGAGCCCGACATTCCTGAGCACGTTCGGATGCACCATGCCGCAGCCGAGAATCTCCAGCCACTGGTCGCCCTCGCCGATCCTGATCTCGTCGCCGACCTTGGCGTAGCCGATATCCACTTCCATGGAGGGCTCGGTGAAGGGGAAATGGCTCGACCGGAAGCGCATCTTCACCTGCGGCACCTCGAAGAAGGCCTTGCAGAATTCCTCGAGCACCCATTTCAAATGCCCGAGATGCGTCTCCTCGTCGATGGCTAGGCCCTCGACCTGATGGAACATCGGCGTGTGGGTCTGGTCGCTATCGCTGCGATACACGCGTCCGGGCGCGATGATGCGAAGCGGCGGCTTCTGCTTCAGCATGGTGCGAATCTGCACCGGGCTCGTATGGGTGCGCAGCACCGGCCGCGTGCCGTCGGGCCCTTCGGCGAAATAGAAGGTGTCGTGGTCCTGCCGAGCGGGATGCTCGGGCGGAATGTTGAGCGCGGTGAAATTGTTGAAGTCGGTCTCGATGTCGGGACCTTCGGCGATGGAGAAGCCCATACCGGCGAAGATCTCGGTGATCTCGTCGACGACCTGGCTCACCGGATGGATGCGGCCTTCGGCGAGCGGTCCTTCGCGCACGGGCAGGGTGACGTCGGCCCGTTCTTGCGCGAGACGCGCGCCGAGCGCGGCACGGCCGAGCGCCTCGCGCTTTCTCTCCAGCGCCTCGCCCACCCGATCCTTAAGCTGATTGACCGCCTGGCCGAAGCCCTTGCGCTCTTCCGGCGGCATGCGGCCGAGCGTCTGCATCAGCTCGGAGACGCGGCCCTTCTTACCGAGGGCCGCGACGCGCACTTCTTCCAACGCGATGAGATCGCTCGCCTCGGCGATGGTGCCAAGCAGCTCGCCCTCGATCCCCTCGAGCGAAGCGGTCTGAGCCGTGGGCGTCTCGGCCACGGGAGCTGGACGCTCAGGCCTTGGCCGCTGCTGACGCGGCCTCGGCCAGGCTCTGGAAGGTCGACGGCTCGTGCACGGCGATATCGGCAAGCACCTTGCGGTCGAGTTCGATGCCGGCCTTGTTCAGGCCGTCGATGAACCGGCCATAGGTGAGCCCGTGCAGGCGCGCAGCGGCGTTGATGCGCTGGATCCACAGCGCCCGGAACGTGCGTTTGCGCACCTTGCGGTCGCGATAGGCGTACTGCCCGGCCTTCTCCACCGCCTGCTTGGCGACGCGGATGGTGTTCTTGCGGCGGCCGTAATAGCCCTTGGCCTGCTTCAGCACCTTGCGATGGCGAGCATGGCTGGTAACGCCGCGTTTCACACGTGACATTGGGTGCCTCCTGAAACGAGCCTGCGCGCGGGCCTAGCGGCCGTAGGGCAGGAAATAGGTCTTCACGATCTTGGCGTCTTCGTCGGACAGGACCATGGTTCCACGCGCGTTCCTGATGAACTTGGTCGGGCGCTGAATCATGCCGTGACGTTTGCGCGAGGCTTGGCACTTGACCTTGCCTCCGGCCGTGACCTTGAAGCGCTTCTTGGCACCGCTCTTGGTCTTCATCTTGGGCATTTGGCTTCCTTTTTTGGCGGACCCTCAGGCGATCGCGACCGCCGGAGCCCTAAATTCGATGGTTGAAGCATGGAAGCCGCCACGGCATGCCCCGCCGGGCGGCTCCTAAGAACCGCGCCTTATAGAGTGGATTGGCGCCGGAACGCAAGGGTTAGAGCCAGAAATCCTATCGCGGGGCGAGCACCATCACCATTTGCCGCCCTTCGAGCCGCGGCTCGGATTCAACCTTGGCCAGCGTCAAGGTGTCCTGCTTCACCCGGTCGAGCAGCTTGGCGCCGAGCTCCATATGGGCCATCTCGCGGCCGCGGAAGCGCAAGGTGACCTTCACCTTGTCGCCTTCCTCGAAGAAGCGGACGATCGAGCGCATCTTCACGTCATAGTCGTGAATGTCGATGTTCGGCCGCATCTTGATCTCCTTGATCTCGACGGTGCGCTGCTTCTTGCGCGCCTCGGCGGCCTTTTTCTGCGCCTGATATTTGTACTTGCCGAAGTCCAGGATCTTGCACACCGGAGGCTCGGAATTTGGCGAGATCTCCACGAGATCGAGCCCGGCCTCGGCCGCGCGCGCCAGCGCGTCGGTAATGGCGACCACGCCGACATTGTTACCGGTAGCGTCGATGAGCTGGATGTTCGGAGTGTCAATGCCCTCGTTGATACGCGGGCCTCCCCTGTCGGGAGTGAGTTTCATCGGCCGTCTTGCGATGTGTCGGTCTCCTCTATTGTGGCACGTCCTGAGGCCGCTCCCGGCGAAGCCTGATCGGCCGTCTCGGAAGCGAACCTAAGGCTTCTATAGGATCGGCAACCGGGCTGACAAGTCAAGCCGGTGGTATTCACCTCGCACGGCCTTTGTACTTTTGCAGCAAATTTGCCATGGTTGCGATGAGACGTTCGAGGGGGAATTGATGCGCCGAAGCCTGCTGCTCGCCCTCGTGGCGTTCGCCTGTTGGGTCATGCCCTTTCCGGCTTCGGCTCAGCTCACGCGATGCATATACTTCTCGGGCACCGCCGATGCGCTCATCAAATCGAAGGCCGTCGACGCATCGCAAAAGTCGCTGCGCGAGGCGATCGACAAATGGAAGGGTGAGACCGGGGTGACCGGCCCGGTGAGCGAAACCGCACAGAAGCCCCGGCCGGTTCCCTATTGGCGGAGCGAGGTCGACCCCAGCCTGTTTCTCCCCCCGGACGTGGTCAGCGACACCGCCTATACGCTGTGCTGGAAGGGTGTGGTGTCACCGGTCGTTTGTACCACCGGCGCCAAGGTCTGCTGGTGAGGCGCGCTCGAACCGCTCGCCGAGATCGGTGCCGAGCAGCTCGTCATAGACGGCAAGCGTCGCCCCTTGCATCTGCGCAAGGGTGAAATTCGCGGCAACATGCTCCCGCGCCCGGACGCCGATCGAGGCCAGTTCCGCACGGGTAAGGGCAAGCGCCCGGCCGATGCGGCTTGCGAGCGAAGCAATATCGCGCGGCGGAAAGAGCCATCCGGTGAACCCAGCTTGGCTTTGCCCCAGAGCGACGATGGTCTCCGGCAGTGCGCCAAGGTCCGGCACGATCACGGGGCAGCCCATGGCCTGCGCTTCGGCGCTGGTACGCCCGAAGGTCTCAGGCACGGTCGATGTGGTGACTGCAACCTGGGATGCGAGGTAGGCAGCCGGCATCTCCCGGCAATGTCCGACGAGCCTTACCTTGTCGCCGAGGCCATGACGCGCGATCAGCCCGGTCAGCTCCTCGCGATAGGCGTCGTGTCCAGGCGCATCGCCGGCGAGTATGACCACCGCATCGCGCAGCGCGCCCTCGGCGTTGGCGAGCGCCGCTGCGGCGATCAGGTCGCGCTGCCCCTTGATGCTGGTGAGGCGCGCGGCGTGGAGCACGATCTTGGTGCCTGGAGGAACGCCCCAAGCAGCTCTGAGCGCATCGACCGCTTGGGCATCGACGGCGGCGGGATCGAAGACGCTGCGATCGACGCCGCGATAAATGACGCGGATGCGATCCCTGGCGCTCGCGTCCCGCGCTTCGATCACCGATGCGGTGTAACGCGAATTGGCAATGACGCGATCGCCCTTCGCCATGACGCTGTTATAGGCCGCCTTGAACGGGCCGGTCTCGCCATAGGCGCCGTGATAGGTGGTGACGAACGGCTTGCCCGTCCGCCGCGCCGCGAGCAACGCGCTCCAGGCCGGTGCCCGGCTTCGCGCATGCACGAGATCGACCTTGCGGTCCCTGATCAGCTTGGTGAGGCGTCCGATATTGGCGAGGATGGTGAACGGCGATTTGCTCGCCACCGGAAGGGGCACTATCTCGCCACCGGCCTTGCCCACCGCCTCCGCCATGCGGCCGCCTTCGGTGGCGACCAGCGCGCGGGCGCCTGCGCGGGACAGCGCCTGCGCGATCTCGATGGTCGCCAATTCGCTTCCCCCGGCATCGAGGCGCGGCACGACCTGGAGTATGGTCACCATGGATGAGGGCTTCGCTTCCCGGATGCGCGGCGAAAGGTCATCAGTTTCTTAGGATGGACGACAGTCAACCGCAATTCCTGGAAGTCGGCACCGATGCGAGGCGGAGGCGCATCGCCTATCGCCGAAGGGGAGGCAGGGGTCCGGCACTCCTTTGGCTCTCAGGCTTCCTCTCCGATATGGGGAGCACCAAGGCCACCGCCGTGGCGGATTGGGCGGCAGAGCAGGGTCTGCCCATGCTGCGCTTCGACTATTCAGGCCACGGCCTCTCCGGCGGCGATCTGGTCCGCGCCGCCATCGGCGACTGGCTCGAAGAATCGATCGCGGTGTGGGACCTGATGGGCGAGGGCCCGCGCATCGTCATCGGCTCGTCGATGGGCGGCTGGATCGCCTTGCTGCTCGCGCGGCACCTCGCGCAGGCACGCCGCAGTCAGGAACTCGCCGGCATGGTGCTGATCGCGCCTGCTTTCGACATGACCGAGGCCCTGATGTGGCGCGAGCTACCGCAAGCGGCGAAGGATGAAATCGAGCGATCCGGCGTCACTTATGTGCCGTCGGCCTATGGCGATCCTTATCCCATCACCAGGCACCTGATCGAGGAAGGTCGCTCGCATCTCATCGAAGGCCATGCCTTCGATCCCGGCTGCCCGGTGCGCATCCTGCAAGGCATGCAGGACCCCGACGTTCCCTGGCGCCACGCGCTTGCGCTGGTCGATCTGCTGGCCGGCGCCGATGTCGAGCTCACACTGGTCAAGGGCGGCGACCATCGCCTGTCAGGGCCGCAAGATCTGAAACGGCTCACCGCCGCCATCGCGACGC
>NZ_JBOHJB010000012.1:0-46941 GCF_050728395.1 Methyloceanibacter sp.
GTTGGAAGCAGGCGCGGCCGGCGACAACAAGGAGAGCCTCGACGTGGCGGCGCTGGTCCGCGACGTGGCGGAACTCTACGAGCCGGTGGCGGAGGAGCGCGGCATCACGCTGAAGGCCGAGCCGGTCGAGCCGGTGTTCGTGCGCGCCGATCGTCAATTGCTCGGCCAGGCCATTGCCAATCTGATTGACAATGCCATCAAATACGGGGCGCCTGAGCAAGCCCAAGGCGGCAACGGATCGGAGCCGGTTGTCAGCGTGATCACCGAGGTGAGGGGACACATGGCGGACATCATCGTCAGCGATCGCGGACCTGGCGTGCCGAGCTCCGATCGCGAGCGGGTGCTCGGCCGCTTCGTCAGGCTCGAGGCGAGCCGGTCGGAGCCGGGAAGCGGGTTGGGCCTAAGCCTCGTCTCTGCGGTAGCGCGATTGCATGGGGGCGTGGTCAGGCTCGAAGACAACCGCCCCGGGCTCAAGGTGGTGCTGTCCTTGCCGGCGGAGAGCCAGGCTCTGCTCAATGGAGCCGCACATCAGGCGCCCGGAGCAGAATTAAGGCCGGCGTGACGGCGTTCTTTGAGCGCATCGCCGCGCACCCGGCGATCTATGACGGGGCGCGCGGCGCTGACATTCTCGACACCTTGACGAAAGCGTTTGGCGGAGATGAGAGCTTCGCTCCCGCAGCCGCGCTCTTGCGGGACCAACCTAAAGTGCGCGACCTGCTGGCGGGCTCCTTGTCGGGGGCGCCCTATCTCGCCGCGCTTGCCCAGCGCGATCCTCGTCTTGTTGCCGACTGCCTCTCTCGCGATCCCGACCTCCATCTCGAACAGGCTGGCGCCGAGGTTGGTGCCGCGGCCGAAGCGGCGACGTCGCCGAAGGAGATCATGACAGCGCTCCGCCGCTATAAGAGGCGGATTGCGCTGCTCGTGGGACTTGCTGATCTTGGTGGCGTCTGGCCGACGGAAGGCGCGCTGCGCGCCATGAGCGTCGCCGCCGATACCGCGGTCGATCGGGCGGTCGAGTTTCTCTTTCGCCGGGCGCGCGAGGCCGGGCAGATCGTCGGGCCCCCCACGGCGACGCCCAAAGGTTATTTCGTCATCGCCATGGGCAAGCTCGGCGGCCACGAGCTCAATTATTCGAGCGACATCGACATCATCGTCTTCTACGACGCGGACCAGGCAGGGCTTGCGCCGGATATCGAGCCGTCGGCCTTCTTCGTGCGATTGACCCGCGAGCTCGTTCGTCTCCTCCAGGAACATACCGGCGACGGCTATGTGTTCCGCACCGATCTGCGGCTCCGCCCCGATCCAGGCGCGACCCAAGTGGCGCTCTCGACCGACGCGGGCCTCACCTATTACGAGAGCTTCGGCCAGAATTGGGAGCGGGCCGCTTTGATCAAGGCGCGGGTCATTGCCGGCGACATCGAAGCCGGCGAGGAGTTTCTGCGCCAGCTCGCACCCTTCATCTGGCGCAAATATCTCGACTTTGCGGCGATCGCCGATATCCATGCCATGAAGCGGCGGGTGCATGCCCATAAGGGCCACGGCACTATTGCGGTCGCCGGCCACGACATCAAGCTTGGGCGCGGCGGCATCCGCGACATCGAGTTCTTCGCGCAGACGCAGCAGCTCATCGCCGGCGGCCGGCATCCCGAGCTCCGCTTACGCGGTACGATCGAAACTCTGAACGAACTGGCGCAAGACGGCTGGATCGAGCCGAAGACGGCCGAGGAACTCACGGAAGCCTATCTTTTCCTGCGCCGGGTCGAGAACCGGCTGCAGATGATCGGGGACCAGCAGACCCACGCTCTGCCGGACGAGCCGGAAGAGCTGCGCCGGGTGGCGGCGCTTTCCGGCTTTGCCGACGCTGACACCTTCGCCGACGCTATCGTCGGTGAGCTTGCCGCCGTTGAAGCGCATTACGGCGCGCTCTTTGAAAAGTTGCCGCCGCTGCCGGAAAGCGCACCAAGCATCGTGCTGCCGAGCGACGAAGGCGACCCTGCCGCCCTTGCCGCACTCGAGAGGCTCGGCTTCGGCAATCCGCAACAGGCCATCGCCGCCGTTCGCGCCTGGCAGTCCGGCCGCTATCCCGCCACGCGGAGCGAACGCGCCCGCGAGCGCCTCTCCGAATTCCTCCCCTCGTTGCTCGACACCTTCGGCCGCACCGCCGAGCCCGACCTCGCGCTCGCCACCTTCGACAAGGTGATGGCGGAAATGCCCGCCGGCGTGCAGCTCTTCTCCCTCCTCGCCGCCAATCCGAGCCTGTTGCGCCTCGTCGCCGACATCATGGGCACGGCGCCGCGCCTGGCCGCTATCCTCGGCCGTCGTCCGCGCCTGCTGGATGCCGTGCTCGATCCCGGATTTTTCGGTGCGCTGCCAACACCTGCTAAGCTCAAGGAGCTCGCGGTCAAGGCTCTCGACCAAGCGTTCGACTATCAAGACGCGCTCGACCGGTCGCGGATCGTCGGGCGCGAGCAGGGCTTCCTGATTGGCGTGCGGGTGATTTCCGGAACGATTACCGCGCCGCAGGCCGGAGCGGCCTATGCCACGCTTGCCGAAACGCTGATCTCGACTCTTGCCGCGCGCGTCGAGGCCGAGCTCGAGCGCCAGCATGGCCGCGTTCCGGGAGGACAGGCCGCGGTGATCGCGATGGGGAAGCTCGGCGGCCGCGAGATGACCGCAGCCTCCGATCTCGACCTCATCACCGTCCACGACTTCGCCGGCGAGTCGGCGCAGTCGCAAGGCCCGAAAAGCCTGCCTGGCAGTCAGTACTATACGCGCTTCACCCAGCGGCTGATCGCGGCGCTTTCGGCGCAAACGGCGGAAGGCTCGCTTTATCAAGTGGATATGCGGCTCAGGCCCTCGGGCAGTCAGGGGCCGGTGGCGACCAAGCTCGCGAGCTTCATCGACTATCAGCGGAACTCAGCCTGGACCTGGGAGCATCTCGCGCTCACCCGGGCAAGGGTCGTCTCCGGACCGCCCGAGCTTCGGCAGACCATCGAGCGCACCATAGCGGAGGTGCTGCGGCGGCCACGGGACAGGGCGCAAGTCGCCGCCGACGTGGGCGTCATGCGCAACAAGATCGAGGAGGAGAAGGGCACGCGCGACATCTGGGACCTGAAGCATGTGCGCGGCGGCCTCATCGATATCGAGTTCCTCACCCAGTTCCTGCAAGTGGTCAGCGCGCACGAGCATCCCGAGGTGCTCGATCAGAATACCGTCGGCGCGCTCAACAAGCTGCTTCAGGCGGGGATGATCACCCTTGGCGATGCCGAGATGCTGATCCCGGCTGCGACCCTGTACCAGGCGCTTACCCAATGCTTGCGGCTCTGTCTCGACAAACCCTTCGTCCCGGACGAGGCCCCGCGCGCGCTCAAAGATTTGCTGGCGCGGGCATCCGACATGCCTGACTTCGCGACGCTCGAAGCCATGCTCAAGGACACGCTCGGTGCCGTGCACGAGCTCTATGAGCGGATTGTCGCTTGAGGGGCGAGAGGGTTTGACTAGGCGCTTGCCGCCTCGTCCTCTTCCTCTTCGGTCACGGCCTTGATGGGCAGCGTGCAGGTAACGGTGGTGCCCTGGCCCTCGCGGCTCTTGATCTGCAGGCTGCCGCCATGCAGCTCGATCAGCGCGCGCGAGATGGCAAGGCCAAGCCCGCTGCCCTGATGGCTCTTGGAGAATTGGTTCTCCACCTGCTCGAAGGGACGGCCGAGCTTCCTGATGTCGGCTTCGGGGATGCCGATGCCGGTATCCTTGATGGCGATGCGCACGAGGCCGCGGGTGCGCGACAGATGCACGTCGACGCTGCCGCTGTCGCGGGTGAACTTCACCGCATTGGACAAGAGATTGAGGAAGACCTGCTTCAGGGCGCGGCGGTCGGCTTCGACCACGAGCTTGGAGGGGCCGTGACGGGAGAGGCTGATGTCGCGCTCGGCGGCGGCCTGGCCAACCACCTTCATGCTGTCCTCGACGATGTCGGCCACATCGACGTTGTCGATATCGAGCGCCATGCGGCCGGCCTCGATCTTGGACATGTCGAGAATGTCGTTGATCACCTCGAGCAGATAGGTGCCGCTGCCGTGGATGTCGCGCGCATATTCCTGATATTTGTGGTGGCCGAGCGGCCCGAACAGCCCTTGCTCCATCACCTCTGAGAAGCCGATCACGGCGTTGAGCGGGGTGCGCAGCTCGTGGCTGATATTGGCGAGAAACTCTGATTTGGCGCGGTTGGCGGCCTCGGCGCGGTTCTTCTCCACCGCGTATTTTTCCGCAAGGTCGACCAGCTGCTGCTTCTGCTGCTCGAGCTCGCGGCGCGACAGCCTGAGTTCGGTGACGCTTGCCCGGAGCTGCTGCTCGCTGTCGGCGAGGCGCTGCTGGCTCTCTTTGAGGACCGTGATGTCGGTGCCGACGCTGACATAGCCGCCGTCCCTGGTGCGGCGCTCATTGATGTGCAGCCAGCGGCCATCTTCGAGCTGCGCTTCATAGGTGCAGGCCTCTTCACCGTTACCATCCACCTTGATGCGTTTGCGAATGACGGGATCGGCAGCCGAGGCAATGACCGCCTCGTAGGTGGTGCCGGACCGGATGGCCGCATCGGGAAGTCCGTGAAACTGCTGGTACTTGCTGTTGCACATCACCAGGCGGTTTTGGTTGTCCCACAGCACGAAGGCTTCCGAGATCGTCTCCACCGCGTCGCGCAGCCGCGCATTGGCATCAGGCGATGAGGAATGGTCCTGTTGCTCGATGGCGGCGATCGCCGTGAGGTGGGGCTCTCCCGTCTGCTTGTCGCGGGTGACGTGTCCACGCAGCCGCATGGCGAGCCAATGGCCGTCCGTATGGCGCATGCGGAAGCTCTGATCGAAATGCGTCTTGCCGTCGCGCAAATGGCGATCGACGATGGCGCGGAGATCGTCGTCGGGATGCAGCGACTGCGCGATGGTGCGAAAGGCCACGGTCTCGTCGACCGGCATCCGGCCGAGCGCCCGGTACATCGGCGCCGACCAATGGACGTGTCCGCGCGCCAAATTCCATCGCCACACTGGGCATGCCGACAACGCTTCGGTGAGGTGACCCGCAACAACATCGTCCTCTTTACGCGTCTCAGCCGGGGCGAGATACCAGACGCCGCCGCCGAGGAGCGCGAGCACGAGGCCGGTGCAAATGAGGAGAGTGATCTCAAGGCTCGCGTCGCGCCGCCAGCCGGCAAGAGCCGCATGCACCGGTTGAATGAAGGCGATTTGCGCGTTCTTCTCCGGCAGGTCGCGCACCGTCACGAAGGCGTCGGTACCGTCGGTGAGGGTCATGCGCAAGACCCCGGCGTCGGCTCCGAAGGTGGTGAGCGGCTGTTGCGGTCCGAGGATGGCGAGCAGGCTCGCGGTCTCGGTTGTCATCAGCGGCGCCCGCGCCTGGATGTCGCCGTCGTCGTTGGCGAGAAGCGCGGTGCGCTCGTCGAGCGTCGCGCCCTTGGGCAGGCTTGCGGCAAGCGCGCTTTGCCAATTGCTGTCGGGCTTCAGCGCCTCGTCCTTCAGACGCACCGCGGTGAGGTCTGCCATGAGCGCCAGACGCTCTTCGGCCAGCTCAAATGCCGACTGCCTCGACTGGAGGGTCTGGGTGACGAGGCCAATGGCCGCGAGCGAAGCGAAGATGGCAATAAGGACCGGAACCGTGCGCCGCAGCAGCTCGGCTCTGGGCAGATGGCTGCCAAGGCTCTCGCGGATTCCCTGCCACAACGGCGCCGCGATTGCGAACAATGGCTGCTGCGCGGAATTAATCCGCGACATTCGGTCCCCCTTAATGGGTGGTTCCCCTGCTCGAGCCGGAGAACTGCCGCATCTCCGAATCGCTCTCTATTGAAGGAGTCGGAGTTCCTGACTGTCCAAGGAAAAATTGTGGAAAATTAGTTAATAACTGATTGACGTATTATCGAATCAGTCGGCGCCCAGGGTCTTTGTGACGATTTCGTAGCTGTCTGTGGACAATTGGCTCGATGCCAGCTGCCGCAAGGAGCTCTTGGCCAGGGCCTGGCGGCGGGGCTCCAAAGTACGCCAGCTTTCGAAGGCGCCAAGCAACCGCGCCGCCATATGCGGGTTGAAGCGGTCGATCTGCAACGCCGAGCTCGCCAGGAGCTCGTAACCCGCTCCATCGGCGCGGTTGAAGCCCGTCGGATTGCCGTTGACGAAGCTGCCGATCAGCGCGCGGACGCGGTTGGGGTTTTTCAGCGAGAATTTGGCGTGAGAAAGCAGCGCCTGCACCGTCTCTACCGAGTCGGGCCGCGTCGCCCTCGCCTGCACCGCGAACCATTTGTCGAGGACCAGCGGCTCGTCCTGCCAGCGCGCATAGAAATCGGCGAGCACCTCGTCGCGCACGTGCAGGTGAGAGAGGATCGACAGCGCGGCGATAGCGTCGGTCATGTTCGACGCCTCGCGGTAGTGGCGGAGGCCGCGCGCGATCTCTGCCGCTTCGCCGGTGCCGACGAGGAGATCGAGGATGGCGCCGCGCAGCGCGCGCTTGCCGGCGCTCTCGGCGTCAGGGGAGAAGGCGCCGCTTGCGGCAGAGCTGTCATAGATTTCGACCAAGGTCGCTTTGATCTTGCGCCCGATGGTGGCGCGGAGCGCCTCATAGGCCTTGCGCACGGCGTCGGGATCGACGTTCTTGCCAAGCTCGCGGGCGACGTCGGATTCGCTTGGCAGTTTGAGGAACTCGGCGCGATAGGCGGCGGAGAGCGACGCCTCAGAGGCGGTGGTGCCGAGGGCTTGGGCAAGCCGGATGGCCTCTCTGCCCGCGACCGGCTCCTCGCTCCCGCCGTCGCGCGCTGCCGCGGTCAACAGGTTCGTGGCGTAGCTTTGCGCCGCCTGCCAGCGGTTGAACGGATCGGAGTCGTGCATCATCAGGAACTCGATCTGGTCCGGATTGAGGCTGATGTTGAGACGGACCGGCGCCGAGAAGTCGCGAAGCAGCGATGGGGTGGGCGCCGTGGGAACATCGGCGAAGGTGAAGGTCTGCTCGCGGCCGGTGACCTCGATCAGGCCATCGGCAAGAGGCGCGCCGCCGGCAAGCTTGAGGGGCAAGTCGTCGCCATTGCTGCCGAGCAATCCGAGCTTGAGCGGGATCGGCATCGGCTCCTTGCGGGCCTGACCTGGTGTCGGCGGGACGACCTGATTGACGGACAACCGTACCTGCTTCGACCGCGCGTCGTAGTCGAGCGAGCAGGCGAGCTCCGGCGTGCCGGCCTGGTTGTACCAAAGCATGAACTGGGAGAGGTCGCGTCCCGAGCTGTCGGCCATGGCCGCGACAAAATCCTCGACCGTCGCCGCCTCTCCGTCATGGCGTTCGAAGTAGAGATCGAGGCCTTTACGGAATCCGTCGCGGCCGAGCAAGGTTTGCAACATGCGGCAAAGCTCGGCGCCCTTCTCGTAGACGGTCGCCGTGTAGAAGTTGTTGATCTCGATGTAGGAGGCCGGGCGCACCGGGTGGGCGAGGGGACCGGCGTCTTCGGGGAACTGGCGGGTCTTGAGCGCGCGCACGTCGAGGATGCGCTTGACCGGCCCCGATCTCATATCGGCGGTAAACTCCTGATCGCGGAACACGGTCAGCCCCTCTTTGAGGCAGAGCTGAAACCAATCGCGGCAGGTGACGCGGTCGCCGGTCCAGTTGTGAAAATATTCATGCGCGATGACGCCTTCGATGGCGCCGTAGTCGGCATCGCTCGCCGTGTCAGGCCGCGCCAGCACCAGCTTGTCGTTGAAGATGTTGAGGCCCTTGTTCTCCATGGCCCCCATGTTGAAGTCGCTGACCGCCACGATGTTGAACATTTCGAGATCGTATTCGCGGCCGAAGCGCACCTCGTCCCAGCGCATGGCGCGCTTCAGCGACTCCATGGCCCAGCCGCAGCGATCCTCTTTGCCGGGTTCGACATAGATATTGAGCGCCACGTCGCGCCCTGAGGCGGTGGTGAACCGGCTCGGCACCTGCGCGAGGTTGCCGCCGACGAGCGCGAACAAATAAGAGGGCTTGGGGTGGGGGTCGTGCCACAGCGCGAAATGCCTGCCCGTGCCCGGCACCTTTCCGGCAGCTGCCGGATTGCCGTTGGAGAGGAGCACCGGCGCCGTCTCGGCGTCAGCCTCGATGCGGACGGTATAGATTGCGAGCACGTCCGGCCGGTCGAGAAAAAAGGTGATGCGGCGAAAGCCTTCCGGCTCGCACTGGGTGCAGTAGGTGCCGCGCGAGCGATAGAGGCCGGAAAGCGCCGTGTTCGCCTCGGGATTGCACAAGGCAACGGTCTCGACGTTGAAGGGCCGGTCCGGCACGCTCAGGATGGTCAGAGACTTCTCGTCGAGCCGATAGTCGTCGAGTCCGAGCGGCTTGCCGTCGAGCGCCAGACTTTGCAACACGAGCCCTTCGCCGTCGAGCACGAGGGGGCGGCCAGCAGCGCCGGCCTTTGGATTGGGACGCAAACGAAGCTTGGACTTGACCCTGGTTGCATTCGGATCAAGCGCAAAGTCGAGATCGACCGTATCCACCAAATAGTTTGGCGGTGCGTAATCTTTGAGCAGCTTCGGTTGCCGGGTCGTTTGATTCATCTATCCCACCGTCCTTGTTCCTGCCGCTCTTAGAGGGTCAGGCCGCCAATGCCAAGGCCGAGTTCCGGTGCGCTTTGCCGCGCGGGATGACGCGGGGCTCTCATTGCCTTATGACCCGTTGCCGATGCAGCGCGACTCCCCAGCCCGGCCCAATCTTTCCCCGATTCTTTTCAAGCCCTCAGGCCGGGCGGTTCTCATCTTGAGTCCGCTTGTGGTCGCCGCCGTTGGGCTCGCCCTCTATCTCCGCTACGGCATCATTCAGAACACGCCGGTCGGCTTGGCTTGCGAGGCCGGCGAGCAGAGCCTGACCTGTACCGCGAGACTTGCCGCGATCCAGCTCTTCGTGCGGGGCATCTTCGGCTGGACTGCGGTTGTTGCCGCGCTGTTCCAGCTCTGGCGTCCGAATGTTGTGGCCTTCGGCGTCGGGATCCTCTCCGCGGCGTTTGGGCTCGTCCTCTACAACACGCGTCTCTCGGCACTCGCAGTGGCATTGCTCGTGCTCAGCCTGGCGCGGGCGTGGCCCGGAGCGCGGTAAGCGCGAGCAAAACGAGCAGGCCGCCGAACCACAGTGCCTGCCAATTGGCGACCCCCTCATTGAACATGACAAACAGGGCCGAGAAGGTGAGCAGAGCGGCTGCGACTCGCTCGGCCATGCCGGGGGAACGGGGCGGCGCCTTCACCCAAGTCACGATGGCGAGCGCCAGCACCGGTCCTGTCAGCAAGGCGAGCTGGAAGTCCTTGTAGCGGGGATCGAAGACGAGCCCGAGTGCTACATGGATTGCCGCCACCAGCGTCGCGGCGAAGAGAATGGCGAGCAGCAGGCTCCAAAAATCGACGTGCCGGGCAAGCTGCGGGTTGAGGGCCACGGCGAGTGTCGCAAGCGGCGCGCTTCGCGCCACCGCGCAAGCCGCAAGCATGGGCACGAGCAGCGAAAGCGCAATCATTCCCGCCGAGCGCAGCCGGTCGCCTGGCTCGGGAGGTTCCATCGGCAGGCCGAGCGCCGCCCAGCCGAACACCAGTCCGGCGGCAAGTGCGATCGCCGCGATAGCGAGGTCTCGTCCCCAGCCGTCCTCGCCGGCATCGTTCTTACGGCGCGAAAACCACGCAGTGGCGAATACGAGAAACGCCGCACCGATGCCGAGCACAGCCTCAATCCGCCATTTGGGGTGGTTCGATACCGGCTCGCCCCAGCGGAACTTCAATTCCCGCGCGCTATCGTCGAACAGGCCCCAATAGCCGCCAACCGTTCCTTCCAGGAGACGCTTCCAAGGCTGATCGAAGGCCTCGATTAGATTGACCTTCCAGTTCTCGGCCTTCGCGGCTTCCACGACGCCGCTCAGCACCAGCGCCTGATTGGCGGGCGACGGTAGCGCGCTGTCGCGCATGCGGCCCTCGCTCGGCCATCCCACCTCGCCGATCCAGATCTCCTTCCCGGCAAAAATCTCCGCGACCTTGCTCCGCACCTCACGCACATGGTCCACCGCGTCTGCGGCCGCGACCGGCTCGTCCTCCCAATAAGGCAGGATGTGGATGGTGACGAAATCGACGGCAGGGGCGAGCTCGGGCGCTCTCAGCCAGAACTCCCAAACGTCGGCATAGGTGACGGGAATCCCCGAGCGGCGGCGCATCTCTTGCAGATAGGTCATGATCCGGTCGGCACCGAGCTCGCCGCGGAGTAGCGTTTCATTGCCGACGATGAAGGCCTCGATCACGCCTGGGTGCCGGCGGGCAAGCCGCAATGCCGCCTCGATCTCCCGCCGGTTCTCCGCCAGATTGCGGCCGATCCAGATGCCTTGCAGCACCTTCAAGCCAAGCTTGTCGGCAAACCTGGTGATCTTGCCTTGGGCGCGCGCCGACGAATAGGTGCGGATGCAGGATGTGACTTGGGCGAGCTTCTTCAGGTCGCTTTCAATCTGCTCGTCGGCGATGCGGAGTGGCTGGTCGAAGGGCGCCTGGCTGCCGTGGAACGGAGCGTAGGACAGGCAGTTCAGCTTCTGGCCTTGGGCGAGCGGCGATGCGGGGACGGGGCTCGGCCGGCCCATCTCGTACCAGAAGAGCCCGATGGCTGAGGCCACGAGCGCAAAGAGGAGGATGAGACGGGTCATGGCAGGGTCACGGGATGGCCAACGATGCGACATAAACAACTTTGTGCGCCGCGTTAAACCAAATGCTCTGGTTTGTGCGAGTGCGAAGTGATATTGAAGGATTTGCCGTTAGACCGCCAAATTTTGCCTGTCTAATGCGCAAACTGATCATCGCGTCGGCCGTCGGGCACCTAAACATGCGATTCGCTTTTTGTTCCGCCGCCCTGTTAGCAGGCGGCCTTTTGTTAACGTCTTTCACCGTCGCCTCGGCGCAGAGTCAAGGGGCCGAGCAGAAGCCCCCGGAGCAGGGCGAGCAGAAGCCCGCCGACCAGGCAAAGGGCGAACAAAAGCCCGAAGACCAGAAGTCTGCCGAGCAGCAGGCAGAGGAACGGATCAAGCAAGAGATCGAGGAATATCGGGAAGCCGCCGCGCGGCTCTCGCTCTCCGCTGGGTCTGCGGAGTGCGTGTGGACCGGGCGCAGGATCACGAGCCTGTTGTGGCGCGACGATGTCGACACGGCCCGGCGCTATCTCGATCTCTACGACCGTTTCGGCTGCTCAGCCGAGCATCTGAAACTGACCTTTCGCTGCGTCATTCGTCAGGGACCAATCGATCCAAAGGCTGCGGACCGGCTTGCTGCCCGGGTCCATGACTGCTGGCTCGATCCAGAAGGAACAACCACCGCCGCCAGCCGGACGACTAACGTCCCTCCGGCCAAGAGCGGAACTATTCCGAACTAACAAGAGTTTATCAGGGGACTTCCGCTTCGATGCCGTCATTTGCGGCTAGGACCTAACAAGCCGGGTCAGGCTGAAAGACTCCCAGAAATGCGTAGTGTTGGTGTCGTCCTCGTGGTCGCGGTCGCGACCGTCCTGCATGCGGCTGGCTGGTTTCTCATGCACCAGCGGGTTTCGCCCCCGAACGTGGTTGGGCAGCTCGCCAGCGTTTCCTTCTCGCCCATCGCAGCCGGCCGGGACGGCGAGAGGGACGTCACGAGCGAGGAGCAGATCAGGTCGGACCTCGCCGTGATCGCGCCTTACACCCGCGCCATCCGCACCTATAGCGTCGGCAATGGGCTCGATGCGGTTCCGGAGCTGGCCTCCGAATTCGGATTGCATGTGACGCTCGGCGCCTGGATCGATGCGTGGGACGATCAGAACGAGAGAGAGATCGAGACCGCAATCGCGCTTAGCAAGCACCATCGCAACATCGACAGTATCATCGTCGGCAACGAAACGCTCTATCGCAGCTCCATGCTCCATCGCGGGCCGGGCGTTCAGGATCTGATCGCCAAGATCCAGCGGGTAAAGCGCCAGGTTTCAGTGCCGGTCACCACGGCCGAGGTGTGGAACATCTGGCTCGAGCATCCAGAGCTCGTGTCTGCCGTCGATTACCTCGCCGTGCATATTCTGCCCTACTGGGAAGGGCTGCCGAGCTCGGTCGCCGTCGATCACGCCATCAAGATCTATCAGCGGCTGCGCCAGGCCTATCCCGGCAAGCGCATCGTGATCGCCGAGTTTGGCTGGCCGAGTGCCGGCCTTAATCGCCTTGCCGCGGTGCCCGATCCGGTGGCGCAGGCGGATATCATCCGCGATTTCGTCGCCCGCGCCGACGCCATGGGGATCGACTACTCGATCGTTGAGGCGTTCGACCAGCCGTGGAAAACCTTTGAAGGCAGTGTCGGCGCCTATTGGGGCCTCTTCAACAGCGACCGGGCGCCGAAATTTGCCCTCGCCGGATCGGTCGAGACGCCGAACTGGGTGCTGAAGACCGTGGCTGCGCTCGCCATCGGCCTCTTGCTTTGCATCCCGATCTTCGCCAGCCCCGGCGTGACGCCAATCCAGGCTGCCGTGTTCGCCGGCACGGCGCACGCCATCGGTGCTTGGGGATCGAGCGTCTTCGACTATTGGGCGACGCATTACTTCGTGCTGGGCTCGCTGATCGCCATGATCGTCGGCGCCGCGCTGCTCGTGCCGCTGCTCGCCATCATGAAGCAACGCCTCGATGAGCTTGCCGAGATCATCTTCGGCGGAGGTCCGAAGCGGTTATTGGTCCCAGGCCACGTCGTTCCGGACCGGCGCCCCTTGGTGTCGATCCATATTCCGGCCTACCGCGAGCCGCCGGAGATGTTGCTGGAGACGCTGGATAGCGTGGCCAAGCTCGACTGGCCCAATTTCGAATGCATCGTGGTCATCAACAACACCCCCGAGGCGAGCTTCTGGCGGCCCATCGAGGAGCACTGCCAGCTGCTCGGGCCACGCTTCAAATTCGTTCGTGAGGACCGACTCGAAGGCTTCAAGGCCGGTGCGCTCAGGCTCGCGCTCGACCATACGTCGCCTGAAGCCGAGATCATCGGCGTGCTCGACGCCGACTATGTCGTTCATCCGGACTGGCTCAAGGATCTTGTCCCGGCCTTCGCCACCCCGAGCGTCGGCCTCGTGCAGGCGCCGCAGGATCATCGTGACGGCGGCCGGAGCGTGGTGCACGCGGTGATGAACCGCGAATATGCCGGCTTCTTCGATATCGGCATGGTGCAACGGAACGAGGTCAACGCCATCGTCTCGCACGGCACCATGTGCCTCGTACGCCGCAGCGCTCTCGCCGATGCCGGCGGCTGGTCGAGCGACACCATCGTCGAGGATGCCGATCTCGGGCTTACCCTGCTCGCGCGCGGTTGGTGGACTCACTACACGCGCCGGCGCTATGGCTGGGGTCTGCTACCGTCGGACTTCGCCGCCTACAAGCGGCAGCGCCACCGCTGGGCTTATGGCGGCGTGCAGCTCATCAAGAAGCATTGGCGCGCCTTCATCCCCGGACGGAGCCACATCACCACGCAGCAACGGACGGAGTTTCTGTTCGGCTGGCTCACCTGGCTCGGCGCCGAGAGCCTTGGCGTCGCGATTGCAATTCTCAACCTGATCTGGATGCCGCTCGTCGTCTTTCTCGGCATTGCCGTGCCGCAGGCGGTGTTGACCATTCCCGTGCTCGCCGCCTTCTCGGTCATGCTGCTGCATTTCATGGTGCTCTACCGGACGCGGGTCCGGGCGCCGACCTTCGCATCGCTCGGCGCCGCCTTCTCGGCCATGGCGCTGCAGCTGACGGTCGCCCGGGCCGTGGCGGATGGACTAATCAAGGATGGAGTGCCCTTCCTGCGCACGGCCAAGGGCTGTGCCGGGTGCGCCACCCAGCGCTTCCCAGCCCTCTGGGAGAGCGTGCTTGGGACGTTGCTGATCCTTGGGTCGCTCGGCCTTTATCTCACCAACTACCAGCAGGTGACCGAGATCTCGATCTTCAGCGCGGTCCTGCTGGTGCAGAGCCTCCCCTTCCTCGCCGCAGTGGTGGTGACTCTGTTCGAGCGCTCCTCGCTCAACGACTTCGCCACCTGGCGCAAGCTCGCGGCGGCGCTTGCCACGTACCGTCCGCGCCTGCCCCGCGGGCGGGAGCCGACGGCGGGGCCGCCGGCGAGCGGCGACATCGGCATCCTGCCCTAGGCGGGACGGGGCATCCTCCCCCTTGTGGGCGCCTCTCCCATAGCGCTTTTCCTGCTCCCCGCCCTTTGGCATAGTGCCTGCCGCCGCATCACAGGCCGGGTTCAGGCCAGCGGCATTGGGGGAGGGATCGATGACGTCTGCAAATCTGTTGATCGTGATTCTGGTCGGCGCTGTCGTCGGCGCGCTTGTCGGATTGGCGCTCGGCGGCGCGCTCACCGGCTTCTATCTCGCGGTGGTTGCCGGCTTCCTCGCAACTGTGATTGCTGGGGTTGCCCGCAACGAGATCATGAAACGTGCGGGCGCTGGCCCCGACGATTCCAAGATTCCCAATATCGTGCTGATCTATTCGGCGGTCGCCTCGCTCGGCGGCAGCTCCTTGGCCGACGAGGTCGCACGCATCAGTGGAATCGGTTCAGCGGTTTGGCTCGGCATGCTCGCCGGCCTCTTCTCGTGCATCCTGCTCGCGATGCTGATGATCACCTATTACGTGAATCCTGAGACAGGGCGCCCTTGGAAAAAGCGCTGACTCGCGGGGACTGCCGTTAGTCGAGTTCGGCGTTTCCACAAACGGAGCGCGTTTGCTTGATGTTGCTCCGAGGTGGGTCTTTCCCCACCTTTTGGGCCTTCGATCAGTCGCGCCCCTCGACGCGCACTCTCAGTCCTGCCATATCGGGATGGGCCTCGAAATAGGCTTTGAGCGCCGCAAAAAGGTCCGGGTGCTCTTTCTCGTCGATGGTGAACTTGTCGTTCTTGCCGGTCTTCTTGCCGGAGACCTTAATGATCACAGGTTTGTCCGCCATAGGGGTGCTCCATATACCGTGCTCAAGGATAAAGCGGCCGAAGGCCGGATAGGGATTCCGTCAAGGGTGCTAATTCAAACCGAGACGCTAGTCGAGGGTGACGTTTCGCAGGCGGAGCGCGTTGGTCACCACCGAGACTGAAGACAGGCTCATGGCCGCCGCGGCGATCATCGGCGACAGCAGCATGCCGAAGGCCGGATAAAGCACGCCAGCCGCGATCGGCACGCCAAGCGCGTTATAGACGAAGGCGAAGACGAGATTCTGCTTGATGTTGCGCATCGTCGCCCTGGCGAGGTTGACCGCCCGCACGATGCCGCGCAAATCGCCTTTCAGCAGCGTGAGGCCGGCGCTTTCCATGGCGACGTCGGCGCCGGTGCCCATGGCGATGCCGACATCGGCCTTGGCGAGCGCAGGGGCGTCATTCACGCCATCGCCGGCCATGGCGACGACCGCGCCTCGGCGCTGCAGCTCCTCGATCAGCTTGAGCTTGTCCTCGGGCTTGACCTCGGCATGGACCGTATCGATGCCGAGGCTCGAGGCGACGGCATGGGCGGTGGTGGGATTGTCGCCCGTGGCCATCACGATCTTCAATCCGAGCTGATGCAGCTTAGCGATCGCCTCGGGCGTGGACGGTTTGATCGGATCGGCGACGCCAACAATCCCAGCGAGCTTTCCGTCGACCCCGAGGAACATGACGGTCTCGCCATTGCGCCGGCGCTCCTCCGCCGCCATGGCGAGTTGGGCAGTCTTAATGCCCGCAGCCTCGATAAGGCGTGCATTGCCGAGGATCGCCGTCCGGCCTTCAACTTGGCCCTTTACACCGCCTCCGGTGATGGCTTCGAAATCCAGCGCTTTGGCCGGTGCGATGGCCTGATCGCGGGCGCCGCGTAGGATCGCCTCGGCGAGGGGGTGCTCGCTGCCGGCCTCAAGCGAGGCGGCCAGGCGGAGTACCTCGCCGCTGTCGAAGCCCGGCGCCGCCTGGATGCCGGTCAGCTTTGGCTTGCCTTCGGTCAACGTCCCGGTCTTGTCGACCACGATTGTGTCGACCGACGCAAGACGCTCGAGCGCTGCGGCGTTGCGCACGAGGACGCCGGCTTGCGCGCCGCGCCCGGTCGCCACCATGATCGAGATCGGCGTGGCGAGCCCGAGCGCGCAAGGGCAGGCGATGATGAGCACGCTCACCGCCGCAACCAGGGCATAGGCGAGCGAAGGCGGGGGCCCCAGGAACAACCAGGCGAAGAAGGCGATCACCGCGACCAGGATCACCGCCGGCACGAAATAGCCTGACACGGTGTCGGCCAAAGCCTGAATGGGGGCGCGCGAGCGCTGGGCCGACGCGACCATCTCGACCACCTGGGCCAGCGTCGTCTCGGCCCCGGTGCGATCGACGCGCATGTCGAAGCTGCCGGTGCCGTTGAGCGTGCCGCCGGTGACGCGGTCGCCCGCGACTTTCTCGACCGGCACCGGCTCGCCGGTCAGCATCGACTCATCGACCGAGCTTCTGCCTTCGGTCACCGTGCCGTCGATCGGCACCTTGTCGCCGGGGCGCACCCGCAACACGTCGCCGACCCTGACCTCGGCAAGCGGCACGGTCTCGGTCTTGCCGTTCTTCTCGACCCGCAACGCCGTCTTTGGCGCAAGGTCGAGGAGTGCGCGGATGGCGCCGCCGGTGCGCTCGCGGGCGCGCAACTCCAGCACCTGACCGAGCAGGACGAGGGCGACGATGACGGCGGCGGCCTCGTAATAGACCGGTACCAGTCCGTGGGCGTCGGCCATGGAGGCGGGGAACAGGCCGGGGGCCACCGTGGCGACGACGCTATAGAGAAACGCCGCGCCGGTGCCCATGGCGATCAGCGTGAACATGTTGAGCCGCATGGAGCGGAGCGATTCGAAGCCGCGCGTGAAGAACGGCCAGCCGCACCACAGCACGGCGGGAATGGCGATGGAGAGCTGCAGCCACTGCTTGGCGCTCGCCGACAGGAAGGGGAGCAGGTCGATGCCGAACACATGGTTTCCCATGTCGAGCGCGAGCAGCGCGAGCGACAGCGGCACGGCGACTTTCAGCCGGCGGGTGAAATCGATCAGCTCGGGATTGTCGGCGATCTCGGGCGGCACGCCCATGGGCTCGAGCGCCATGCCACAGATCGGGCAATGGCCCGGCCCTTCCTTCACGATCTCGGGATGCATCGGGCAGGTGTAGAGCGTGCCTTTGGGCAGCGGCTTCGCCTCGCCCTGCTTGGTGAGATAGCGCTCTGGATCGGCCACGAATTTCCCGCGGCAGCCTTCCGAGCAGAAATAATACGTGTCGCCGCCGTGCCCGGCGGTTGGCTTGCCGGCATGCGTGTCGACCTTCATCCCGCATACGGGATCGGTGGCCATATGCGCGGCGCTTTCCGTCATATCGGCGAGATCGTGGTGCATTACCTGCAGGCTCTCCCTAGGCAGAAACTCGATAGTGTAGTTGATTTGGCCGCTCTCGCGTCTCGCATCAATGGGGTGAACGGACCATGAAGGATCGTAATTGGATGGTCGGCATCGCGCTCGTCGCGGCGTTGGCGGCAGGAGTCGGGGCCGGCTACGTCATATGGGGCTGGCCGACCAACTGGTATGCGCGCGACGTCACCAACCTACCGGCGAGCCCTGAGAACGACATCATCCGCTACGGCCATGCCCTGATCGTCGACACCGCAACCCATATCGGCAAGAGCGCGAGCGATCCGCAGACGCGTTATGCCGGCAACGACCTTGCTTGCGTGAACTGTCACCTCGACGCGGGGCTCAGGCCATTCGCAGCTCCCTTTGTTTCGACCTTCGCCACGTTTCCCATGCTGGTGGACCATCAGGTGCTCACGCTCAAAGAGCGCATCAATAGCTGCATGCGGCGCAGCATGAATGGCAAGAACCTGCCGGAGGATGGCCCTGAGATGGAGGCCCTGATCGCCTATATCAAGTTTCTGGGGCACGGGACGCCGGAAGGCGTGCGCGTCGCCGGCATGGGTTTGCTCCCGCTCTCCGACCCGCCTTTGGCGGCGGACGGTGGGCGTGGCGAGAAGGTCTATGCCCAGCTCTGCGCCAACTGCCACAAGGATGATGGGCTGGGTGAGCGCAACAACCCGCCGAGCCTTGGCTATTCGATCCCGCCGCTCTGGGGCGACGACAGTTTCAACGCGGGGGCCGGCATGGCCAAGCTCGCTTACGCCGCCGCCTATATCCGCGCCAACATGCCCTTCGGTGTGCGCTATCTCGATCCGGTGCTCTCCGAGCAGCAGGCCTGGGACGTTGCCGCCTTCATGATTTCCAAGCCGCGGCCGCCGGCCCTACCGGGCGCCTCATCGGACTTGCGTTAGCGGCCTGCCACTCTGGCCGGCGTTTCGGCGGCGAAGCGGACGATCAGCTGGATCAGCTCCTGAGGCCTGTCGAGCGCCAGGAAATGCCCGCCGCGCGCAAGCGTCGTCATTTGTGCGTTGGGGATCAGCGTGCGGTCATGCTCGCGCTCGGGGGGCCGCGCCCAATCCTGGTCACCCCAAACGAGCAGCACCGGCACCTCGATACGGCCATAGTTCTTGGTTGCCGTCTCCCAGCTTTCCGTATTGCGCAGGAGGCTCAAGAAAGCACGATAGTGGCCAGAGCGATTTCCCACCAGACCAATTTCCTTCGCGAGCGCAAACGGAATGCTGTTGGGATCTGCGACGCCGCCGCGGAGCACTGCCCCATTGATGAAGGGCGTCCGGAGTCGCATTACGGTCTCGCCAACCACCGGAACAAGCGCCGTATAGTTGACAAGCCAACCGAAAATTGAGCTTCGCGCCATGCCGCGGCCCTTGGCGTAGTCGTAGGGATTGATGGCGATGACGCGCAGAACGCGCGGGTTGCGCCGGGCTGCGACGGTCAAAACGATCGATCCGCCGATCGAAACGCCGGCGAGCGTCACGTCACGAAGATCGAGCCGGTCGAGAAAGCCTTCGACGGCTTCAGTGAAGAAGGCCGCGTCGTAGCGGGCCTTGGGAATATCCGAATAGCCGTGCCCGGGATAGTCCAGCGCATAGACGGTAAAGTGCCTGGAGAGCTCCGGTATCACCTTCTCGAACAGGTCAAGTTGGGTTCGCAGCGTGTGCAGCAGCACGAGGCTGGGACCTTTGCCGGTCTTGATGTAGCGGAGCGTGTTGCCGCCCACCTCGATATGCTCGACGGGAAGGTCAGGAGCCCAGCGCAGTTTCTGCGGCTCTCGCGGCACCGGCCGCAGGGCCTCCACCACAAAAGACAACAGCCACACGAAGATGCCGACGCCGATAAAGATCAAAAGAGCCGATAATGCAGTGCTCATCGCCTGAGTTCCTTGTGTATTCACCACGACGTCGCCGGACTGGCAGCTAGAAGGGATGCTTTATGCTTGAGCGCCAGCAATTCGGCCCTGACCCTCGGATGCATGTGACTCGCGGCGAAGCTTTGTGAGCGAGGCGAGGTGCAGCACGATCGAGAGCGGCACGAGGTAGACCGGGATCATCACCATGGGAAGCAGCGTCACCAGCGCGCTCGTCGGATGGACATCCCAGGACAGGAACCGCGACGGCGCGGTCATAAAGCCGGTTCCGACCGCAACGATAAGGTCGAGAATGCCAAACACGTTCCATGCCGCGACGAGGCCAATGGCCTTACGTGGCGCCCGCGCATAAGCAAGTCCGATAATGGGTGCCAGGAGACCGATGGCGATGTCGCCCACGCCGGCCGGCCAGGCGAATTGACCCGGCAATTTGCCAGCGGCGTAGAGGATCAGAAAGATCACGCCGAGGGCGCGATAGAGCTGGACTCCGACGATCCATTGTTGGGGCACGGCGGCGATGATGCGCCTTGTGGTCTCTGACCGCCAGATCAACAGGCCGCCAATCAAAATCGGCAGCAGGATGCCATATTGGATCGTCGGAATGTCGCCGGTGTTCACCTGGTAGACGCCCATGGCACCGAACGTGACTGCCGCCGCGAGCCAGCCGATGAGAATGACCGCTGAGACGAGGAACGTCCGCATGCGATCCGGAGCCGGCCAATTCGCGTCGGCAAGCGCGCGGTTGAGGCCGTAAAGGATGGCAATGAGGGTGGCTGCCGTACCGGCTGCGACGAAATAGGGAAGATAGGTGGGAATGGTCATGACACGCTCCTATCAAAGGCGTTGCCTCCAGTAGCTATAAATACAAGAGTCACTTGTCAAGAGCTAGTGACTTGATTTCTTCAAGGGGCGCGGTTATCTAGCATTTATGGCAAACGGTTACGGCCAAAAGGACTGCCCGGTGGCGCAGGCGCTCGACGTCATCGGCGAAAAGTGGACGCTGCTCGTGTTGCGCGATTTGTTCCGCAAAGGGCCGTTGCGCTTTCAGGAGCTGGAGCAGGGGCTTCCGGGCGTGGCGCCCAACACGCTGTCTGCGCGGCTCAAATCCCTTGAAGCCCAGGGGGTCATCGCCACGCGCCTATACGAGACCCATCCGCCCCGCTATGAGTACTTCCTCACTGAGAAGGGCAAGGCGCTCGGCCCAGTGTTGAAAGCCCTGCATGGCTGGGGTGAGCGCTACGGGTAGCGATTGTCGAGCAAGTCATTGAAGATGAATCCACATCGTTTCTGCGTCGCGCCGATGATGGAGTGGACCGACCGCCACTGCCGCTACTTCCTGCGGCTCATCTCGAAGCACACCCTGCTCTACACCGAGATGGTCACGGCGGATGCGGTGTTGCGCGGCGACAGAAAGCGGCTGTTGCACTTCGACGCGGCCGAACATCCGGTCGCTTTGCAGATCGGCGGCAGCGACCGGCAAGGCCTCGCCGAGGCCGCGCGCATCGGCGCCGAGTCCGGCTATGACGAGATCAACCTCAATGTCGGCTGCCCGTCCGATCGGGTGCAGGCGGGACGCTTCGGCGCCTGCCTGATGGCCGAGCCCGAGCTTGTCGCCGACCTGATCGCGGCGATGGGCGCAACCGCCAAGGTTCCGGTCACGGTCAAATGCCGCATCGGCATCGACGATCAGGACGCCGAGGAGAGCCTCGACCGCTTCATCGATGCCGTCGCCAAAGGCGGCTGCCGCATCTTCATCCTGCACGCGCGCAAGGCGTGGCTCGAAGGCCTGAGCCCGAAAGAGAACCGCGACGTGCCTCCCATCGACTACGACCGCGTTTATCGCATGAAGGCGCGGCGACCTGATCTCACCATCATCGTCAATGGCGGCATCGGGTCGCTCGGCGAGGCGGCGGAGCACCTCACCCATGTCGACGGCGTGATGCTCGGCCGCGCCGCCTATCAGGATCCCTACATCCTCGCCGAGGTCGATCAGCGCCTGTTCGGGGCCGGCGAGCCTACGCCGTCGCGCCTCGAAGTGCTCGACAGCTTCATGGCTTACGCGGAGGGAGAGCTTGCCCGCGGCGTGCGTCTCAATCAGATGACCCGCCACATCCTCGGGCTGTTCCACGGCCAGCCAAGGGCGCGCGCCTTCCGCCGGGTGCTCGCCGAGAATGCGCATCTCGATGGCGCGGGGCTCGAGGTGCTGAAGGCCGCGCGCGACGTGGCCGCCGGGACGAGACGGCACGCAATTGCCGCGGAGTGAGTTTCAGCCTGCCTGGCGGGAAGGCTTCTTCCGGTCGATAAGGGCAAGCAGGCCTTGGATGTCGAGGAAGCGCGAGGTCTCGCGGCAATAGTCGCGGTAGGGCGCGCCGTAGAGCTGCTTCAGCCAATCCTCCTCGACCAGCGCCATCATGACATAGGCGCCGCTCATCACTACGGACATGATGATGGTCAGGATCGAGTTCGCCCCGATCGACAGGCCGATGAGGCCGACGATCGAGGCGGTGTATTGCGGGTTGCGGCTGAAGCGGTAGAGGCCGCCGGTGACGAGGCCGTCGGCGCCGCAATAGGTGTTGCCGAGGCCGAGATTGAAATAGCCGCAGACCGTGATGAACAGGCCGCTAAGCCCAAGCGGCAGGGCCACGATGTAGCGCGTCCAGTCGAGCAGCGGCGTCGCATTCCAATCGAGCGCGGCGACGATGAAGGTGGCGATCATGCCGCCGCGAAACAGTCCCCAGAAGGTGAGGCTCTGCCAGCTCCCCGGCTCAGGCGTCGGCCAGATGCGGAAGGGTGGAGCGAGGAGGGTCCGGAGCAGGAGCAGATCGAGGGTGAGGCCGGCGGTCAGCGCGCAGGCAAAGACGAGAAGTGTCATGGCCGGAGGAACCAACCAGATTCCCTTTGCAGAAATGCGACAGGTCGTTGACGGTTTTGCTACGGCCGTCGCTGGCTTATCGCACGTCTAGCAACGCGGCACCCTCCTCAAATCTTCTGATTGTAGGCGCCGACCTCCGGCTGCTTGCCAAGCTCGGCGTCGATCTCGGCGAAGATCGCCCGCATGTTCGCTTCCGAGGTCGGGCTTTCCACCACGACCACAAGCTCCGGCTTGTTGGAGGAGGCGCGCACCAGGCCCCAAGTTCCATCCTCGAGCACGATGCGGACGCCATTGACCGTGATCAGCTCGCGCACCTTTTGTCCGGCAAGACTGTCACCATTGGCGGCGAGTTTCTGGAAGTGATCCACCACGCGGTCGACCACCTGATACTTCACCTCGTCGTCGCAATGGGGCGACATGGTCGGCGACTGCCAGGTGCGGGGAAGGGCGGATTTGAGCTCGGCGAGAGACTTGCCGGGGTTTCGGTCGAGCATGTCGAGCACGGCGAGTGCCGCCACCAATCCATCGTCATAGCCGCGTCCGAGCGGCGGATTGAAGAAGAAGTGCCCTGACTTTTCGAAGCCGACTAGCGCGCCGGTCTCGTGGCTGTAGCGCTTGATGTAAGAGTGGCCAGTCTTCCAGAACAATGTCTTGGCGCCGTGCTCGCGCAAGACGGGATCGGTGAGAAACAGTCCGGTGGATTTCACGTCGGCGACGAACAGCGCGCCCTTGTTGCGGGCGGCGATGTCGCGGGCGAGCATCACCCCGACCTTGTCGGCGAAGATCGCCTCGCCCTCGTTGTCGACCACCCCGCAGCGGTCGCCGTCGCCGTCGAAGGCCAGCCCGAGGTCGGCGCCGTGCTCAAGCACCGCGTCCCGCGTGGCATCGAGCATGGCGAGATCCTCGGGATTCGGATTGTGCGCCGGGAAGGTGTAGTCGAGCTCGCAGTTGAGCGGCACAACGGTGACGCCAAGCTCGGCGAGCACGCGGGGCGCAAACGCCCCGGCCGTGCCGTTGCCACAGGACACCACGGCTTTCAGCGCGCGCATCGGCTTCGGCCGCTTCAGGAGATCGGCCATATAGCGTTCGGGCATGTCGGGCACGAAGATGTAGCGTCCGCTCTGATTATGCGGCGAGAAGCGCCCATTCATCACGATGTCCTTGAGCGCGCTCATATCGTCGGGCGCGAAGGTCAGCGGCCGCTCGATCCCCATCTTGATGCCGGTCCAGCCATTGTCGTTATGGCTCGCCGTCACCATGGCGACGGCTTCGACGCCGAGCTCGAACTGCGCGAAATAGGCCGTGGGCGACAGCGCCAAGCCAATGTCGTGAACCTCGGCGCCGCCGGCGAGCAGGCCGTTGATCAGCGCCGCCTTGATCGAGGCCGAATAGGAGCGGTAGTCGTGCCCGACCACGACGCGCTGGGGCACGCCGCGCATCCGCATCAGATCGGCAAGACCTAGCCCCACGGCTTCAAGCCCGAGGAGATTGATCTCCTCGGGGTAGCGCCAGCGGGCGTCGTATTCCCGAAATCCGGTCGCCTTGACGAAGGGCAGGCGCTCGAATTCGGCCGTATTGGGTCGGAGATCCTGGCGCGGCTTGGGAAACATGCTGCCCCCTGATAGGCGATTTTGGACGTTTCACCAACAGCGCTGAGCAGGGCGAGGTTCCCTTGGGCAATGCGCCGATCAACCCCGTCCTCAACCTCAGCCGCGTAGCGTCAGAAAATCCCCGGAGAATTCATAGGAGCGCAGCCGCCCGAGAAAGCTCATGCCGAGCAGGCTCTCGGTGAGCGCCTTTGGCTCGGCCACAAGCGCGTCGACATCTTCCCGCTGAAGCGGGCCGATGGCCACGCTTTTAAGGCGCACACGCGCCGCCACGGTGCGGCCGTTGGCGGTGAGCACCGGGATGTTGAAGTTCAACCCGTTCAAATCGATGCCGGCCTTCTTGGCATCCTCGGGGCGGAGCACGATGGTCGAGGCGCCGGTGTCGACGATCATGGCAACGGAAACGCCATTGACCTCGGCCTTGGCGGTGAAATGGCCATCGAGGCGCTTTCTGATCTTGATCTCGACCGGGCCGCCGGGGCTTTGCTCAACGACCATGGCGCTGCCGGGAAGAAGCTCGCCGGCAAGACGCCCGGCTATTGGCAGCAGCTCCTCGCGATAGGAGTAGAGCGTGACAAGCGCGAGCCCGAGGGCAAGCCAAGTGACCGCGTCGCGGAACATGGCGCCGGCATGCCCGCGATAGCGGACCAACACGCCACCGCCGATGAAGACGAGAAGCGCCGTGCCAAGCGCGACATAGCCGAAGGTGTCGCTGTCGAGATTGGCGATGGTGCCCGAGGAGTTGCTCACGAGCAGCATGGCCGCGAGGGCCAGGACAAAAATGGCAATCCACGCCGACACGATTTCTAACCTTTCACTGTCTCTGACTGGGCTTTGCGAGCCGGCAACAGAGCCATGACGTCACGCCGCTCCTCCCCGCTCATCTCCGCCCAACCTGCGATCTCATCGAGAGTGCGCCCGCAGCCGATGCACAGACCGGCGCCCGCGTCCATCTCGCAGACGTCGATGCAGGGGGTTTCCAAGGGAGGCTTCGGTCCGGTGGTCAACCAAGGCTATGTAGGGGGTGAGGTGCTGTCGGACAATCGCCATTCCCGCCGGGGGGTTCAGGTCTTGGCGCCGGCTCCCATCGCACCGGGAGCATTGTGCCGGTCCTTGAGCCATCGCGCCGGGTCGGCGATCGGCGGCCGCGTTTCCATGACACGCGCGCGCGGAAAGCTCACTTTGACCTCCGTGCCCTGGCGAAGCCTGCTTTTCAGCTCGAAGGTGCCGTCGTGCAGCTCGGCCAGTCCCTTGGTGATGGGAAGCCCAAGCCCGGTGCCGCCTTCCGCCGTCTGATGGGCAAGCGATCCCTGGCCAAAGCTCTTCAGCACGCGGGGGATCTCGTTCTCGGGAATGCCTGGCCCGGTGTCCTTGACGCTCAGGAACTGCCCTCCGGATTCAGTCTCTCCGATGGCGAGCGTGATCGTTCCCCGCGGCGGGGTGAACTTGATCGCATTCGACAGGAGGTTGAGGCAGATCTGGCGCATGGCCCGCTCATCCGCCCAGAGCTGGGGAAGATCGGGCTCGAACTGCTCGATGATCCGCAGGCCCTTGGTCTCGGCGCGCAGCCGCAGCAGCCGCTGGCAGTCCTCGACCACGATGGCGAGCGTGACCGGCGCCTCATGCAGCTCGTAGCGACCCGACTCGATGCGGGAGATATCGAGGATCTCGTTGATCAGATTGAGCAGGTGCTGGCCGCTCTGGTGGATGTCGTTGGCGTATTCCTTGTAGACCGGGTTCTCGTGCGTCCCCAAGATCTCGGAGCGCATGATCTCGGAGAAACCGAGGATGGCGTTGAGCGGCGTGCGCAACTCGTGGCTCATGGTGGCGAGAAAGCGGGACTTTGCCTGGCTCGCTTCCTCGGCGCGTGCCCTCGCATCGTCGGAGATCGATTTTGCCTGCTCGAGCTCGGCGATGAGCGCGTCCTTCTCGGCTCGAAACCCCATCATGGCGGTGACGGTCGCGTTCGTGCCCTTCATCAGCCAGATGAAATAGACGTAGACACCGATGGCCATCGCCGCCATGGCCCAATAGAACGGATTGTCGAGCAGCGCGAAGCGGACCACGATCGCCGCCGCCATCGGCAGCGTGCCGGCGAAGACGATCGGCATGACCGGAGATGCGAACAGCATGCGCATGGAGATGACGATGAGGAGGGCGGCAAAGACGAAGGTATGCGCAGCCTCTCCGGCGGCGCCGGCACTGACAAAGGCGACCGCGGCCCAGGACAATCCGTAGAGAAACTCCGCGGCCGTCATCTTGGCGCGCCAGGCCCGCGCCTTGACCTCCGCCGGCGGCGTCTTGAGGAATTGCCGGCAAAGGCTGATGAGCAGGCCCTTGGCGAAGAAAACCGTGGCGAGCCAGAGCAGCAGCTGCGCCGGCGGCGCCCAGAACATTGCACCCACGGCCACGATCACCGCGAGCAGCGGCGTGGTCACCGCCGCGGACAGCTCGTTCTTGGCGAACAGGAGCAGGAGCTCGTAGTCGAGCTCCGAGCGGAAACGTGAGTTGGGGGTGAGCTTTTCCTGGGCCTGCGGGCGCCTGCGGGAAGGGGGCCGTCTGGCGCTAGTCGCCGCCGAAGCGGCCGCACGAGCCTCGGCTGAAACGCCTGTGGTCATGGCTGTCAAGCCCGCAAAACTCAACCTAACCCGGAAAAAGGAGGCCGTCGGCAGGAGCGCGGAGCGTCCTCCACCCCTTAACCAGGGCCTCGCGGATGACTATGTGGGGAAATCCCTAATGCGGCGTTTACTGTCGCTCCGCAGTGAAACGCCCATCCATGAATTGCGGCGGCGCTTGGCGTCTCGTAGAGAGGCAAGAGTTCAAAGAGAGGCACCGTCCGGCAATCATGCGTCTTACCATCATAGGGTGCGGGGATGCTTTTGGCGCGGGCGGGCAGCTGCAGACCTCGTTCCATGTTCGTTCCGGCAACTCCACCTTCCTCATCGATTGCGGCGTCACGACGCTGATCGGGATGCACCGGCTCGGGCTCGAGCCCAACGAGATCGACATGGTGTGTGTCAGCCATCTGCATGGCGATCATTTCGGCGGCTTGCCCTGGCTCCTCATCGACGCCCAATATGCGAGCAGGCGGACGCGTCCTCTGATCGTCACCGGTCCCAAGGGCATCGCCGAGCGCTTTCGGACCGCGGCCGAGGCTCTTTATCCCAACATCACCAACTGCCCTTGCGCCTTCGGCTTCGAGTTCATGGAATATGAGGAGCAAGTCCCGCTTGCGTTGAACGGCGTCACCATTACGCCGTTCGAGGTGAAGCATCCGTCCGGCGCACCGCCCTACGCGCTCAGATTCGGGTTGGAAGGCAAGGTGCTCTCCTTCACCGGCGACACCGGCTGGACGGAGAGCCTGTGCCGTGCCGCGCTAGGCGCGGACCTGCTGATCAGCGAATGCTTCCAGTACGATGTGAAGCTCCCCATTCATCTCGACTACAAGACGATCGATGCCAATTACGAGAGGCTCGGGGCAAAGCAGGTGCTCTTGACCCATATGGGAGAGGCGATGCTTGAGCATGTCGACAAGGTCGACCGCTCGCGTTTCATCGTCGCCCAGGATGGCATGACGCTCGATCTATGAGGGCGGAGGCATCCGAGCTCGACCGCTTGGTCGCGAGCATCCGCGGCTGCCGCAACTGCGTCGAGACGCCGAGTGGCAAGCCGTTGCCGCATGAGCCGCGTCCGGTGTTGCGGGTGAGCGAGACGGCGCGGCTCGCGGTATGCAGCCAGGCGCCGGGCACGCGGGTGCACGCCTCGGGCATTTCCTTCACCGATGCTTCCGGCGACCGCTTGCGCGACTGGATGGGGGTGAGCCCGCAGGAGTTTTACGACGAGGCCCGCGTCGCCATCATTCCCATGGGCTTTTGCTTTCCCGGGCAGGACGAAAATGGCGGCGATCTTCCGCCGCGAGCGGAATGCTCCAAGCTTTGGCATCGATCCTTGTTCGATCGCCTGCCGCAGCTCGAGCTCGTGCTGGCGGTCGGCTCCTATTCTCAAGCTTGGCATCTCGGCTCCGAGGGGGGGACGAGCTTGCAGGCAACCATGCTCGACTGGCGCCGGCACCTGCGGCGAAGACGGCAACCTCGTGTCTTGCCGCTTCCTCACCCGTCATGGCGCAACAATGCCTGGCTCAAGCGCAATCCTTGGTTCGAGGAAGAGTTGCTGCCGGTGCTGCGCCGTGAGGTCCGCAAACTCCTCTAAGTGGGCAGCTTGAAAAAACCGCTTGCAGCGGCAGGAGGAATATTCTACTAACTATGTAGGGTTAGTATGGAATGAAAAAGGAATCCAGATCGTGCTAGAGTCACGCAAAAATATTATCAGGACCGCCATGCTTGACCGGATGGATAGAAAAATTCTCGACATCCTGCAGAAGGACTGCACGATGCCGGTGGCCGAGATCGGCAAGCAGATTGGCCTCTCCACCACGCCCTGCTGGCGGCGCATCCAGAAGCTCGAGGAGAGCGGGGTCATTCAGCGGCGCGTTGCCTTGCTCGACGCCAAGAAGGTCAATGTGGGGGTGACGGTGTTCGTCTCCATCACCACGAGCCATCACACCCAGGAGTGGCTCGACCAGTTCCACGAGGCCTTGAAGGACTTTCCCGAGGTGGTCGAGTTCTACCGCATGAGCGGGCAGGTGGATTATCTCTTGCGCGTGGTGGTGCCCGACATCGAGCGCTACGACGCCTTCTACAAGAGGCTGATCGCCAGGATCGAGCTGTCTGATGTGAGCTCGGCTTTCGCCATGGAGCAGATCAAGTACACGACCTCGCTGCCGCTTGACTACACGGCAGAGTAGGGTCTCTCAGCGCTTCCGCTCGAGCAGCGCGATCAGGCTCGACGTGTCCCAGCGATTGCCACCCATCGCCTGTATCTCAGCGTAGAATTGATCGACCAGCGCGGTGACGGGAAGCTCGGCGCCGTTCTTGCGTGCCTCGTCGAAGGCGAGCGCGAAATCCTTCCGTACCAGATCCACGGCGAAGCCAAAGTCGAATCTGCCTTCGATCATGGTCTTCCACCTGTTCTCCATCTGCCAGGACTGGGCCGCGCCCTTGGAGATGGTGTCGATGACCCTCTGAATGTCGAGGCCGGCGCGCTTGGCGAAAGCAAGCGCCTCAGCCAGGCCCTGAATCAATCCGCCGATGCAGATCTGGTTGACCATTTTGGTGAGCTGGCCCGAGCCGGAGGGGCCGATCAGAGCGACCGCGCGCGCATAGGCTCCGATCACCGGCGCGGCTTTGCGGAAATCTCCCTCATCTCCGCCGACCATGACCGTGAGCGTGCCGTTCTCGGCGCCAGACTGCCCGCCTGAGACCGGGGCATCGAGAAAGCCGGCGCCTAGTGCCTTGGCCGCGGCGTGGAGCTCGCGGGCAATCTCCGCCGAGGCGGTGGTGTTGTCGATGGCCACGGCGGCCGGCTTCAACGCCGAGAAGGCGCCGTCGGGTCCGAGCGTCACCGCGCGGAGGTCGTTATCGTTGCCGACACAGGTGAAGATGAAGTCTGCGTCTTGCGCGGCATCCGCGGGTGTCGGCGCCAGCCTGCCGCCGAATTCGGCGACCCAGGTCTCGGCCTTCGCCTTTGTCCGGTTGAACACGACGACCTCGTGAGACCCTCGCGTCTTGAGATGGCCGGCCATGGGATAGCCCATGACGCCGAGCCCGATCCAGGCGACTTTGCTCACGGCTCACCTCTGTCATTGCCCGGCACTCGGGTCTGGCTTCGCCAGCCCGAGCACAAGCTTGATGATCCGGGCAATCCGG
This sequence comes from Methyloceanibacter sp., assembly GCF_050728395.1. Lineage (GTDB taxonomy): Bacteria > Pseudomonadota > Alphaproteobacteria > Rhizobiales > Methyloligellaceae > Methyloceanibacter. Next base: position 29,514 of record NZ_JBOHJB010000012.1, read on the forward strand.
TAATGGGCCAGCCAGCCTCAGGCGATCGGCGCTTCTGGGAAGGAGAGCTGCTCGCGCGCGCGCCACTCATCGGTCACGTAGTTGATGATCAGCGAGATGCGCACGCCCTTGATCGGGCGTTTTTCGAAGCCGTGATAGGTGCTGTTCCCGGGGACGAACACCATGGCGGCGTTGGGCATGAAGTCCGAGCGTCCGAAATGACGCTTGTCGGCGTCATAGATGTCGGTGCCGAGGTCCTGATGGCTCGAATCCTTCGACAGATAGAGCAGCATGGTGAACGCCTTGACGCCGAGGTCGGTGTGCGGCTCGAGCCAGAAGCCGTCGATGTCCTGGGCGAACTCGATGCGGAGATAGGTACCCTCAAGGTCGGTGCCGAAGGCCTTCTCGATGTGGCTCGTTACCCGCTTGTCCTGAAAGGCTTGCGCGATCGCCTCGCAGACCGGGAAGCGCTCGCGGTTCTCCACGTCGAAATATTTGCGGGTGTTGTTGTGCAACTCGCGCTTGCCGGAGACGCCGTCAAGCGACGGAGCGTCGAAGGGAAGTGCCAACACGTCATCGACGCTATCAGTCGGGAAGCAGCCTTGCAGCGCCCAATGGCGATAGGGGTGATCGGAGCGCTTGGCGCTATCGACGCATCTCAGGAACGTCTTGACCACATCTTCGGCTGAACTCTTGGCCTCGGGTCCAGGCGCACGTTTTACCGCGACGTTTTCCCTCATGATCTGATTGATCTCCCCTCGAAAACCTCAAGCTGGCGGCTCATTCCTGACGTCCAGCAGGCATCGTTCATTGGTTGTTAGCACCGGCACGCCGCCCGCGCAAATCGGCACATGTCACCACATATCGCGCCAGATCGCGTCATATCGCGAGATTTACGGCTTTAGCCCCCTTACGCGTCAGAGCGATGCCCTGCCGGCACCGAAAAGCGTTGACCAAAATCAAGGCTGATCGATTTGGCGCGCCGATTTGGCCGAAAACAAGGAGGCTATTGGCGCGCTCGGGCAGCGCCAATGACGGCGCCCAAGAAGAATCCGTTGATTCTCGGCGCTAGTTGAAATTCACCCAGCGGAAATGGTGCGCTTCCAAATTCTCCGGCGAGGCATCCTCAGCGTCGGTGGACACCTGTTCGGAGCGCAGGCACTGAGCCAGAAGCTCAAGCAGCGAGGCGTGCAGCTCGCGCTCCGCCGATAGCTGTGGCGGGTTCGCGGCGAGAAACGCCAAGATCTCCCCATAGTCTGGCATTGAATTCCCCCGTGCTGTCCCCCAGCCGAGTCACGTCAGGCTGCATAACCCATGTGTCAAAACTTTGTTCCATGGGCGGAACAGGATCCGCCGCGGCCGGCCGGGAACCTAAGATTTCTCAGGCCCCCAGGCGGTAGCGGCCGATGAGCCGCAAGGGGCCCCGCCCGCCGGTCTCGCCGAACAGCGAAAGTCCGTCGACGGTCACGCCCGAGGCGCAGATCTCCTCCAGCATCGGCCAAAGTGCCTGCGAGATGCGCTCGAGGTGAGCGGGATCGAGCGGCCCGGTCAGCGTGATGTAGAAGCGGTACTCGCTCAACACATGCGGATCGCCGAAGCTCTTCAGCAAGAGGCGCTGATGGTCGTTGAGGGTCACGCCGGCTTGCGCCGTGGCGCAAGTCGCAGGCTCGGCGAAACCGTCGAAGGCGGCGACGCATTGCGCCGCGAGCCAATCGAGGGCGGGCGTCGGCTGGATTGGGCGAAGGACGAGATAGCGGCCGGCGCGTGCCAGCGTCAGCGGACCTGTCTCCACCCGCTTCCGGCGCGCGGCAAAACTGATCAACCGCGCTTTCAGCGCATCGGGCCCCATGCCCTCGCGCAAGCAGAACGGTGCCTTGAACACGGAGTGCAGTCCACTGTAGCGCGATGCTCCGGAGAGCGGCTTGACGGTCGCCGCGCCGGTGAGGCCGGCGTCCGAAAAAGCCTGTAGCGTTGCGCCATCGTTGGCGCGGCCGAACCAGGAGCGTCCAAAGGCAGCGAGCGGCGAGCCAGGCAGCGGCGTGTAGTAAATCGCGTAGCGGACGAAGTTCGCCTGGTGCGCGCCGTTCAGTTCATTGTCGAGTTGCGCACGGTCAAGCATTGGTTCCTCCCAACTAGGCGCCCGCTCCGAATAGCCATCGTCTCGATAGCAACCGCCTGTGGCGTGGACGCGACAGGTTCTTGGCGATAGGAGGGCCGATGAATGAACACTTGATGAATCGACTCATCTCGCAGCTGCGAATGAGAGTCGTGCTGCATTGCGAGCAAGACGCGCAGACGCTTGCATGCGTGCACAACTTCGCTAGCTAGGAGGTCGTGAGGCGATGCACAGACGCGCGCGCCTAGGTCGCGGGCAGGGGAGCTGGAATGATCGAGCTTTATACCTGGTCGACGCCGAACGGGCAGAAGGCGTCAATCATGCTGGAAGAAGTGGGGCTGCCTTATCGGGTGCACTTGATCGACATCGGCAAGGACCACCAGTTCCATCCCAACTTTCTCGCCATCTCTCCCAACAACAAGATTCCGGCGATCATCGATACCGACAACGGACTTCGGCTGATGGAGTCCGGAGCGATCCTGCTTTATCTCGCCGAGAAGACCGGCAGGCTTTGGCCGCAGGACTTCCCCACCAAATGGCGCGTGGTCGAGTGGCTGATGTGGCAGATGGGTGGACCGGGCCCGTTCCTCGGCCAAGTTCACCACTTCGTGAAGTTCAATCCGGGAAAGAGCGCTTACGCCGAGGAGCGCTATACCAAGGAAGCAAGACGGCTGTGGAGCGTGCTCGACCGGCGGCTCGCCGAGCACGAATACGTGGCGGACGACTATTCCATCGCCGATATCGCTATCTGGCCTTGGATTTCCAGATTCGAGTGGCAGACCGTCACGTTTGACGACTATCCCAACGTCAAACGCTGGTACGTGGCGATTGCGGCACGGCCGGCGGTGCAAAGAGGATGGCACGTGCCGCCCCGCGATCGCGGCATTCCTTTGCCTTGATCGGCGCTTAGGCTGTAGCGGGACACGCGGCTCGTATGGCAGAATGCTGCTCGCGAAGCCCGCTCGCTGAGCTGGGCGCGGGTGATGGTCGGGTGGCTCGTCGATTTTGAAGCGGCGTGAAAACAGGAGAACATCATGACGCGCACGTTCGGGGCTTCAATCAGCCGCATCGCGTGGCTTTCAGCTTTGACGCTGGCATTGCCGGCGATGAGCCTGTGGCCATCGCACGCGCAGGCGCAGGTTATCGAGCGCGGCGTGCAGGGCGGCGTGGTCGGCGCGATCATCGGCGGCATTGTCGGAGGGGGCAGGGGCGCTGGAACCGGCGCTGCCATTGGGGCAGGCGTTGGTCTCGTCACGGGCGCGGCGGAAGCCGATGCCAATGCCCGTGCCGATTACGAAAGCCAATATTATGGAGCGCCGCCCCCGCCCGGCGGATCAGAGCTCGTCTACAACATCCAGACGTCGTTGGCGCGGCTCGGCTACGATGCTGGCCCACCGGACGGCGTCTATGGCGAGCGCACAGCAGATGCGATCAGTCAGTATCAGCACGCCAACCGGTTGCCAGTCGACGGCCGGCCCTCGCCGCAACTGCTCAACATCATGATCAGTCAGGGGGGCTAAAACCCGAGTCCTCAAATGGACTTACCATTTCGGGCGCCTCGTCCGTCTTGCGCCAAGGCGGCGGGACAAGCGGTGCGGTGGCGATACGCGAGCAGATTTCGTTGGAGCGATTCCTGAGAGAGACCCGGCGATGAGTGGAGAGGGGTAATGCAGAAACTGATGATGTTGATGGTTTGTGCGTGCGTGAGCGTAGCAATCTGTTCTGCCGCGGCAGTTTCCGCCGAGGATGAAGATCTGGTGGCGGCGGTGAAGGAACGGCGCGATCTGATGAAGAAGACCGTGCAACCGGCGGCCACGCTCGGTGGTGACATGATCAAGGGCAAGAAGCCTTACGACGCCACCGAGGCCGCCAAGGCGATGAATGCGATCAGCGGCGTGCCGGACAAATATGTGACACTGTTCCCGAAGGGGACCGAGCATGGCGGAGTCGCGGACAGTCAAATTGCCGAGGAGGATGACCGAAGCCAAGCCAAACCGGAAATTTGGGAAGATTTCGCTGACTTCAAAAAGATCGCCATGAAGCTGAAGGACGCAAGCGCCAAGGCCGCTGGTGCGGCTGAGCAGGGAAAGGGAACCTTCACCGCCGCGTTCAACGACATGACCAAAGTGTGTAAGGAGTGTCACGAATCCTATCGCGAAACACCGCCCAAGAAAAAATGACGACCGCACATACCCAAGGAGGAAGCGCACGCAGAGCCTGGTGGTGGGCGCTGTTCGCTTTGGGCATTGCCGGAGCGATCGTCTTCTATCTGTTGACCATGCCTCGGACGGTGCCGGCGTCCGAGCTGCCGCAACACACCCCTGACCTTGCCAACGGCAAGTACATCTTCACCGCAGGAGGCTGCGCGGAGTGCCACGCCGAGCCGCTGGATAAGTGCAATAAACCCAAGATCAAGGACGAGACGCGGCTCGGCGGCGGTCGCTGCCTGAAGACGGACTTCGGTATCTTCAACGTGCCGAATATCTCTCCCGACAAGGAGGCCGGCATCGGCAATTGGAGCACGCTCGACTTCGTCAATGCCATGAAGCGGGGGATCGCACCTGGCGGGGAGCACCTCTACCCAGCCTTTCCGTACACCTCCTATCAGCGCATGACCTATGAGGACCTGATCGACCTCAAAGCCTATCTCGACACACTGCCCGCCGTGAAAAGCAAGGTGCCACCGCACGAGTTGGCCTTTCCGTACAATATCAGGCGTGCGCTCGGGCTTTGGCAGCTCCTTTATGTCGACGGGAAAGCGTTCACGCCCGATTCGAAAGCGAGCGCCGAACTCAACCGTGGCGCCTATCTGGTCAAGGGACCGGGCCATTGCGGCGAATGCCATTCGCCGCGGAATTCTCTCGGGGGCACCATTCAGAGCCAGGCGTTTGCCGGCGCCCGCAACCCCGAAGGCAAAGGCAAGATTCCAAACATCACGCCGAGTCATGACGGTCTTGGCGATTGGAGTGCTGACGACATCGCCTATCTGCTCGAGACCGGCAATACGCCAGATTTCGACGCGATTGGCGGACTCATGGTGCCGGTGCAGGAAAACATGGCAAAGCTCAAGCCAGAAGATCGCTCTGCCATCGCTGCCTATCTGAAATCGCTGCCGCCGCTGCCGGACGCCGTGCCGAAAAAGAAGGGGACCGGCGAGGACGAGGAGCAGGAGAAAGAGAGCAACGGTAGCGGTGGCGAGACCTCTGACGGAGGTTCAAAGCAGCCCGACGGCGCGGAGTATTAACTGACGAGTCGTTCCAATGCATAAGCGCGTCAAGGGCCGGGTTTGTGGCAAGAGCCTTTCAACTGCGCTCGCTCTCCTCTTCTGTATGGCCACCACCGCGCCGGCAAGCGCCGGCCATGTTTATGGCCTGGTGGTCGGCATCGATGACTATATCGGCGCCGACAACGATCTCGAGGGGGCGGTCAACGACGCCGAGGATGTGGCGCACGCGCTCAACGAGGCGGGTGCCAAGGAGGTGGTTCGCCTTCTTAACGACGATGCGCGCAAAGACAAGATCGCCGGGGCTTGGGAAGACCTGGTCCGCAAGGCGCAAGCCGGCGACACCATTGTCTTCAGCTATGCCGGACATGGCGGACAGGAGCCTGAGCCTCCCGGCCGACACGATGAGGCCGACGGGCAGAACGAGAATTTCCTGCTCGGTCACTTTGCTGCTTCAGGGCCCGGTACGCGTGAACGCATCGTCGACGACGAGGTGTTCGGGTGGATGCAGGAGGCCGACAAGAAGGGGGTGAAGGTCGTCTTCGTCGCCGATTCTTGCCACTCCGGCGGCATGGAGCGGAGCGCCTCGGCTCCCGGCGTGCGTTTTCGCAAGATGCGGGTACCAACCATCACAGCTGACCAGCTTACCCTTCCGCCGCCGGAAATCTCGAAGCTCACGGAGGACGATTTCCAGAACGTCACCTTCGTTGCCGCCGTCACCGAGGATAAAGAGACGCCGGAGGTGACCATCGACGGCAAGAAACGTGGCGCCTTGAGTTGGGCCTTTGCCCGTGCGCTTGAAGGCCGGGCCGACAAGGACGGCGACGGGCAATTGAGCGAGCTCGAATTGCTAGGCTATGTGGTGCCGGCCGTGCATGCCCAGGTCGAGAGCCAGCAGACTCCACAGGTGCTGCCGCTGCGGGCGCGCTCGGTGCAGCTTATGACCTTGCGCGAGGCGAAGGCGCCTCTTCCTGTGCCGGCAGGTTCCGATGAGCTCAAGCTCAAGGTGGCGGTGGAAGGCGGCGATGGCGCGGCGTTCGCCGATCTGCCTTTCGTGACCGTCGTCGCCGACAAGGCGGAGGCCGATCTCGTATGGTCGGTGCCCAAGGGGACCGTCGAGCATGTGGTCGGCGGGGTTGTCGCCGAGAAGGTGGACGCGGCCGGCATCAAAGGCGTCGTTTCCAAATGGGCGGCGCTCAAATGGCTGAAGAAGCAGGCAGCACTCGATCCGGTGAAAGCGAAGCTCGCCAGCGGCAATCAGCGCTACGCCGTGGGCGATCTCGTCGATATTGAAATGCAGGGCGGGAAATACCCCCATCTCACCCTGTTCAACCTTCCCCCGGACGGGCATGTTGAGTTCTTCATTCCCGACCCGCGGAAGCCGGCGGACGCCAGCAAGGACTGGAGCCGCGAGACGGTTCACGAAGAGTTCAAGGTCGACAAGCCACCTTATGGCGCCGAGCACATGGTGGCGATCTTCTCCAAGGATGAGCTGCCTGATCTACACGTGGGGCTTCAATCGATGACGACGCCGCAGCGGTCGGAAGCCTTGCGGCCGGTGCTGGAACAGGCGCTTTCCGGCAAGGACGTGCAGATCGGAATCATCGATATCTATACCGGGGCTGGAGGCTAGATGCCTCGCTCCCGGCACCTTAGATTTGCGCTGCCGTTCATGCAGCGTTCAGTTGCAAGCGTCTATGCAGACGCCGTTGACTGCATTTCACGCAAATGGAGGTTTCCCATGACCTTGCGCAGGAACACTTCGATCGCGGCTCTCGCGCTTCTCGCACTCGCCTGCGCCATGCTCAGCTCAAGCACGCCTTGGGCGGCCGAGCCGGCGCTCACCGTCGCTGCGGGTCCTGGGGAAAGCCCAACCCCGGGCGATGCCGATACGGCTCCGGGCGACACCTCCGATACCGCTCCCGCGACGGCGCCCGGCGGGGATAAGGCCTCCCCGCAAGCAAGCGAGCCAGGAAAGGACGCCGGCGCGCCAGCAGCAGAAGAGACTGCCGAGCCGAAAGAGACCGCCCCCGAGGCCCAACCTGCCGAGAAGGCCGAAGAGCCGGCCAAGGGGAAGGAAGAGCAGGCCGCTCCCGCCAAGCCTGAGAAGGTTGAAGAGGGGGGCGAGGAGGCCGCTCCTGCCAAGCCTGACAAGGCTGAAGAGAAGGGCGAAGAGGAGCAGGCTGCTCCCGCAGCACCCGAGGTGGTACCAGGGGCCGCCGATGCCTCAGGATTGACGGTGCCCGAAGATCCGATCGAACGCGCAGCGTTTCTCTCCTTCGAGGTCAATTGCGCCCGCTGCCATCAGGCCGGCCCGCTTCTGAAGGGGTCGGTTCGCGCAAACTTTGGCAATATCTTGGAGCTGGACAAGCTCGCCGACAATGGCAGCCTGGTCGTACCCGGCAACCCGGAAGACTCCCTGGTTTACAAAAGGGTACTTAACGGGGAGATGCCTTTCGACTGCACCGAGTCCGAGGCCGACTGCCCGCACGTGCCGACCAAGAAAGAAATCAACGCCATCTATGACTGGGTCAAGTCGGTGGGAAATCCCCAATGCACCGACCGTGGGTTGATTGATGAGGCGGCAATCGTGCAGGCGATAGCAAACGACCTCGAGAAGCAGCCCGATCATCGGCGCAAGGGAATGCGCTACATCACGCTCTCAAATCTCCATAATGCGTGCGTCAAGAAGGAGGACCTGGATCTTTACCGCAATGCCGTGGTCAAGCTCCTCAATAGCTTGAGCAGAAATCCCGATGCGTTGAGGCTCCGGACCATTGATCCGGCCGAAACGGTTATCGCCTTCAATCTTGATGACTTGAATTGGACGGAAGCCGAGTGGAACCGCGTGATCTCGGTCTATCCCTACGCCATGCGGCCCGACACAACGCCCTACGAAACCGTCAAGGCGGTGACCGGCACGCCGCTTGCCTGGGTGAGAGGCGATTGGTTTGCCTTCACCGCATCGCGGCCGCCGCTCTACTACGACCTGCTCAAGCTGCCGGACACGTTTGCCGGGTTTGAGAAGGTCGAAAACGTCGATGTGAAGAAGGACATCGAGGCGTTTCTCGTGAAGCGGGCCGCCTTCCAGCAGTCGGGTGTGAGCAAGCACAATCGCCTGATCGAGCGGCATACGATCTCCACCGGCTACTTCTGGACGTCCTACGATTTCAAGGGCGACGCTCCTGCACAAAGCCTGTTCCGGCATCCGCTCGGCCCGGACGGCCCCGATGCCTTCAAGCATGACGGCGGCGAGACCATCTTCAGCCTGCCGAATGGCTTCCAGGGCTACTATCTCAACACTGCGGCCGGTGCCCGTCTCGACAAGGGACCGACGGAGATCGTGCTCGACACGTCACAGCGTGACAGTTCTGTGACCAATGCCATCTCCTGTTTCGGCTGCCATAGGAAAGGCATCAACCGCAAGGCCGACGACATCCGGAATCGTGTGGCGAACGACCACAGCTTCAGTCTCGACGTCAAGAAGCAGGTCGAGGCCTTGTATCCGACGAATGAGGAATTGAAAGCCATCTACGATCAAGACACCAAGCGCTATCAATCCGCGCTGAGTGCCGCAGGCCTCAAGGTAGTTCTCGACACCGATAGTGCGCTCGAAAGCATCAATTCCCTATCGCGCCGCTACGAGGCCGACCTACGCCAATACGTCGCAGCGGCCGAGTTCGGCCTAGACCGGCAGGACTTTGAGGCAGCGCTCAACGATGTCGGCGAGCCTTTCGTTGCCGACAAGAATCAGCTCAAGCAAGGGCATCTGCCGCGTGGGCAGTTCGAGCCGGAGTTCGCTAAGTGGATCACCTTGGTTACCCGCAACGTGCCCGTTGACGTCGCCTCTCTGAAGGTGCCCGGCGCGCCAGAACCGACCAAGGTTGCCGACACGACAGAATTGACACTGGTCGCCGACCGCTCCGACTACAAAGTGAATGACAAGCCCGTATTCACGGTCACCTCAAAGAAGGACTGCAATCTGACGCTGATCGACGTCGATGCCAGCAATGAAGGAGTGGTGATCCTCCCGAACAAGTTTCAGCAAGTCAGCTTCCTGCCTGCGGGAAAGACGCTGAAGTTTCCGGCGGACGACGCCCAGTTCGACTATCGCTTGGCCGATCCCGGCACCGAGACGGTGATTGCGGTGTGCAACGCGGAGGGGAAGGATGTCGACGGCATCAAGCATGACTTCAAGTCGCGCGCCTTCACGCCGGTCGGTAACTACCGAGATTTGTCGGTCAAGCACGTCGATCAGACGCGGCGCATCCTGGTCGGAGAAAAACAGGCTCAGAAGGCCAAAGAATCGGGAGAAGCCGCCAAGCCCGAGGTTGTGGCAGCGGACAGTGGCCTGTCCCGGGCGGCGATCAAGCTCGAGGTGAAATAGCCTATAAAATAGGCGGCGAGGGGTCTGAGCATCCTCGCCGCCGCCCGCCCCAGCTCGCTCCTGAAGCTTGAGGCCCCATTAAGCGGTGTGTGGTTCGCGAAAACCGCTTTACAAGCCGGGTCAGATTGCATACGTGACCGGACCGCTCTGGCATTCGTGCTCGAGGGCAGCAACTGACAATCTCAATCTCGTGTGGGAGTAGACATGGGATGGACGTTTTCACTTCTGCTGCGGAGCTTCTCCGTAATCATCGCCCCGAGCGGCCGGTCCTCTGCCTGAGGCCTCATGCCGCCGCGCGCGCCGCGCGCTGGTTCCTCGCCAACTTCCCCGGTCAAGTCCTCTACGCCGCCAAGGCGAACGACGCTTCGCCTGTCATCGAGGCTCTGGCCGAAGCGGGGATCACCAAATTCGACGTGGCGTCGTCGGTCGAGATCGCCCGCATGGCGGCGGTGCCGAACGCCGAGCTCTATTTCATGAACCCGGTCAAGTCGCGGGGCTCGATCCGCACGGCCTTTGACGAGTTCGGGGTGCGCAGTTTCGCCTTCGACAGCGATGATGAGCTCGACAAGATCCTTGAGGAGACAGGCCGGACGCGGGACCTCGCGCTCTATCTTCGCATTGCCTGTCCCAACACCCACAGCCTCATTCCGCTCGAAGGCAAGTTCGGCGTGCCCATGGCCGAAGCGCCGGCGCTTCTGTTGCGTGCGCGCCAGGTCGCGCGCCGGCTTGGCATCACCTTTCACGTCGGATCGCAGGCGGTCGTCCCGGCAGCGTTCGGCGAGGCGCTCAGGCAGGTCGGTCAATTGATCGTGACCTCGGGCGTGCTCGTCGATGCTGTCGACATCGGTGGCGGCTTCCCGAGCCGCTATCCCCATTCCGATCCGCCCGAGCTTTCCGACTACACCGACGAGATCGTCGCGGCGTGGGACGAGCTTGCCGTCAAGGATAGTTGCGAGCTTCTGTGCGAGCCGGGCCGCGCGCTCGTGGCCGAGGCCGAGTCGGTGATCGTTCGCGTCGACGCGCGGCGCGGCAACGCGCTCTACATCAATGACGGCGCCTTCGGCACGCTGTTCGATGCCGCCTATTCCCGTTTCCGCTTTCCGGCGCGGCTGATCGGGGCGGCCGGGGCCAAGGGGAAAGGCGAGGCTGAATTCTCGCTCTACGGCCCGACTTGCGACAGCTCCGACTATCTGCAAGGCCCCTTCGTGTTGCCGCCCTCGGTGCAAGAAGGCGACTATATCGAGATCGGTCAGATCGGCGCCTATGGTCGCGTGTTGGCGAATCGTTTCAACGGGTTCGGCGAGTATGATGAAGTGGTGCTCACCGATGAGCCCATGCTCTCGATGTATGCCGACACCGAGCAGGCTGCCGCCGAGGTCTCCCTGAAGACGGCGCGAGGTTAAGCCCGCGCTCGTTCAAGCCGGAACATGCAAACTGGCTAGGTCAGCCTGCCAATCGGCGCGCTTATTGTCGCTGCGCAAGTTGCAACTGCCGCGATTTGACTGATATGTGTGCGGCTGCACTTCATAAGCAACCTCCGCTCGCCCATGCGTTACGAGAAGTCGGAAACCGTCTTGCGTATCGCGCTCGATATGCAAGCCACAGCGCTTGGCCTGTCGCTTGAAGACATTCAGCGCGGATACGCCGACCGGCCTCTCAGCCGGCGAACTGCGGAACGGCTTCGCGACGCAGTCGAGCGGCTGTTTCCCGAGATCGAGCAGTCCAATCCCGGTGAGGTCCCGAAGCGCTGGCGCCTCCCCGGCGGTGCAGTAGGCGGGCTTGCCAAGGTCACCGCCGATGAACTTGCCGATCTCGCCACCGCGATCTCGGTGCTCCGCCGCGAAAACATGCGCGGTCAGGTGCGGAACCTGGAACGCGTCCTGTCGAAAATCCAGGCCCTGCTGAAGAAACCGGCAAAAGCGAGGATCGCGCCAGATCTCGAGGCGCTAACCGAGGCCGAAGGGCTCGCGATGCGGGCAGGCCCGAGACCAGCGATCAATTTGGATGTCTTGAGCCAATTGCGCGAGGCGATCATCACGCAGCGCAAGGTCCGGCTTCACTACACTTATCGCGGATCGCGAAAGCGCGGCTATCAGATCGTGCAGCCCTATGGCTTCCTCTACGGAACGCGCCATTATCTCGTGGCGTGGAGCGAGGTCGATCGCGCAAGAGACTTCCGCAAATTCGCGCTGTCGAACATCGAGCGCGTGGAGCTGCTGGCGCAAACGTTTTCTCGCAAGCGCGGCTTCTCGATTCAGCAATACGCCGAAGGATCGTTTGGCGTATTTCATGAAGATCCGGTGGATGTCGTCTGGAAGTTCTCTCCCAGGGTGGCCTCCGATGCTGCGGAGTTTTTGTTTCACCCCAACCAGGTGATGGAACCTCAGCCCGACGGATCGCTGATCGTCCGGTTTCGGGCCGGCGGCCTCCTGGAAATGTCCTGGCACCTGTTCACCTGGGGAGACGAGGTCGAGATCGTCAAGCCGAAACGGCTGATCTCACTCCTCAAGGAACAATGCCGCGGCCAATTGCGGAATCGGGGGCGCGACGGACAGCGTGCGAAGGGTAACCGCTAGGCAACTTTGCCGGCTACCCGAAGACCATGAAGTCAAACAGAACCAGGAGGAGAACCGCCGCTAAGACCACGGCGAGGGCAAATGCCAGCCTGAAAAGGCAACCAACGATCGGATCGGCCAATGAACGCTCCTCAGTCTGAACAAGATCGGGGAAGGCCAGGACTTAGGAGCAACGCACGTCAAACCGGGACGTGCGCACGGCAAATCTCAAGCTGATGCGAAATGATGCGTCCCCGTCTGACGTATGGCGCCGCTATGCCCGAGGCTTGCTGACCTCAGGCGCCAAGGCGCTTGACTGCTGGGTCGCATGCAATCGGAGGCGTGGCGTGAAGGAAACTGCAAACTGGAAACGCGAAACGGTACGATTCTGCGTTGGGGACCAAAACGCAATCTCGATCAACCTCGTGGACGAAGGTCTTTGCTTCGTCGCCACAAAACCGTGCGAGTTCACCCTGAGATGGGCTGGCATTGTCGCCTTCGGTGCGTGGGTGCGCGCCATGATCCCAGATGAGGAATAGACGACCCTGGGGTCTCCGCTGATTTAAGTCGATGTGGTCTCCACGGGCGACCCGTCGCTCGCCTCGCAGCACGCCCGCAAGGCCGACCGTCCTGAATGCATTTTGCATTGGCGTGAGTTTTCTCACTGAGCGCTCGGCCGCAGCCGGTTAAGCAACATCTACCAACGTGAAGCAGAGGACTTTGGACAAGGACCCCCGGCGTCCGGGTGCCGCAATCCACAACCACGTCCCAAGGAGGGAATCAATGACCAGTGTGGTGACACTCAAGCGGGAGACCTTTCGCGCCGGGCAATCGTGGCCGATCGAGGATGTCCTGTGGCAAGCCGAGGACCGCATGCGCTCGGCGCACGCCACCCATCTCGGATATCCGTACAACCTGGTGGGCTATTCGCCGGTCCCGGCATCTCTCGGCGATTATCTCGTCAACAATCTCGGCGACCCCTATGTCGGCTCGCACTACGCTTCGCATGCGTGCGATCTCGAACGCGAGGCCGTCGACTGGCTGATGGACCTGTGGCATTGCGACGAACGCGAAAAATTCTGGGGCTCGGTCGGTGCGAGCGGCACCGAGGGTAACATCTGGGCGCTCTATCTGGCGCGCGAGGCCTTTCCCAACGCCAAACTGATCTACAGCCGCGAGGCGCACTACTCGATCCCGAAGGCCGCGCGCATCATGCGCATGGAAGCCATCGCGGTCGAGTGCGAGACGAGCGGCGCCATCGACATCGAGGCATTTGCGAAAGCGCTCGGCGCGCTCGACGGAAGTCCCGTCATCGTGGCGCTGACCTGCGGCACCACGGTCAAGGGCGCCCATGACGACATCGCGGCCGTCGTCGCCTGCCTCGACGCGGCGGGCCTTGATCCGGACCGGCGATTTGTTCATGTCGACGGCGCGTTGAATGCCATGGTGCTGCCGTTCGCCGCAGGAGTGCCATTCGCGATCCAGCCAAGCTTCCGTCACGGCATCGATAGCCTGTCGACCTCGGGTCACAAGATGATCGGAACGCCGATGCCCTGCGGCGTGCTCATTGCCCGCCGGAAGCACGTGGACCGTGTCGCCTCCGCGATCGCGTATCTGCGGTCGAGCGACACGACGCTCATGGGCTCGCGCAACGGCCATGCCGTGTTGTCGATTTGGTCGCGGCTGATCGGTCACGGCGCGAACGGTTATCGAGCCGACGTCTGCGCCTGCCTCGCCCGAACCGGGCGCCTGGTCGCCGCGTTGCGTTCAGCCGGCGTGCCGGTGCTGTGCAATCCCCATTCGTTCACGGTGGTCTTTCCGACACCCGGCGAAACCATCGTGCGCACCTATCAACTCGCCTGCAACAACGGCGAAGCGCACGCGATCGTCATGCCGAATGTCACCGACAGGCTCATCAGCCGTTTCGTTTCCGACTACCTCGCCTGGTGGAAGGCGAGCCAACGCCAAGGAGACCCCCAATGAGAAACTTCCTTGAATTCAAAGGCCAAAGCATCCGCCTCGCCTACGACCGGGAGCGCGCCGAGTTCGTCCTCAAGGCCGGCCCGCATCCGTTCGCGGTCCACAAGCCCGCGGCCGAAACCGAGGTCAAGCATAACGGCAACGGTACGGAGCCCGCGAGCAGGCGCAAATGGTGAGTGGCTCTTCAGGCGCCGGTCGGGAGGCAGCCCACGCCGGCTTCTTCGAGAAACGGCAGCTTCGCCGCTATGCCGGCATCTGGTCGCTGTGGGCGCTCGGCGTCGGCGCCGTGATTAGCGGGCATTTCTCCGGCTGGAACTATGGGCTCGCGGTCGCGGGATGGGGCGGCTTGCTCGCCGCCGCGGCGATCATGGCGTTCATGTTTCTCTGCCTCGTCTTTTGTATCGCGGAGATGAGTGCGGCTCTTCCCGACGCAGGCGCCACCTATGCTTTTGCGCGCCGGGCAATGGGTCCATGGGGTGGCTTCTTCTCCGGCGTGTGCGATAACGTCGAATATGTGCTGACGCCCGCGGTCATCTGCTTCTTCATCGGTTCCTATCTCGGCAGCATGTTCGATACCGGAATGCCCGATTGGTGCTGGTGGATCGCCACCTATGGCCTGTTTCTCGTGCTGAACATCCGCGGCATCGCGCTCTCGTTTCGCGTCACCCTCGTCATCACGCTCATATCGCTCGCCATTCTGCTGTTGTTTTGCGGTCTCGCCATTCCGCATGTCGACATCGCCCGCTTCGCATTGAACATTAGCGCGGATGGAAGGGAACTCGCCGGCGGCTCAGGCCCGCTCTTTCCATTCGGGGTGCAAGGTATCCTCGCCGCCTTGCCGTTCGCGGTGTGGCTGTATCTCGCGATCGAAGAGTTGCCGCTGGCGGCCGAAGAATCCGTCGACCCGCGGCGCGACATGCCGAGGGGAATCCTGCTCGCGCTCGTGACGCTCACGGTGACGGCCTTCCTGATCGCGGCGATCAACCCCGCGGTCAACGGTGTCGGCGCCTACAAACTCGGCACGTCGGGCGAACCCATCCTCGATGGCTTCCGGGCCTTGTACGGCGATGCCGGTGCCATTCCACTGGGGCTCATCGCGCTGTCGGGCCTGATCGCGAGTTTTCATGCCATTATCTTTGGTCTTGGGCGCCAGATCTTCGCGTTGTCCCGCTCCGGCTACTTTCCGGCTGCGCTGTCGAGAACGCACGCCGTCCACAAAACACCCCACGTCGCGCTGCTCACCGGCTCCGCGCTCGGCCTCGCCATCATGATGACGTTGTGGCTCGTGCTCGGCGGCAAGGCGGCAGCGCCGGTGATCGGCAGCGTGCTGCTCAACATGGCGGTGTTCGGCGCCATGTTGTCCTACATCCTGCGCGCGATCTCGTTCATCGTGTTGCGCCGCCAGAACCCTGAAATGGCAAGGCCCTTCTTGAGTCCGTTCGGCCAATTCGGCGCCGCCGCCGTCATCGCCATCTCAACGGTCACACTGTTCTATCAGCTGCAAGACCCGAATTTTTCCAAGGGGGTTCTCTGGGTCATCATGTGGTTCGCTGCAGCGAGCGGCTATTTCGCGCTCCACGGGCGCCATCGCCTGACGTTGAGCCCGGAGGAGGTCTTCGCCTTGCAGCACCAAGCTGGGCCGGAGCTGGAGCCGGCGAGGACCTAGGCTTGTCCCATCTGCTTGTCATGGAATGCTACGATCAGGAGGGAAGGGACGATGTGCCTCGTCTTTTCCTCTTCAGCATCGGGTCTAGGCTGTCACCTGCCCGTCCTGACGAACACGAGCGAAAGATTATTTGCCGGCATTTCGATGACCTCGCGTAGCTCAAGCCCGTGAGGCACCGCTTCGCGGACGAGGTCGTCGACGTTGCGAAGACCCCAACGCGGGTCCCGCCGCTTGAGGTCGGCATCGAAGGCGGCGTTGGAGGGTGCCGTGTGTCTGCCGCCCGTCATGAAGGGGCCGTAGAAATACAGTATTCCGTCCGGCCGTAGGAGGCGCCCGGCGCCGGCAAGAAGCCCGAGCGCCGCCTGCCAAGGCGCGATGTGGACCATGTTCAGGGAGACCATCGCGGCAAACGGCGCGTCGTCCTCAACGCCCCAGGCCGCCTGGCTTGTATCGATGGCAACCGGCGCCCGGACATTGGCGAGCCCTTCGCAAGCAATCCACGCCTCGATGCTGGCGCGCGCGGCCGGATCGGGATCGCTTGGTAGCCAGACAAGGCCGGGAAGGGCCTTTGCGAAACAGACGATGTGTTCCCCGGTGCCGGAGCCGATTTCGAGCGCGGCACCGCTCCGCGGAAGCGCCCTCTCCACGACCTCTCGAATTGGCCCGCTGTTCCGCGCGGCTGAGGGCGAGAATTGCCGCCCGTCGCCGGTGCGGTCACGGCCCTCAAGCGCGACAGGAGGCGGGGGAGTTTCGGATTTCGTCATGAATGGTGGGCGGTACTGGACTCGAACGAGATCCCCATCCAATGTCGTCGCGCTAGAAGGGGTTAGTGGCTTCAAGCGGTTGTATAGCGCGTGCGGCGGCCCCGCTCTCATTTAAGACCCTCCAGCCGCTCAGTCGGGTCGCCACTGGTTCAACGCAACCGAAGGTCACTGTGTTCTTTCGGGCATTTTTGGCTGAAATCCTGGTGGGCGGTACTGGACTCGAACCAGCGACCCCTGCGATGTGAACACAGTGCTCTACCAGCTGAGCTAACCGCCCGCTTCAGGCCTCAAACCAGGATTTAGCGATTGGAAGGCCGCCAAGTCAAGGAATGGCCGACGAGGCGCGGCCTGAAGGGGTGAGGACGGCGTGAGATCACGCCGCCTCTCACGTCACAAAGCCTATTTGCCCACGATCTTATTGACGGCGGCGAGCGTTTCGGTCGCCTTGGCGAGGTCGCCTTCCGTGCATTGCGCGTCGGCCTGGTCGAGAAGCTCATTCACCTTCTCGGTGTCCTCCTCGCTCATGGTATTGGCGTCGATCTTGTTCTGTACCGACTCCTCGGCGGCCGCGAGCTGCTGGGTGCACTGATCGTCACCTTCGGCAGGCTCGTCAACGGCGTAGGCGGCGCCGCCCATCAGGCAGGCCAGGCTCGCGCCGATCACGACACGTCTCAGCATCGTTTTCTCTCCCTTGGAAAAGCGTGCAAGCGAAATGAGCTAAAGGCGGGTGAAGGTGGCTTTCGACTGTGGCTCCACGT
>NZ_JBOHJB010000013.1:0-46812 GCF_050728395.1 Methyloceanibacter sp.
CGCCGACGACGGCGCCGATCAGGCCGAAGATCGTCACCATTGGAATATTTCCCACCTTGTAAGCCGCGCCGGGCGAAGCGTCGTAGAGCGCCTTCGCGCGGTACGGCATCAGCGCACCGGCGAGCGCGGTGATGACGAACACGTAGCCGCAGGCGAAGGTGACCCCGAGGGTCAGCGCCGTCCAACTGCCCCACAAATTGTAGACCAGGATCACCGGGACGCTGGCGAGGAAGTACGCCAGGTGGGCGTTGACCGGAGTGTGCAGCCGGTCCGAGACCCGGCTCACCCATTCGGGCAACAGGCGATCGAGCGACATGGCCACCATCACGCGGGTCATGCCGATATAGCAGTTGTTGACGATCTGGAACGAGTTGAGGATGTAGCCGAAGGCGATCAGCACCACGATGATCGGGCTGCCTGCGAGCGCCATGGCCACAATGTTGGGCCACAGAAAGACACCGTTGAATTTGCCTGCGTCCAATCCCGCCCAATAGCCTGCCCCCACCACGTAGAGGAAATTGGTGCCGATTGCGTGCTGGAAGGCATAGGCCAGGAGAGCGAGCAGCAAACCGGTCGCGATCAGCGATCCGAGGATGATGATCATCTGGTTCTGAAACGAGCGGGCGCCCTTGATCTCGCCGTTCTGCTGGGCGCTATAGGTTGCCCATTGCAGAGACGTCCAGGCGATCGGCGCGACCAAAAGAGTGGCCAACAGGCTGAACGGCGGGTCGAGATCGATATTTGCCGCCTTCGCCGCATCGATTGCCGTCTGGTAGAAGTTTGGCGTTCCACCCGAGGCGACGACGAAGTCATTCAGCTTCTGCGCGAAGGTCTCCGGCGTGGCGCTCAACAGCAGGTACAGCATGAGGCCGAACGACAGCAGCGTCGCGTACCACATCACATATTGGAATTTGACGTAGTTCTTGAAGCCGCTGACCAGCAGCAGCATCGCCAGCAGCGCATTCAACACGCTTACGATGATGATGCCCCAAGGCGTGGTGAACCACACGCCGATGCTGGTCAGTGTCGGGCTGCCCATGGTGCCGCCCAATCCGAGAAACAGGGAGGCAAACCCGAGGTAGGATAGCAGCCATCCTGAGAGAGCGACCCATTGCAGGATCCAGATGACGAAGCCTGACATCACCACCGCAAAGCCGACCCCGCCGCCGAACACCCGGCTTTGAAACACATAGTCGCCGCCAGAACGCGGCAGCGCCGTCGACAGCCAGACATAGGTCAGCGCGATGGGGATCTCGAAGATCATGGCGAGCAGAATCCCCCAGACGAGCCGCCCTCCGGGCAGCGCGCCAGGCGCCCACAGATAGGTCCACGGGAAGATCAGGCCCATCGTCAGAATGTTGTAGATGAAGGCCGAATAGGGCGACATCACCCGCACGAGGCCTGACGAATTACGGGTGAAAACTTCCGGCTTTGCTGCAGCCACTGCCATGATAGTTCTCCGTTATCTTGATTAGAGTTTCGCTCCCCGCCGCGACACTTCAGCCGGCGGTCAGCTGATAATTCTTCACCTCATCTTTAGCCAGAGTCATCAGGCAGCCGCGCAGTACGCCCTCGCCGTATTCGCTGCCGGGGTTCACGGACGTGGTGCGGCCGATTTTGACAACGCCGCCGGATTCGTGGATATGGCCGTGCAGGCTGAGCAGCGGCTGATGCGATTCGATTGCCTGGCGCACGGCTTTGCTGCCGGCGCCATGCATGACCACTTGGCCTCCTTTGATGATCTGGGTCGGCGGACTCGTGTTCCAGTCCAGCATCGGACAGGTATCGAGCGTCGAATCCACCGGTGGCACATGCAGGTTGAAGATCGCGTGCTGGGCATCGGCCACGCCGCCTGCCAATCCTTCGATCATCTTCCCGAGATCATCGTCATCGACCTCGCGTGGCGTCTTCCACGGCGTCCGGTTGCTGAACCCGACGCTGATCATCGTATGGTGATCGTCGATCTGCACCTGTTTGCCTTCGCAGAAGACGACGGACTCCGTGTTTGCATCCCTCAGCAATTCGAGCACTTCGGGATCGTCGTCATTGCCGCCGATCATGAAGCATTTGACGCCGCTTCCGGCGAGCCGCGTCTCGGCAAGTTCGATCCAAGAGGCCAACCGTTGACGGGCAAGCTCGTGGAACAGGCTCTCGACGGCGCCGGCGTCGGACTGAATTGCCCGGTACTCGTCCTCATCCATGATCTTGCTGTAGTAGCCGAGCGTCCCAAGACGATCCTCGAAGCCCTGCAGGTCGGCTTGTCCCTCAAGATGCTCGGTCTTGCCCATGAGGTGCGCCCGGTAGCCGCCATTGCCCTCGCGGATGACGGGGATGGCGAGCTTGCCGACCACGTCACCGCCCATGATCAGGACATCGGCCTCATAATGTTTTGCGGCATTCAAGAACTTGCGAAAGATGCGCTGGGAGCCATGAAAATCGGAGGCAAAGAACAGACGCGTCTGCCTCTCGGTGCTCTTTGGGGACGCGCTCCTGCGAAACAGTGACATAAGAACCAGGTTCCCCCAAATCGCCCCGAATTCTTGGCTCCGCTCGACGCGGACTTGACTAGTCTACACCCACTGCGCCGGCAAAGTTAATCCCCCGCAAGGAAGGCAGCGACCTGAAACCGAGGTGGTGTCCCCGGATTACACAAAGGAACGCCACCCCCACCGCTTAGATTGGCGACGCCCGGCGGTCGATTCTGCGGTCAACCCCGGGCATTTGCCAGATTTGCGCCGCTGGGCTAACCGTTCCGGGGATAGAGCAGAGATTTCTCCATGCCGCCGATGGTAATTCGCTTCTTGGCCAGCGCGCTTCTTGCCCTGCCTTTGGCGGTGGTTGCCTGCCTTGCCGTCCGGAGCGAGCCTGCGCCGGCCGGCGGGGCGCCAGTTGCCCCGACCGAGGAGGTGGCCGCTAAGCCCACCCCCGAGGCGCCGGTGAAGGTCGTGGTTGGCGCCTACATCAACGACATCCAGGAGCTCGACTTCAAGACCAACAGCTACGCCATCGACCTCTATGTCTGGTTTCGCTGGAAGGGAGCCGATCTCGACCCCTCAAAGACCATGGAGTTCATGAATCGCTACGCCTCCGACGCCAACATCCGCGACGAGCTCTACGACAAGCCGAAATCCATGCCTGATGGCGGCCTCTATTCCATCATCCGCTATCAGGGCCAGTTCTCGACCAAATTCCAGCTGGAGAAATATCCCTTCGACACGCAGTCCCTGCTGGTGGTGATGGAAGACACGGTCGCCGCCGCCGACACGCAAATCTATGTTCCCGATCCCGAGGGCAGCGTCACCATCAACCCTGACATCACGCTTCCGGGCTTCAAGGTCGGCAAGCCGGAGGTGCAGGTCGTCGACAGGCCCTATCCCACCAATTTCGGCGATCTCGCCGAGCCGGAGGCATCGGCATATTCGCGCCTGATGCTGACCATTCCGGTGACGCGGCCGATCGTGGCGATGTCGATCAAGGCTTTCGTGCCCATCGGGCTGATCGTGGTGTGCGCTGCGCTCGTGTTCTTCGTGCGGCCGCGTTACGTCGAGGGCCGCATCGGCCTTGGCATCACCGCGCTTCTGACGCTCGTCGCTTTGCAGCTCACCTCCGGCGCGTCGCTTCCCGATGTCGACTACCTGATGATGATCGACAAGATCTATCTCCTCGCCTATTTGTTCATCATCCTGGCGCTGGCGCGCGTGGTGATGACGTCGTGGCGCGGCGCCGATGCGGAAGCCGAGGCGTCCATCGCGCGCCACGATCGCATCTGGGTGGGCGTGCTGCTCGCGGCCTATTTCGCCGCCAACCTCGCCGTTGCCTGGCAGGCGCTGCGCGTGACCTAGATCATCGGCTCAAGGCGGTATCGAAGAACTTCACCGCCGCGCTCCCCACCGATGCGTGGATGGCGGCGCGATCGACGCCAGGCGCGTCCTTGCAGGCCTCGGGAAATTCGTCTTTGCCTTCGTCGTCGCATTCATTGACGAAGATCTCGTGGTCGACCGCACCTGGAATGATGACGAACTCGGCATGGGGAATGTATTTCGCCGCGAACTCGGCGTTTTCGGCTGGAGGTGTCTGCGTGTCGCCGGCGCCGACGGTGATATAGGCCGGCATGTCGAGCTGCTTGAGCCCGGCCTCGTCCATGCCGAAGGCCTTGATGATGCCTGGCGCCATGGCGAACACCGCCTTGACGCGGGCGTCCTTCACGTTGAGCGCGGGCTCGGGGTCGAGCGGGAGCTCGTCCCGGATGTGCTCGGGAATTTGCTGATTGTTGCGCCACCCTTGCTGGAAGGCGAGGTATTTGTCGCGATTGACCTTGGCGCCGCCGAGCCAGAGCGCCGTGAAGCCGCCTTGGCTGTGGCCGGCGACCCCGATGCGGTCGGCATCGAGATATTTGCTCCAGGCGGGATCGCTCAGCAGAAAGTCGATGTCGAGGCTGACATCGACCGGGCGCTGCCACAGCCTGTTGGCGAGATAGGCGATGGTCGAATCGTAGCTATTTGCCCGCCAATGATAGGGCGCCGCGACGATGTAGCCGTGCGAGGCGAGCGTTTGCGCGAACCAGGCGTAAGACAGGCCGGTGCTGCCGCGCCCATGCGACAACATGATGAGCGGGCGCTTGTTGCCGTCGAAGGCGATTTCGGCATCCTTGTAGAGGGTGAGGTTGGCAAAGAACGGCACGACAAAACGGGGCGATCCTTCGCTGACCACTGCCGGATAAAACACCGCCATGGAGAGGGTCCGAGGCCCGTAATGGCTGTCGGCAAACTCGACTTGGCTGATCCCCACCGGATAGATGCGATCAGGCTCGCTTGCGCCCGACGAGGCACAAGCAGCAAAGACCGCAAGCACGGAGGCAACAGCGGCAACGCAACCCTTCATGTCTTCTGCGGGCCAATGCCGAAGACAGCGATCGTCCCCTTGCCCTTGACCTCCATGTCGCCCAGGTTCTCGGCCTGGAAGCTCGACGAGACCTGCTCCCAGACATCCTTGGTCACCGCGACGTATCCCGGCTTGGATTGATCCGACATGCGCGAGGCTACATTGACCGTGTCGCCCCAGATATCGAACTGATAGCGCTCCTGCCCCACCACGCCGGCCACCACCGGCCCGGCATGCACGCCGACCCGCACTTCCCAGCCGAGCCGCGCGTCGATCAGCGTCGAGGCCATCTCCAAGCCGCAGCGCACGGCCGAGCCGATGGGATCGTCCACCTGGTGCAGCAAGCCTCCGGCGGCCATGAAGCCGTCGCCGATGGTCTTGATCTTCTCCAGTCCATGCCGCGCCGTCACCCGCTCGAAAATGACGAACAACGCGTCGAGCCGCGACACCACGTCTTCTGGCTCGTGCTTGTCGCAGTAGGAGGTGAAGTTGGTGACGTCGCAGAACAGAACGGCGACATTCTCATAGCGCCGCGGGATCACGGTGCCGATGCTGCGGATCTCGTCGGCCGCCTTCTTGGGCAGCAGCGCATGCAGCAGCTCATCCGCCTGATTTTGCGCCTCGCGCGCCTGCGCCAGGGCGTCCTGCAAGGCAAGCTGCGTCTTGACCCTGGCGAGCACGATCGGCCCGGAAAACGGCTTGTGGATATAGTCGACCGCGCCGACCTCAAACCCATTCTCCTCGTCGAGCGCGTCGGTCTTCGCCGTGAGGAAGATCACCGGAATCTCGCGGGTGACCGGGTTGGCCTTCAGCCGGCGGCAGACCTCATAGCCGTCCATGCCAGGCATCATCACGTCGAGCAGGATCAGGTCTGGTTTCTCCGCGGCAGAAGCGAGCACCAGCGCCTTCTCGCCGTTGGTCGCCACCTTGGTCCGGTACGCGCCTTTGAGCACGCCCGAGATCACACCGACATTGGTCGGGGTGTCGTCGACGATCAGAACGAGCTTGTTGTCGGATGCGCGGGTCATTTGAGGTTCAAGGATAGACGATCTGTGATCGACGAGAGGCATTTGAGCGCCGATTCGAAATTGAAGTCACCGACAAGCTCGCCCAAGGTTTCGATTTCGGCGGCAGTCAGAACGCCGGCCAATTGCGATCTCGCGTCGATCATGAAATCGGCCGCCTCGCCGTCGTCGGTCTCGAGCAGCCGCTTCAGCCTGGTCAACGGCTCCACCACCGCGGCGGGATCGCGAGAAGCGCCGCCGCCGTTGGTCGGGGCCACGTGCGGCAGCGCGGTGCGGATGGCACCCACCGCCGCGCCAAGATCGATCGACAAAGAGGTGAGCGCGGCGTCGATACCCTGCCCCATCCTGATTGCCGTCTCGGCCCTGGCCGCGGCCTCGGACAGGGTGGTGGCGCCGAGCGTGCCGGCGGCGCCCTTCAGGGAATGGGCGGCGCGCTCCGCCGCCGCCGCATCGCCCATCGACAGCGCCTTGCGAATGTCTTCGACCGTCGTGGCCTGCTGAGCGGCGAATCTGCGCAACAGACTCTCGTAGCGCTGGCTGTTGCCGCCGGTGCGCTTCAGCGCGGATTTGACGTCGATGCCGTCGATAGCGAGCGGACCATCGGCAGCGAGCTGAGGCGTGGGCACCGCCGTCAGCGCCGGCTTGGCTTCGGCCCATTCATGCAGGCCGGCGCCGTCTCCGTCGGGACGCTTGATCCAGCGCAGCAGGACTCCGAACAATTGATCGGGGTCGATCGGCTTGGCGATATGGTCGTTCATGCCGGCTTGCAGGCACATCTCACGGTCGGAGACGAGTGCGTTCGCGGTCATGGCGATGATCGGCAAGGTTTCGAAACGCGGATCGGAACGCAAGATGCGGGTCGCCTCGATGCCATCCATGACCGGCATCTGCATGTCCATGAGCACGATGTCGTAATCGCTCTCGCGCGCCATGCGCACGGCTTCCGCGCCGTTCTCGGCAAGATCGACGAAGACTTCGGCGTCTTCGAGCTGGCCGATGGCCACCTCCTGGTTAATTTCATTATCCTCGACCAGCAGCACGCGGGCCCCGCGCACGCGCTCGATATCGAAGGAAGGTCCGGCGACGATGGTTTCGGTTGCTTCAAGGTCGGCACCTAGCGCCACGATGGCTGTATCGAATAGAATGGAGGAGGTCACCGGCTTGATCAGGACGTTCTCGAAGCCGCTTTCCTCGGCCTGTTTCAGAACTTCTTCGCGACCGTAGGCGGTCACCATCACGAGATGAGGCGGAGTGTCGAGATTGGGCAAAGCAAGAATGCGCTTGCCGGTTTCGATGCCATCGAGGCCAGGCATCTGCCAATCGACGAAGGCGATGTCGTAAGGTTCGCGGGCTTGCGCCGCTTGCTTGACCATTTCGATGCCTTCCTGACCCGACGGCGCCTCATCCGCGACGAAGCTCAAATTGGTCAGCATGCCGGACAATACGCTGCGGGCCTGCGCATTGTCGTCGATGATCAGGACGCGCCGCCCGCGCAGATCCGACTGCAAAATGCGCCGGCGCGGGGCCATCTCGGCTTTGCCGAGACGCGCGGTGAAGCGGAAGGTGCTGCCCTTGCCAAGCTCGCTCGTCACCTCGATGGTGCCCCCCATCAACTCAGCCAGCCGCTTGGAGATGGCAAGGCCAAGACCGGTGCCGCCATATTTGCGGGTGGTCGACACGTCGGCCTGCTGGAACGCCTGAAACAGGCGCCCGATCTGCTCCTGAGTGAGGCCGATGCCGGTGTCGCTCACCGAGAACAAAATGAGCTGGCTCTCTTTGGAATCTTCCAACACCTCGGCCTTGACTACCACTTCGCCCTTTTCGGTGAACTTGACCGCGTTGTTGCAGAAGTTGATCAGGATTTGCCCGAGCCTGAGCGGGTCGCCGCGGAAATAGTTGGAGACCGAAGGTTCGATGTCGAAGATCAGCTCGAGCCCCTTGGCCGAAGCCTTCTCGGAAATCAGATTGCCGACGTTCTCCAGCACCTTGTCGAGATCGAAATCGATGTTCTCGACCGCGAGCTTGCCAGCCTCGATCTTGGAGAAGTCGAGAATGTCGTTGATGATGCCGAGGAGATGCTGGCCCGAATGCTTGATCTTGACGACATAATCCCGCTGGCGCGGCATGAGGTCCGTCTTTAGCGCGAGATGCGACAGCCCGATGATGGCGTTCATCGGCGTTCTGATCTCGTGGCTCATATTGGCGAGGAACGCGCTCTTGGCCTCGCTTGCCGAGAGTGCCGCTTCCGTCGCCTTCTCCAGTTCGCGTTGCGCCCCGAGCAGCAGCTGCTCGGCTTCCTTGCGGCTGTCGATATTGCTCCACGAGCCAACCACTTCGAGAGGCTCGCCGTTCGCGTCGCGAATGAGATGCTGCTCGTCGCTGACCCAGCAATAGGAACCGTCCTCCCTGCGGAACCGGTATTCGGAAGAATGCGCTCCCGTCTCGAACAGCTGCGCCTGCTCAGCCTCGACCTCGGCGAGATCGTCCGGGTGGACATGTGCGCGCCAGAATGCGGCGTCCTTCAGATATTCTTCGGAACGGTAGCCGAACAGGCCCGCGATATTGTCGCTGACGAAGGTGGGGGCGAAGTCGCCGCTCGCGGTAAAACTGTAGATGACTGACGGCGCCGCCGACAGCAGCAGGTCTAGCCTGGCGCGCACTCTCTCCCGCGTCTCCTCGGCCTCCTTGCGCGCCGTGACATCGGTCCACGACCCCACGATCTCGATCGGCTTGGCGTCGGCGTCGCGCACGATCTGCTGCCGGTCGTCCACCCAAAAATAGGTGCCGTCCGGGCGGCGGATGCGATACTCGATCGAGCGCCTGTCGTTCTCGAACATCCGATCCACCCAGGCGGCGATGCGCGGCACGTCATCAGGGTGCACATGGTCGCGCCAGAGATACGGGTTCTTGAGATATTCTTGCGGGGTGCAGCCGAACAATCCGGAAATGCTCTCGCTCACATAGGTGGGCTGGTAATCCCCGCCTGCTGACCGGCAATAGATGACTGCCGGCGATGCATTAAGCAGCACGGACAGCCGCTCGCGCGCCGCCTGCTCCGCCCTTTCGCTCACCTCACGCTTATGAGCCGTTTCAAGCTCGCCCAACATATCGTCGAAGGCACCCCCGAGACGCCCGATTTCGTCCTTGCTCGTATCGTCCACACGATGACCATAGTCTCCTGTCTCGCGCACCCGCCTTGCCAATCCTTCGAGGCGCCCGAGCGGCTGCACGATATGGCGGTGCGTGAGGAATGCGAGCAGGACGCTGATCGCGGCCAGCGCCCCAGTCAGCAACAAGCTGCGGTAGAGCCTATTGTCCAAGCCTTCGATGCGGCGCTCGAGCAGTCCCCTTAGCGCGGTAAGTCCGCCTGCCCAGGCGTCGATCGCATCGTTGGCGGCACTGCGTCGGAGATCGTCAAGAGCGGCCTGATCGACCTTTCCCGGATTGCCAAAGCTGTCATCGAGCGCTCCGAGGTAAGCGGTCACACTAGACAGCATCACCGCCATCGGCGCCTCGATCTTTCGCCGCAGCGTCCCGTCGAGATCGCCGCGGAAGGCCGAGGTCAAGTTCCTCGCGATTTCCTCGGCCGTGGACCGGACCATCGCGACGGACGCGAAGAGGCGCGTCTTGTCGTCGGTTGGCAGCGACTGAACCGAGCTTGTGCCAATCAGCCCGCGAATATCGCCGATCTGGCCGAGCAGGCGCGGCATCTGCCTAACCACCGTATCCTGCAAATAGTAGCTGTCGAGATCGGGATCGAGCGCGAGGTTAGAATCGTCGCCGACACGCGAAATCAGGTCCCTGGCCTTGACCAGCGCTTCCCCCACCAGGCCGCTTTTCGCACCCTCCTCGGTGCTGTCCGACCAAAGCCTGCGCAGCGTGTTGGCCAGCGACTGTTCGAGCGATGCGGTATTGAACTTAGCCCCGGCGTCGACTTTGTTGAGTGAATTCAACACCGCTACCGCAGGGGGCAACGCCTGCCCTGAGGCGCCAGCGTCTCCTGGCTCACCAAGGAGCCTGGAATAGACGCCACGAATGGCCTCGACGTAGTTGACGCCGACCAATTCCTTCTTTGCAAACTCAATGGCGATCTGCTGCTCGGCGACCAGAGTGTAGATCGCCACGGCAATGGCGATGATGAACGCCCCGCACAAAACAATGAGCTTGGTGCTTGTGCTCAGATTCCTGAACATTGTAGATGCGGCGGAGTCAGCATTTTCGGTTGGAGTCAGCATGACGCTCCTGGGGCCGAACGACATTTCTCGGGAGCCGGGGCCCCCATTTTCCGGCTGGGCAGCATTCTAGTCCGCAAATGGCCGGGTTGCGCAAACCTAAGTTCGGGGCGCATAGGAGGTATTTGAATAAAAGTCAGGTTATCCGGGTAGCGGCGCTGGGGGGCGGGGGGTGCGCATGGTGAATATCCTCATTCATCAATTTCAGCCCGACGGAGCCGTCGTTGATGCGTCCGCTTTGGAGCAGTTCCAGCGACAATGGGCGACCTACCAGAAGCTCGTCGACAGCGACGAGCTTTCGCATGCGGCGGTGGGCGCGTTACTTCGCGACACGCTCAACCGGAGCTTCGATCGGCCCTTCGCCTTTCTTGACATCGCTTGCGGCGATGCGAGCCAGATGCGCGCGCTCTCCGGCACCAAGGTTCGTCACTATCACGGCGTCGATCTTTCCGAGCCTGCGCTCGAGCTCGCCGCGAACAATCTCAAGGACATGCCCTTCGAGGTCGAGCTTGACCATGGCGACTTCGTCGAGGCGGTGACCCGCCGGCCGGAGCCTGCCGACGTCGCGTGGTGCAGCCTGTCCATTCATCATTTTGCCACCGATGAGAAGCTTCGCCTGATGCGGGCCTTGCACGCGTCCACCGGCAGTCTTCTCATGATCTACGAGCCGACCAGGCAAGACGGCGAAACCCGCGAGGGGTATTTGCAGCGCTTCCGCCGCGTCAACCAGCCGCGCTGGACCATGCTCACGCCGGAGGAATGGGCGCAGATCGATCACCATGTCACCACCTGCGATCTGCCGGAGACGCAGGCGGCATGGCTCGACCTCGGGCGGCAGGCTGGGTTCTCGAAGGCCCGAGAGCTGTTTCAGGATCCGACCGGCTTCTATCGCATGTTCCGCTACGACCGGTGAGGCCCTCAAGCCTGCGCTCCATGAAGACACCCCGGCCGAGCTGACCTGGCCGGGGCTGGCAACTTCATCAGGAGAGCTGGAAGACTAGCGCCGGGCTGTTACAGCAGCATCACAGCCGCGGCGGCGATCGGCTGGGCATGGGAGCCCGCGACGTCGATCGTATCCGGCGAGCGCCGGACCTCATGCCACGCCTCTGACCTAGACGTCCCGAACGGTCTCTTCTACAGACCGGAAGCCCCGTTTGAAGCCTTCAGCGCGAACCGCTTGAGCTTGGCTGAATCGGTTTCGCCAACTGAGGCAAGCGCGACGATAGTCGTGGTCAGCCGGCTTCTGGCGGCGTTCGCATCGACGACATTGCCGCGCCGCTTGAGCTCCCGCCAGGCCTGCTCCAAAGCGCGGTCCATCAGCGACAGCGTTTCCGGCCCGTACATTTTAGGAAGTTCTTCAAGGCGCATGACCATTCCTCCCTGTCAGGAGTGGGCAGTTTCAACTCTGTGCCCCGTCATGCCTTTTGGCTTGTTAACGAAAGTATAGCGCATCGAAGGCCGAAGGGCGAGTCGCTTCGCCCATCGGCGTGTCGTTTTGCTGCACTGCGTCAGAAGTTAGCGAGGATCGCACAGACACACGAAGGGCCCCTCCGAATGCATGCGCCCCTGCTCACCCGGGACGTAGCAGTTCGTCGACCCGGCGCCGATCATGCCGCTGCGGATTTCACCGTAAGGAGCGCCAGTAACGTGGCCGGCGCAGACATAAGCATCGGGCCTGCCGCCGACGGTCACCGGGTGGCGGCACACGGTCTCGCACGGGGCTCCGGCAGACTGAACCCATTTGGTGCGGGCTTCCGCTTGTGCGCACCAAGCCAACGCCAACACGCCAAAGACCAACAAAAATCGCATCGAATCCTCCACTTCAGTTCGCCGCGCTGCGGCATGAGGGCCATCCGGCTGAGGGTTTAGCAACGATTGTGACCTTATTGGGTCTACGATTCCTCCCTTGCAAACATGAGCGAATGTTTCTTTACCCTGAGGTAGGGAACGAGGCATTAACCTCAGGTGACCGGGGGGTCGCCTTGAAGACTGGGTCACAAACGCAACACTTTGTGGTCCTATTCTTGCGTAACAAGGGGGCATGGAAAAGGGGAGCGAACTAGACGTGGTCGAGAAAGACAGTTCCTCCGCCAGGCTTGGCTGGCGTTTTGCAGTCGGAGTTGTGCTTATCGTCGGCGGATACATTGCCTGGACTCTGATTCCAGTCGCCGTCGCCACGGATTTGCCCACGGGCGCCAAGTCGGCGCTGACCGCCCTCTTGGGGGCCACACCGTTCTTGACCAAGGTTGCTGCCGTCGCCCTTATGGGCAGGCCGGCTTATGATCTTTTTAAGCGCAGCGTGCTGAAATCCCTGCGCCTCCGAGCCAGCTCGTAGCCTATTGCGGATAAGGCGCATTCCCGTGCAAAGGCTATTCCCGCAATAGTGTGCGTTGAGCCCTGGCGCCCCGGAGGGGGCTGACAACCTTGTTCAGGCGCCAAGCTCCGACCGCGACCCAGTTTCAAACCTCGATTTGAGGCAGCGCCTATGTCCCTCTCGATGTATCAGGCTTCCGTCCCCACGTTTGTCGCCATGCTGAACAATCTCGATGCCATTTTGCAGAAGGCCGAGGCCTTCGCCAAGGAGCGCAAGATCGAAGAGTCGGTGCTGCTCAATTGGCGGTTCACCCCCGACATGTTCGCCTTCACCCGCCAGATTCAGATTGCGACGGACTTCGCCAAGGGCACCACGGCCAGGCTCGCCGGCGCCGAAGTCCCGAGCTATGCCGACGACGAGACAAGCTTTGCCGCGCTCAGGCAACGCATCGCCAAGACCCTGAGCTTTGTGCAGACCTTCAAGCCCGCCGACATTGATGGCTCTGAAGACCGGGACATCACCCTCAAGCTGCGCGGCGAGGAGATTCGCTTCAAAGGTCAGCCTTATCTCCTGCGCTTCGCGCTGCCGAATTTTTATTTTCACGCCACCACGGCCTACGATCTCCTGCGCGCTAGCGGGTTGGGGATCGGCAAGCTTGATTTCATCGGTCCGATCTAAAATCGCGGATATCGCGACGAAACATGCTTCAGCTGTTTAACGAAGTGTCGCCTTGGCTGCTTGCGCTCGGCATCGTCGCCATCGCCGAAGCCTACAGCATCGGCCTCATGCTTCTCTGCCGCCGGCGATTTGGCAGCGACCGCCTCGCCCTCAACAATGAAGTCGCCGGCTTCAAATTCGCGGTCATCGGGGTGTTCTATGCTGTGTTGCTCGCCTTCGTGGTGGTCGCCGTGTGGGAGAACTACCGGGACACCGAAACGGCGGTGCGCAACGAAGCCAAGGCGCTCGCCGATATCCATCACGTCTCCTATGCCTTGTCTGGCGATGTCGGTGCCAATCTGCGCCAGCATCTTGCCTCGTACATCGAGAAGGTTCGCGATTCCGAGTGGCCATCGATGGCGCGCGGTCTCGCGAGCGAAGATGCGCAGGGGGAGCTGCGACTTCTAAACCGGGCACTGTTCCAAGGAAGTGCCCAGCAGCTGAGGGATGCCGAGCTTTACCATCATACGCTCGATTTGCTCACGGTGGTGAGCGATAATCGCAGCGAGCGCCTGGACAGTTCCGACGGCAGCGTGCCAACCGCGCTCTGGCTCGTGTTGCTCGCTGGCGCGGTGATAACGCTTGGCTATCCGTCATTTTTCGGAACGTCGAATCTCGTGGCGCAAATCCTCATGACCGCGTCGCTTGCGGCGCTCGTGGCGCTGACCGCATTTGTTGCGCTCGTGCTCGATTATCCGTTCACCGGGGATGTGCAGATCTCGCGCGCGCCTTTCGAGCAATCTCTGCGGGAGATACTGCAGAAAGAGCCGCCGCCCTGATGGGCGTGAGCACTTGACCTTAGCTCCGTTGCAAACGCCTATTCGGCGGCGTCGATCTTCGTCCGCTGATCGATTGGAGCCGAAGCGTCGCGTTCCGCTGACGAGGACGGCTGGTTGTCGTTGACCGGCTTCACCTCGGCGGCGGCGCTATAGACCGAAAAGATGCCGCCGGCGAGCACCGCGCCCCGCTCAACCTGCACGTCGCCGCAATTCACGTGACCCTCGACCCGGCCGCTCGCGCGGACAAGAAGGAATTCCTTGATATCGGCCTTCTCAGCAAGCGTGCCCGAGACGTCGATGTCGATGGAAACCACCTTGCCCTTGATGGCACCCGATGGTCCGATGCGGATGGATTGGGCGGTCACGTCGCCCTCCACTACACCGTCGACAATGATGGCGTCGGGCACCACGATGGCTCCCTTCACCGTCACGCCGGCGCCGATATAGGCGATATCCGGTGCTCCCAGCCGAAATCCGTTGATCGACATTGCCCCACCCCCCGCGCCTTTGATTCCCCAAGGGTGGAACAGCTGCCAAGGCTTGCGACAGTTATATTTTTGCCGTTCGTCAATATGCACAGCTTGCACAAATGCTTATTCACAAGGCTCGTTCGGCTAGTGCTTTGTCCAGTCACCCGAATTTCTGACGACGATGCAAGCTTGGGCATTGCCTCTGCTATTGTCCTTTTTCATTGTACGGAGACTGCGCTTTGCAACTACCGCCCGGATTTTCAAGTCCAAATTTCGATTCTGCGTGCAAGGAGTTGCGCAGCATCGTCGGTGACGATCAGGTGGTGACGGCCGAGGATCGGCTTGCCCCCTATCTCGATCCTTATTCGCCTGGTCTAGCCGACGAATACGCCCCGTCGGGCGCCGTCCTGCCGGCAAGCGTGGACGAAGTGAAAGGCGTGCTCGGGGTGGCCAATCGCTTTCGTCTGCCGCTGTGGACCGTCTCGCTCGGCCGCAACTATGCCTATGGCGGCGCCGCTCCCTGCCTCAAGGGGTCTATGGTCCTCGATCTCAGCCGCATGCGGGCGATCGAGGTCAATGCCGAGCTGGCCTACGCCGTGGTCGAGCCCGGTGTCACCTATCTCGATCTCTACAAATTCATCCGGGACAAGAACTATCCCTTGTGGATCGACTGTCCCGATCCCGGCTGGGGCAGCGTGCTCGGCAACACGCTCGAGCACGGTATCGGCTACACCCCCTATGGCGATCACGCAGGGCATCAATGCGGCATGGAAGTCGTTCTTGCCGGCGGCGAATTGGTGCGCACCGGGCTCGGCGCCATGACCGGAAATCCCGCTTGGCCGCTCTACAAATACGCCTTCGGCCCCACGCTCGACGGGCTCTTCATGCAATCGAATTTCGGCGTGGTCACCAAGATCGGTGTGTGGCTGATGCCTGAGCCTGAGGAGTTCTCCGTCATCGAGATGATGTTCCGGCGCGAGGAGGACATCGTGCCGATGATCGACGCGCTCAGGGTGCTCCGGCTCGACGGCATCGTCCCGACCGCAACCATCGCCAACTGGATGCGCATCGCCGCCGGCAACACCACGCGCGCCGAATGGTATGACGGCAAAGGCGCGCTGCCGCAAAGCGCCATCGACAGGCTGATCAAGGAGATGGGGATCGGCTATTGGGGCCTGCGCTTCGGCCTCTACGGACGGGAGACGATCGTGGCCGCGCAGCGCCAGGCGGTGGAGGGCGCGTTTTCCGGCATCGAAGGCGTCGAGCTGGGTGTCGCCACCTACCGGCGCGGTGAGGCGATCCCGCCTGAGCATGCGACGCTTGCCGGCATTCCGAGCGTCGACCTGATGCCGCTCAATTGGCTCGGCGGCGCCGGCGCCCATATCGAGTGCCCGCTCGTGGTGCCGATGCGGGGCGCTCAGTTTCTCGATCTCTATCGGCGCCGCACCGAGCTGTTCAACGCCGAGGGCTTCGACCATTATTGCGGCCTGACCAGCACGACCCCGCGTTCCTTCATCAACACCGGCTCCATCATTTTCGACCGCAACGACGCCGAGCAATGCGCCCGCGCTCGCGCTCTCGGCAAGACCTTGATCGAAGACGCGCATAAGCGGCAGCTTTCCGGCTATCGCGCCCATATTTCCGAGATGGATTTCGTCGCCGCGCAGTTCGACTTCAACGACCACGCCGCCATGCGCCTCTATGAGCGGCTGAAGGACTCGCTCGATCCTGGCGGAATACTTTCGCCGGGAAAACAGGGCATCTGGCCGAAGGCCTTGCGCAAGGCGAAGGACGCGAAGGACGACAAGCCGTGATGCATCCGTTCGCCATGGATCGCAGAGTTGCGCTGAAGCTCGGCGGTGCCGCGGCGATCGCGCTCCTCGCACCCTCCGGCCCGGCGTCGGCCGCCGTGCCGAACGGAACCGCGGCGTCGACGGTCGTCCTTGCCGATCCCCGCTACGCCGAGAGCGTGATCTTCGCCGCGAGCCTTAAGCGGCAAGGCGCCAAGGCCATCGCCCTTGCCTCAGACCGAGCCGGAACGTGGTTCGACGCCGTCGAGCCGCTTCTGCCACTCGGCCTTCGCTTCCTAGCCGGGCTTACCCTTGAATCGGATCTGTTCGTGATCGAGCGCCTGACCGCGCAGTCCGGCGCGCGGAAATGCTATGTCGGCTTGCACGATTGGCGATGGCGGCAGGGCTCGATCCATCGACTGTCCGCGACGATCGAGCTCGACCCGATCGCGACGGCTCTCGTCACTGGCAAGGAGCGTTGGGCGGAAACTCTCGGGGAGGCGCTCGGTCAAACGAAGATGGAAAGCCGGGAAGAGAGGCGGCTCGCTCTCAATTGCCCAATGCCCGTGGCCCGCGGGCCGCGTTTCTTCGTCTCCTGGCTGATACGTTGGACGGCTTAGCCTGCAAAATGGCCTTGGCTAGTGCGCCCAGCGGCGTGCCTGTTGCGAGGCGATGATCATGCCGCTCTGCGCGTCTTCCGGCAGGAGCTTGGCAATCACGCCCATGGCCAGCTCGATCGAGATCTCGCTGCCACCGCATTCCTTAAGTTGGTCGCGCAGCCACCCGTAGATCTCCTCGTCGCCGGCCTTCAGACCGGCGGCGATCTCCTCGAACATCTGCGTCAAAGATCCAGTTGCCATCGCCCCCCTCCATCGTGCCCCGCCCTCAGGAGCACATGGCCCAAGTCCGAAAACCTCCTCTACCAATCCGCCACTGCGACTCAGTATGATAACGGGGAATGCTGCGACTGCGAAGCGTTCTCGCAGCAACAGTCGGCGACCAAATTCCAGTATTTTCAGAAGGTCTCGCCTCGTCTGCCGGCGAAAGAGAGTGGCGTCTTTGCCACAGCTCCCACACTGTCGCCGCCGGGAAGCTCGGCGATTCCCCCGCCGCCATAGGGTGTCGGCTGGCAGAAATGGCGGCCGTTGCGCGCATTGGTGCGAAGCAGGTCGAGATGAAAGTGGTTTGCGTGATAAGCGTCGCCGCCTGGGCCGAGCACGGTGTCGAACTCGGCACAGGCGCCGGCAAAGGCAGCCTGCAGGAAAGCCCGTTCCGCCGGTCCCCCCCGCCACCAATCGCGCAGCACGACGATCTCGCGCCCGTCAGCGAGGCGGAAGGCGGCGACGTCGAGCGCATTGCCGAAGGCATGCTCGGACATGGCCGCGCCGTGATTGTTGCGCGTGCGGCAGCCATACGAAGCGATCTCGCGGATTTCGACCACGCGGCTGCGGAAATAGGCCGCCGCAGCCGGCTGCACGGAGCGCATCAGCCAGCGATCGACCGACGCGGTCATCGGGCAGCCGATGATCGCCGGCGGCGTGACGGCGACACGTCCGTTGAGCGCGGCGCTGACCTTGAAGGGGTGCTCGAGCCCGCAGGAGCCGCGTCCCCCCAATGGCGACATCGGCTGCACGTAGGCCGACGGCCTCACCTCTCCTCCGGCGAGGCAGGCCGCCTCGACCTCACCCCGCCAGGCCGCGCGCGGCTCTGAATAGGGATTGGAGGCGCAAGCGGCGAGGCCTGAGACGATCGCCATACTGGCGATGAGATACGCAACCCTGACCCCCATGGAGGCCTAAGATGCGGGACGGGCGTGAACAATCTTTCAATGGCCCGGCAGGACCTCGATCAAGTCAACAGCAGCAAGAGGCCCATGGCGATCAGCGCCGCGGCCCACACGAGATCGAGATTGACCCATCCGCGGCGGAGGAATTCGAGGCCAACAAAGTCGTAGACGACGAGGGCGACGATGCCGGTCACGGTCAGCATGGCGAGGGTGTGAACGGCGACCGCGAGCCCCGCGATCCAGATCGAGCCTGCCACCGGCATGGCGTGCATGTGCTCCGACTGCATGTGCTCCGCGGGCTCCTGCAGCGGCATCAGGGCGGGGATCAGCATCAGGCCCGCGCCATGCGCGGTCGCCATCAAGAACGACCAGATGCCAAGACCGGCATAGCCGGTGCGAAGTCCGATGCGCATCCGGTGGCGATGCCCGTAGGCGAGATAAAAGGCGCCCCAGCCGATCAGTAGGCAGCCAGTGAGGAGGCGGAGCGCCCGGGCATCGATCGCCTGGCCAAATACCACCACGAGATAGACGACGACGGCGATCGCGAGCGCATGACCGAGCGCGATCGGCACAAGCGAGAGGAGGACCACCGACCGGCTCTGGCGATAGAGCCCGAGCGCCACGGCAAACAGCCACCCCATGGCGGGGTTGAGCCCATGAAAGGCGCCGAGCCCGGCCAAAACGAGCCACGGCCAGAGCGGGGTCAAGAGGCGCCCGCCGACGTCAACCGCGTCTTGAGGCGTCGCTCCCGATCATGGATAGCAATAGGAATCCGACGATGAATCGCCGCCTTCGAGCCTGATCTGATGCGGCCTGTGGCTCTTCGGCCATTCGACGAAGAACTTGGGGTCGAACGCAATACCGCCGCCGGGATCGACATCGAGCTTCACCATCCAGCCGTCGATTCCCTCCGGGTAGAATTGTGGGTCGACCGCGCCATAAAGCGAGTTGGTGAAATATACACGTTTGCCGTCCCGGCTGATCTCCACCATCTGCGGCCCGCCGTTGAGATGGCCGTTCGCTGCCGGATGCGTGGCACGCGAGACGATCCCGCCGATCCTGACCTTGCCGACGAGCTTCGGAGCGAACGGGTCTGAGACGTCATATTGCAGGAGGTCGCCGGTTCCCCAGCAGGACACGTAAAGGAAGCGGTCGTCCACCGAGAGATCGATGTCGGTGACGAGAGGCGGAACCGCCTTGAAGCCTTTCAACAGCGGCGGCAGCAAATCGGGGTCGGCGGGCTCGGCCGGAATCTCGATGATTTTCTTCACCGCCCATTTGTCCCCGTCGCGATACCAGGTCCAGATCGACGCCGAGAGGTCCTTGAGGCTGATCACGGCATTGACGAAGCCGTAGGCCTTGGTCGGATCGTGCGCCGGCCTGAGCTCGAACACGAGCTGATACTCAGGCCCGAAATCGATCTCCTGCAGATGCTTGCGCTTGTGCAGATCCCAGAAATGCAGGCGGCGCCCGTAATTCGCGCCAAGCAGGATCTCCGGCACGAGGCCGTTCTCCACGGTATTCGGCGTGCCCCACTCGCTCGTCACCACCGTGTCGTAGCCGAGATGCCACCACATATCGTAGGCGAGCCGCTGCGGACCGCGCTCAACTTCCCAGCGGCCGAGCACCTCGAAGGTCTCGTGATCGATGAGAAACACCCCGCCGGGGTCGTCTCCCTCGGCGTTGCCGAGCGCCGAGACGTAAATGCCGTCCGGACCGCAATGCACCGTATGCGGCCGGCTATATCCCGTCGTCTCGATGAGCTCTTCAGGCTCGATGATCTTGTGGAACTTCGGATTGCGCGGGTCGGGCTTGGTATCGATGACGTAGATGCGCGAGGAGCGAAGGCCCGGCACGATGAGATAGCGCCGCTCGACATGTGGGTGCGGCGCGTTCGGGCAAAGGCAGGAGCTGCAAGCGTTCCAGCCGAAATGATGCAATTCGTCGCCCGGATGTTTCAGGTCGAGCTGGCCCACGATCTTCGAATAGCTCTTGGACTTGGAATCGACGTCGACCACGGCGAGTGCGTCCGGCACCTTGCGCTCCGGATCGAAGGCCGCGACAAACGCAACGGTCTCGGCCGGCGCTTTGGCCGCCAGGCGCGGTGAAGGGTAAAAGGTCGGATCCGGTGTCCATTGCACCATGGAACGCTCCTCCTCTGTCAGCGCAACACTAGTCCTGATGCGAAGTGTACTAAGGAACTAAGCCTCACCGCGACACTGTACTAAGGGACTAGGCTCGGTCGCGTGTGCAGTGCGGCATGAATGTCGATTCAGAAGGGCTCCCTAAACGGCCTGAGGTCGAGCTCGTGCGTCCAGGCGCTGCGCGGCTGGCGATGCAAGGCCCAGTAGGCGTCGGCAATCTCATCCGGCGCAAGCAGTCCGTCTTTTCCCTTCGCCACAACGAAGTCGGGGAACCGGCTTCGCGCATATTCGCCGCCGATGACGCCATCGATGACCACGTGGGCGACATGTATTCCTTGCGGGCCAAACTCCCGCGCGAGACCCTGGGCTACGGCGCGCAAGGCAGCCTTGGCGGAGGCAAAAGCAACGAAGGGCGGCCGTGCACGCAACGATGCGCTGGCGCCGGCATAGAGAATGGTGCCGCTTCCCTGCGGCAGCATGCGGCGCACCGCCTCGCGCCCGACCAGGAAGCCACCTAGCGCATTCTGCCGCCACATGGTTTCGAACTGCGCCTCATTGATTTCAAGCGACGGGATCATGGCGTTGTTGCCGACATTGTAGGCGACAAGGCCCAGAGTTCCCTGCTGCCCGACTTCGTTCAGCAAGGAGGCCACGTCAGTTTCGCGTGTTGCGTCGGCGACGACCGCTTCAGCGCTGCCGCCGGCGTCGCGGATTTCGCTGGCGACGGCCGCAAGGCGCGCCTCGGTGCGGCCCGCGACCATGACCCGCAAGCCCTCCTTGGCGAAGCGGCGCGCAAGAGCGGCGCCAAGCCCGGCCGACGATCCGACGCCCACCACAACGGCCGTTTGTACGCTCACGATAACGACACCTTATAACGGTTGCGCAGGAAATTGCCGGCACCCTGGGCGCCCCCCACTGTGGATTTGTCATGCAGAAGAGGCAAGCGAGAATGAGAGCTTCGCCGGGGCGCCATTGAACACGTGAACTGGGAACCAGGCAAAAAAGAAGGGCCGCCCCCTGCTTGGGAGCAGCCCTTCCATTGTCGACCGCGGTCGCTTTGGACCGCTTAAAGCGTCGCTAGCCGACGCTGCCCTCATAAAAGGCAAGCATCCAGGTCATGTGAGCCGGCGACCGCGGCGGTTGACAATGAGACACTGGATCACCTCCTTTCGTTTGTTGCTGAGATAAGCGCCATATAAGCATGATTCGAGCCGATGGAAGCTCAACGTGCGAGCCTAAGCGGTGAGAATCCCCGGCTATTTCGGCGCGTTGAAGCTCCGCGCCGGAGACATCGTCCCGTCGGCATAAATGAGCTGCACCTGCATCGATTGGGTCTTGGGCGGAACCTTCATATAGAGCGTGGCGCCGTCAGGCACGGCGTTCGGGTCTGTCGGATCGCATGGCGGTAGCTTGAAAATCTTGTCGACCGGCTGATCGCCAAAGCTGTAGCGCACTTGCTTGATGGCGCAGCGATAGGAGACGAGCTGGGTGAAATAGACCGTCATCCCCTGCCATTCCCGAAACGCGATCCAGCTCGTCCAGAACTGCTCGAGAATCTTCTTGTGCTCGTCGGCGAGCGCTGAAGTCGGATCGAAATTGATGGGCACGATATCGGCCTGCTCGCCGCGTCTGTCGCGCCAAGTGACGTAGATCGTGGTCTTGCCCTGATCCGGCGCCATCTCGAAACTGGTCTTCGGCATGCGTGCGCCAGTGCGCTGATCGAGCGCGTCGAGCAGCCCCGCATCGGTGAACGCGCCCTTGTCGCCGATGCGGTAGCCGAACTGGGTGGCAGCTTCCGGCAGCGACACATTCACCATCCAGCCCGAGTTTGAGCGGGTGAAGCTTGCAATCGGCTGCGGGTTTGCCGGCAGCGCCGCGACTTTCTGCTCCGGTGCCGGAAGGACGCTCTTGCCGCCGCCCTCCTCAAGCGTGCCGATGCTGCCTTTGGCGAGCGCGGCGCCCTCAGGCGCGAGATAAAGATCGCCGACGATCTGATCGTAATAGGCCGGCACCTGCACATGGTCGACCTTGGCGGCAAGCTCCTTGACCTCGCTTTGCGTGCGCTTGGCGATCTGCACCATGGAGAGGCCGGGCTCCTCCAGCTCTTTCAGCAGTGTGCGGGTGAACACCGAGTTTGGGTTCTCGTCGGTATCGCTCAGGCGATCGAGCGCCGACTGACCTTGCCCCGCCGAGAACAGCACGAACATGCCTTCAGCCGGATCCATGCGCGAAAGGCCGCGGGTAAGCCCGATGCTGCGCTTGCCTGGAAGCGCGAATGGGTTGTCGCGGCAGGCATCGAGGATGAGGATCACGGTCGTAGCGCCCTTCTCCTGCAGCCGGTCTGAGAGCCCGTTGGCGGCGAAGGAGGCATCGCGCACCAGCCCCTCTTCGCCAGGGCCCGCTGCCGGCACATCGACGGGAAGCAGATAGTTGGTGCCGTCGACGGCAAAGCCATGCCCGGCGAAATAAATGAGTGCGGTGTCGCCGGTCTCGATCTTGCCTTCGAGCTCGACCAACGCCCGGCTCATGGCCCGGCGGCCGACATTCTCGGCCGAGACCACGTCGAAGCCGAGCTTGGCAAGCTCTTGCGAGATGGCGCCCGCGTCGTTCACCGCCTTTTGCAGCGCCGGCACGTTCTCATAGTCATTGTTGCCGATGACGAGCGCCACGC
This sequence comes from Methyloceanibacter sp., assembly GCF_050728395.1. Classification (GTDB taxonomy): domain Bacteria; phylum Pseudomonadota; class Alphaproteobacteria; order Rhizobiales; family Methyloligellaceae; genus Methyloceanibacter. The sequence goes on from NZ_JBOHJB010000013.1 coordinate 22,810, forward strand.
GTTTGGCAGCAAGAGCTGGTGACAGGACGAAGAAAAGACAGGCGGTGAGTCCCACCAGGCGCGCGAGAATTCTCATGCGAAGCTCCCCTCCAGCCTTCTTTGCCGGGCATTATACGCCGGTTTGGCGCAGGAGAAGATCAGGCGAGCCCGAGCGCTTTCTTGGCTTTTGCCGTGATCGACTGGCGGGTGGAGAAGAACCCTTCCCAAGGGTCGCGTCTCTTGGCTTTGAGCCGCAGCGGCAATGTTTTCAGCGTGTAGGGGCTTGCGACTTTGAGGCCCTTAAGCTCGTCCCAGGCAAGCGGGCAGGCGACCGAAGCGTTGGGCTTCGTCCGCGTCGAGTAGTTCACGATGGCAGACCCGCCGCGTTGATTGCGCAAATAGTCGACGAAGATCTTGCCCTTGCGGGTCTTCTTCAGCGGATTTGCCGTGTAGCGGTCTGGCCGCACCTCGACCAGTGTATCGGCGACGGCCTTGGCGAAAGCCTTCACCTCGTCCCAGCCTTGCTTCGGCGCGATCGGCGCCACCACATGCAGGCCCTTGCCGCCGGTCGATTTCAGGAAGCTCTTCAAGCCGAGATCGGCGAGGAAGTCGCGCGTCTCGACCGCCGCTGCTTTCAGCACATCGAGCTCGAGCCCCTCGTCAGGGTCGAGATCGAACACCAGGCGGTCGGGCTCGTAGAGATGATCGAGCGACACGCCCCAATCGTGAATCTCCACAGTGCTGATTTGTACGAGCCCGAACAGCCCTGCCTCGTCATCGATATAGAGATAGGGCTTCTTGCTCTCGCCGCCGGAAATGGGAATCTGCTTGATCGCATCGCTCATGCCCTTCATGGCGTGGCGCTGGAAAAAGCTCTCCCCCTCAATTCCCTCAGGGCAACGCACGAGACTGATCGGACGGTTGACGACATAGGGGAGGATGTACGGCGCGATCGCCTGGTAATAGAGGGCGAGGTCGAGCTTGGTCACGCCCACCTCTGGATAGAGCACCTTGTCGGGGCTCGTGAGCTTGATGCCCTCGAATACGGGGTCGCCCTTCGCCTTCGCTTTTGCTGCCACGCTTTTTGCTGGAGCCACATCAGCCTCCTCGCCGCTCGGATGGTCACGCCTGACATCTGCCGCCGGTTTGTCTTCGCGCAGGCCCTTGAAGCTTGGATGCCGCAGCCTCCCGTCCCGCGTCCGCTCGGTGAATTCGATCTGGGCGACCAGTCTTGGCGCGAGCCACACCGCGCCCTTGAGCTCTTCGCGCGGCACTTCCTCGAACGGCGACTTTGCGCGTTCGAGCGGCTTGAACTTGCGGGCAAGCGCATCGAAGTCGGAGCCATCGAAACCGGTGCCGACCTTGCCCGAATACATCAGCTTGCCGTCCTCGAAGTCGCCGAGCAGAAGCGATGAGAAGGGCTTGCCCCTCACCTCGGAGCGGCTATAGCCGCCGATGACGAATTCCTCGCCGCGCGTGGACTTGATCTTGAGCCAGTCTCTGCTGCGACCGGAAATATAGGGCCGGTCGGCGCGCTTCGACACGATCCCTTCGAGCCCGGCGGCGCGAGCTTGAGCAAAGAAATCGGGTCCCGAGCCCTCGACATAATCGGCATAGATGAGGAAATCGGAGACACCCCTGGTCGCCATCAATTTGGCGAGCCGCGCGCGACGTTCCTTGAGCGGCTTCTTGCGCCAGTCCTTGCCGTCGAGCGACAGGAGGTCGAACACGAAATAGCGGATGGCGGGGTTCGGTGTGTCGATATGCTCCTGGAGCGACTTGAAGTCGGTGATGCCCGACGGCAGCACGAAGGCAACTTCCCCGTCGATCAACGCGATGTCGGCCGGCAATGTCCGAAGCGCTTGGGCAATGGCCGGGAAGCGTATGGTCCAATCTAGCCCGCTCCGGCTGAACAGCGTGATCTCGTCGCCGGCTTTGCGCGCAATGATGCGGTAGCCGTCATATTTCGCTTCGTGCAGCCAGCCCCTGCCGGTTGGCACGTCGCTATCGAGCGTGGCGAGCTCCGGTTCAACGAACTGAGGAACTAGTGCGTGAGCGACTTTTTTCGCCGGGGCTTTGCCGTTGCCGCGCGAGGGCGCTTCGCGGCCGGAGTTTTTTTTTGAGCCTTGTTGGAGCTCCACACGGCACTCTCGCCGTGCTCGATCTGATCCATGGTGCGGCCGCTCTTCGCGCTCGTATCATAGGTGAGCGTGGGCTCATCGCCGTCGCCGGCATAGTCGTCGCGCTTCTTGATCAGAAGCCAGTTCTGCCGCCCGCGATCCTCTTTCCGCGGCTTCATGCGCACGAGCACGAAATCGCCGTTCAGCCTGTCGCCATGCAGCCTGAATTTGAAGTCCCCTTTGGCCAATCCCTCGTCGGGATCGCCGATCGGCTCCCAGGTGCCGCGGTCCCACAGCATCACCGGCCCGCCGCCATACTCGCCCTTGGGGATCACGCCTTCGAACTTGCCGTATTCGAGCGGATGGTCCTCGGTCATCACCGCAAGCCGCTTCTGCGCCGGATCGAGGCTCGGGCCTTTGGTGACGGCCCAGCTCTTCAGCACCCCGTCATGCTCGAGCCTGAAGTCGAAATGGGTGCGGGTCGCCGCATGCTTCTGGACGACGAAGCTGTTGCCGGTCTTTTTCTTGCGCTCCGGCGGCGGTTCCGGAGTCTTGCTGAAGTCGCGCTTGGCGCGGTAGGTGGCAAGTGGGTCTGCCGCCTTCGTCCGCGCCATGGCTTAAGCCGATTTTCTTTTCGGCGTGGCCCGCGAGGTTTTCTTGGCGGCTGAGCGCGATGCGGCGGCGCGCTTGCCTTGCGCCTTGGCTGGGGTCGCCTGCTTGCCTTGCGCCTTCACGCTCTTCTTGAGCGCGTCCATGATGTTGATGACCTTGGCGGTGGGGACCTCGCCGGTCTCGACCGTCGGCGAGCGATGCTCGATCTTGGCGTTGATCAGCTCCCACACCGCTTCGGTATATTCGTCCTTGAACTTCTCCGGCTCGAACGCGCCAGACTTCCGCCCGATCAGCTCGACGGCAAGCTCGAGGGCTTCCTTGTCGACCTTCACCTCCGGCACTTCCTCGAAGAAGGTGTCGGCCGATTTGACTTCATCGGCGTGGCGCAGAATTTCGAGCAGCAGCCCCTTCCCGCAAGGCTTGAGCGCGACGATGTTGCTCTGACCGCGCAGAATGAAATTGCCGACGCCGACCTTGTCCGCCTGGTTCAGCGCCTTCAGCATGATGGCGTAGCCTTCCTCTGCCGCATCGCCGTCGGGGAGGAGGTAGTAGGGCTTCTCGAAATAGCGAGCGTCGATGGCCGACGGTTCGACGAAGCGCACGAGCTCGATGGTCTGCTTGCTCTCGAGCTTCAGCTCGTCGATCTCCTTCTGGTCGAGCAGGACGTATTTGCCCTTCTCGTACTCATAGCCCTTGATGATGTCCTCGTTCTCGACCGCGCCGACGCCTGGCGCCACCTTCTGGTAGCGGATGCGCTTGCCGGTGGGCTCGTGAATCTGATGCAGCTCGATCTTCCGCTCGGTATTGGTGGCGGGGTAGAGCCGGACCGGGATGTTGACGAGCGAAAGCCTTAAATTGCCGGTCCAGAAGGCGCGGGGTGCCATACGCGAAGACTCCTTTAGACGCACGCGCGAGCGGAAGGTCCGCGGGTCGGATGCGGAGTATAGCCTGAAACGGCGCGCCCCGGACCGCGGTTCCGAAGGCCGGTCGATGCGACGCTCCGGCCCCTAACTTCGATCCTATAGGCCTCTCGTTAAGCATAGGTTCAAGCGCCGCGGATGAGCCGGAGGGCTCGATCGCTGGCTCGAAGAAACATTGAATTTGCACGATTTCCGACGGCATTTGCCGCTCGCGCGGTGACGCGCTCTTCGCGTATTCTAGCCCCGCCAGCGGTCGGGCTTACCTTAAGAACTCCCTGTCCCGGCACGACGACCAGCACCTAAGGAGCCGGCCCCGATTGGGATCGACGTTTGCTTCTTCGCGGGTGTCAGGTTTGTTGGAACGCGAAACCCGGCTCAAGGCTTAAGACAAAATGAACGATACCAAACTTCCGTCCGATCCCGGTCTCGCGCTGCCCGCGGTGGTTATCACCGGCGGCACCGAGGGCATCGGCCTGGCGCTTGCCGAGGAATTCGCGCGCGACGGGCACAACCTCGTCCTCGTCGCCCGCGACAAGGCGAAGCTCGACCGGACCGCGGCGGAGCTCGCCGGCGCCTATGCGGTCGAGGTCAAGGTCACCGCCCAGGACCTCACCACTCTGGAAGGCTGCGCCGGCGTCGAGCAGGCGGTGCGCGGCTTCGGCTTCTACGCCGACGTGCTCGTCAACAATGCCGGGGTCATGTCGTCGGGATTCTTCCAGGACGAGGACCCCGCCGCCATGCGGCGCATGATCGACCTCGACGCGCGGGCGGTGGTTGACCTCACCTCGCGCTTCCTGCCAGGCATGCTTGCCCGCGGGCATGGCGGGGTGCTCAACGTTTCATCCATGGTGGGCTTCATGCCGGTGCCGTATCAGGTGGTCTATTCCGCTTGCAAAGCCTTCGTGCTGTCGTTCTCCAAATCGCTTGCCTACGAGACCATGGGGACCGGGGTGAAGGTCTCGGTCGTGGCCCCAGGCGTGGTGTCGACCGCGCTTCACACCAAGGCCGGCTCGCTGAATTCCCGCTACCTCCTTTGGTTTCGCGCCTGGACGCCCGAGCAGGTGGCGAAGCTCGCCTATCGGCGCTTCAAGCGCGGCTGGTCGGTCACCATGCCGGGGTTCGCCAACAGGCTCGGCGCGTTCGTCGCGCGCTTAGTTCCGGACTTCATGCTCGTGCCGCTGATGGGTTGGCTCTTCAGGGTGCGCGACGACGAAGGCAACGTGCTGTGGCCGCGCCCACTCCCCAAGCCGCCCGAGAGCAAGCACGCGCCTGAGCCCACGCCGCTGGAAGCCAAGGACTAGGCAACTGTCCAACGCTTCGCCGTGCCGCCGTTGGGCAAGCGAATCATCGCCGACCCAGACCGGCGCGATGAAATAATCAGCGACATCAGGAGCGGACGGGCTTGGATAAAGCGGACATGACCGCCGAGAAATTGCGGCGCCCAAGGGTCAAACGTCGGGTACGACCCAGTTTGCCGGCGACAAGGGCGCTAAAGCAAAAATCGAGAATCGCGCTTTTATGCAGCAGGCTTAACAGCGTTGTGAAAGGCTAACAGCGGGGAAGCTCTACACGATCCACCGGAGCTCGCGCGCCTTGTCGTTGGCGAGTTTGTAAGCGGCCGTCAGGAAGTCTGCTAGGGTCATAGAGACGCGCCTGTCCTCCTTCCTCGGGAAGTTTTTTGCGAGAAGCTGAGGGGAGTTTGTCGGCTTGTGATAGGTCATCACGTAGTCGGTGTCCGACGCCGTGACCACAATGTCGCTGCCCTGCACCGCCACGCGAAACACGGGATTGGCCGTCGACTGTTCGGGCGGCCAGCGCCTTTGGAAGTTCCATTGCATGGATAGGGGCTGGGGATTTCGAGAGGACATCGGGACTCGCTCCGCGTTTTGCAGGCGGGAGCGCGATTTACCTCTCTCAGCCACCGGTGCCTGTGGCAACTCGCCGGTGATGTCGGAAGGCTAGCACATAGATGCAACGATGTACTCAAACTTTGGTTTAGGCCGCCGGCCGAAACGGAGCACCGGGGCTAGTCGTCCCTGTTCCAAGCGGGGGAGCCGGTTCAATCGAACCGACGATCGAAGCCGCGTCGCTATTGACAGCCCACTTGGAGGAATGAGTAATTCACAGCCATGCCTATCGCCCACGGCCTACTGACCGCAACTTTTCTGATTTTGGTCGCAGTCTCAGCGGCGGTCGTAGTTTCGATGGTCGTGCTGGCGCTGTTTGATCTCGCCCTCGGCAAAAAGACTTTGCCCGTCGTCGCCGAAAAGACGGAGAGCGACGAACTGGAGCCTCCATCGAAGCGAGAGGTCGAGGCGGTCGAATCGAAGCCAAAACCTAAGCCGCTGGCGGCATTTGGGCATGCGTATCGAGCCAAGGAGCCAGCCGCCCCTAAGTCCAGGTACGATACTCAGACCCAGAGGGTTAGACACCCCTAATCAACCGATACGGGATTTGCCGAGACAGAATCACGGGCTGGATGGGGCGCCGGCCGAAGCCGAACGCTGCCCAAGAGTCAAACGTCGAGTACGACCCAGATCGCGGCCATGAGAACAATGACGCCGAACCAGGCAACATCCATGAACGGGACACCCAGCAACATCTCAGCGGCCGGCGAGATAAGCGCCGTCGAGCGCTTTGGCCTGGTGCGTGTAGTCAATGCTCAGCGTGATTACGCCCAAGGCGAAAACCATCGAGACCAGCGTAAAATAGACGACGACTATCAGCTTGAGGCCCATCGTTCCCCCTGAGGGAACCGTACCCAGCCAGATCTTTACAGGACGTGAATCCGGTCCCGGCCCTCACCAGTGCAACACACGTAAGAGGACTCCCATGATTGGCAATCGTATGCGCGCCGTCGCTCTGTCGACCGCTTTCGCCATCATCTGTTCCGCTCCGCCCGCAATTGCGGCTCAGTTCGACGGAGCCTGGCGCATGGTCGCCGTGACGACCAGCGGCCATTGCGGAAGAATCCCGATTGGCCTTGGAATAAGCCGCGGCCGAATCTATTCGACTGGTGGATCTTTCGCTTTGCACCGGATTCAGTTGGGCGGCCGCGTTTCCGCCTCGGGACAGGCCCGGTTGGATGCAGTGGCTGGCCCGCGCGTGGCCCATGGGACCGGAAGGTTCAATCGGGTTCGGGGCAGCGGAACGTGGGCCGGTACCGGGCCCTCCGGTCTCTGCTCTGGCGTTTGGAGCGCCATCCGCCCCTAATCCGCACTTTTTGACGCACTGCCTGGCGTCGCTCACTGGGGTTGCTTCTTCCTCTACGGGGTGCTGCAAGGCGGTAGCCGCCTGCATCGCTCGGGCTCGTGGTGGGCCGGCAAGGCCTTCGCCGCAGAAGGCTGCGATTGTTCGGCCAGAGTGCTGCATTCAGTTGAGCCGATGTCGTTGGTAGGGTCGTTGGCTCACGAAGCCAGCATCGCAAGAGTCGCGGCGCTTCAATGCAGTTTTGGAAGTAGATGGTGGAGCCGGACGGGATCGAACCGACGACCTCAGCAGTGCGATTGCTGCGCTCTCCCAACTGAGCTACGGCCCCAGGATTTGAGGCGCCATTTAGGGATCGGCCTTCCGGCCTGTCAAGGCAGCCCAAGGCCGGGCGCCATAGGGGTTGCCCTCATTGCCGCCTCTCCGCTAGATGATGCGTCGGCTCAGGAGGTACTTGATGGACGTCCTTGCATTTTTCCTTATCAAGCTGATCAACCTCTATATCTGGGTGATCATCATCAGTGCGATCTTGAGTTGGTTGATCGCGTTCAATGTCGTCAACACAAACAATCGCTTCGTAATGACGGTTGCCGACACACTGTGGCGACTTACTGAACCGGCCCTGCGGCCAATTCGGAAGTTACTGCCGGATCTTGGCGGAATTGACGTCTCGCCTGTAATCTTGATCCTACTCCTTTTGACAGTTGAATATGCCCTCGGTCGGCTAGTCCAATCGTCGGCGGCCGTTCCTTGAGCCATGAATCAGCGATGCTTTTGCGCCGGACCCGCGACGGCGTGATGCTGCCAGTCAGGCTCACGCCGAAGGCCTCGCGCGATGAGGTCGCGGGCGTCGAGGATCATGGAGGCGAATGCGTGTTGAAGGCGCGCGTGCGCGCGGTACCGGAAGCCGGCCGCGCCAACGCCGCGCTCGAAACGCTGATCGCGCGATGGCTTGGCGTGCCGCCCTCGACCGTCACCGTCGCCCATGGCGGCAAGTCGCGGCTGAAGCAAGTCGCGCTCACCGGCGACGCCGACGCGCTCATCCGCCTGATCGCTCATCGCCTTGCTGAGTTAGCCGGACAAAGCTGACTCAATCTCTGCGACGATCGCCTCGGCCGCTTCGCGTGGGTCTTCTGCCGCCGTGATGGGGCGTCCGACCACGAGGTAGTCGGCGCCGGCAGCGATCGCCCTGGCCGGCGTGGCGATCCGAGTCTGATCGTTGCTTGCAGCGCCCTCTGGCCTGATGCCCGGCGTGACGATCAGCATCTTCGGCCCGAGCGCCTGACGAAGCACGGCGGCGTCCTGTCCTGAGGCCACCACCCCGTCGAAACCGGCCTCCTGCGCCAGCATTGCACGATAGACCGCAAGCTCTTGTGGGCTGCGGTCGATGCCCTGCTCCTTGAGATCATCGCGGTCGAGATTGGTGAGCACCGTCACCCCGAGCAGCTTGAGCTTGGTGCCGGCCCGTCCCCGCACCGCCGCATCGAGCGTTTTGCAGTCAAGCGCATGCACGGTGAGAAACTCGGCGCCGGTGCGGGCGATCGATGCGGTCGCGCGCTCAACCGTCGCTTCGATGTCGAGCAGCTTGGCGTCGATGAACACGCGCTTGCCCCGCGCGGCAAGTTCGCTTGCGAGCGAAAGCCCACCGGAGAACAGAAGCTCAAGGCCGATCTTATACACCCCGACGCTGTCTTGCAGCGTATCGATCAGCGCCCGCGCTTGCTCCGCGCCCGGCACGTCGAGCGCCACGATCAGCCGGTCGCGTGCCTTGTCCGTCACCCGGCGAACCTCTTGGCGGCGATGGCGAGCTTCTCGACCACGTCCTTCAGCAAGGTCTGCTGCGCCTTGTCCTTGAGGCTGCCAGCTTCGTCGAAGGCGTCGTTGGCGCGCGGCAGTGCCAGTTGCTGCGGGATCACTGTGGCGCCGACGCCGACTTCGAGAATCTGCCTGAGATTGAGCAGGCTGCGCATGGCGCCGTAATAGCCAGGCGAGGCGCCGCTGATGGCGAACACGCGGCTCTTGTAGACCTCGAGCCCGGTCTCGCCCTTGGCTCTCACCCGCGTCACCCAGTCGATGGTGTTCTTCAGAAGCGGGGTGACCGAGGAGTTGTATTCGGGGCTGGCGATGAACACGCCCTGATATTCGGCGAGCAGCGCCTTGAACTCGGCGGCCTTTTGCGGCGGCCCCTGCTCAGCCTCGAGGTCGCCGTTGTAGAGCGGCATGGGATAGTCCCTAAGGTCGACGAGCACCCCTTCGATGCCATTGGCGGTGGCGATGTGCTGGGCGAGCCTGGCAAGCGTCTTGTTGTAGGAGCCCTCCCGCGTGCTGCCGGCGAAGAACAAGAGCCGCATCCGTTCAGTCCTCCCATCGCGGTCCCGCGCAGATTTCGCACTCTACGCGAATTTGCGCGGGATATGCGCCGATATGCCCGGAAAAATGCGCTGAATTATGCGGATTTAGGGGGATCTGCGCGGAGATGCGCAGGCGCGCTATTGGCCCTCGAAGAATTCCTTCACCCGGGCAAAGAATCCGGTGGACGCCGGGCTCGTGCTCTCGTTCGAGGCGTTCTCGAACTCCTTCAACAGCTCCCGCTGCTTGCGGGTGAGGCTCTTCGGCGTCTCGACCTCGACCTGGATGTAGAGGTCGCCCTGCTGCTTGGAGCGCAGCACCGGCATGCCCTTCGACTTGATGCGGAACTGCTTGCCGCCCTCTGTACCCTCAGGGATCTTCACCTTCGACTTGCCTCCGTCGATGGTCGGCACTTCGATCTGGCCGCCGAGCGCCGCGGTGGTCATGGCGATCGGCACCCGGCAGAACAGGTCGGCGCCGTCGCGCTGGAAGAACTCATGCGGCTTGATGGAGAGAAAGATGTAAAGGTCGCCGGCGGGGCCGCCGCGCAATCCTGCCTCGCCTTCGCTGGCGAGCCTGATGCGCGTGCCGTCTTCGACGCCGGCCGGGATGGTCACCGACAGCGTGCGGTCGCGGGTGACCCGGCCCGATCCGTTGCAGGCCGGGCACGGCGTTTCGATCACCTCGCCGCGTCCCTGGCAGGAGGGACAGGTGCGCTCGATGGTGAAGAAGCCTTGCGCCGCGCGCACCTTGCCGATGCCGCCGCAGGTACGGCAGGTCGTCGGCGCGGTGCCAGTCTTGGCGCCCGAACCGGTGCAGGCCTCGCAGGTGACGGATGTCGGCACGCGAATCTGCGCCGTCTTGCCTTCGTAGGCTTCGGCGAGCGCGATCTCCATGTTGTAGCGAAGGTCGGCGCCGCGTTCGCGCGCCGAGCGCTGGCGCGGCCGCCTCTGGCCCATGAACTCGCCGAACAGATCGTCGAACATGGCCGACATGGAGGCGGAGAAATCGGCACCGAACCCGTGCGGGTGGCCGCCCATGCCCCCCATGCCGTTCTCGAAGGCGGCGTGGCCGAAGCGGTCATAGGCCGCCCGCTTCTGCGGGTCCTTGAGTGCCTCGTAGGCTTCGTTGACTTCCTTGAAGCGCTTCTCCGAGGTGGTGTCGCCGTTGCAAGTGTCCGGGTGGCACTCCTTGGCGAGACGGCGAAAGGCGGCCTTGACCTCCTGATCGGAAGCCGCTCTCGCTACACCCAATACCTCGTAATAATCTCGCTTCGCCATGCACCCCATCCGGCCTTCCACACCAACCCGCCCGCAAGCTGGCGGCGGCGCTTAGCCTCTTCTCTTGGGCTTGCGGCTTGAGGCTGCACCGGGACGTGCAAACCTCACGCCAACGCCTTCACGTTACTTATGCTGACTTCTTGCTGTCGTCGTCCTTGACCTCCTCGAAGTCGACGTCGACGACGTTCTCCTTGCCGTCGCCACCTTCGGAGGGTCCGCCGCCGCCGCCCGCGGCGGCCGCGCCTTGACTCGACTGATAGAGCGCCTCGCCAAGCTTCATCGAGGCCTGGGCCATGGCGTCGAGCTTTTGCTTGATTGCGTCCTTGTCCTCGCCCTGCAACGCGGACTTGAGCTCGGCGAGGGCCGTTTCCACCACGCCCTTGTCCGCCGCCGGAACCTTGTCGCCATAGTCCTTGAGCATCTTCTCCGTGGAGTGCACCAGAGCTTCGCCCTGATTCTTCAGCTCGACCAGCTCGCGGCGCTTCTTGTCCTCCTCGGCGTGGCTCTCGGCTTCCTTGACCATGCGGTCGATGTCGGCCTCGGTGAGACCGCCGGACGCCTGGATGCGGATCGACTGCTCCTTGCCTGTGGCCTTGTCGGTCGCCGCCACGTTGACAATGCCGTTGGCGTCGATGTCGAAGGTGACCTCGATCTGCGGCACGCCGCGCGGCGCCGGCGGGATGCCGACGAGATCGAACTGACCGAGCAGCTTGTTGTCGGCCGCCATCTCGCGCTCGCCCTGGAAGACGCGGATGGTGACCGCGTTCTGATTGTCCTCGGCGGTCGAAAACACCTGGCTCTTCTTGGTCGGGATCGTGGTGTTGCGGTCGATGAGACGGGTGAACACGCCGCCCAAGGTCTCGATGCCGAGTGACAGCGGGGTCACGTCGAGCAGGAGCACGTCCTTGACGTCGCCCTGCAACACGCCGGCCTGGATCGCGGCGCCGATGGCAACCACCTCGTCCGGGTTCACGCCCTTATGCGGCTCGCGGCCGAAGAAGGTCTTCACCGTCTCGACCACTTTCGGCATGCGCGTCATGCCGCCGACGAGAACCACTTCGTCGATCTCGGCTGCCTTGAGGCCAGCGTCCTTCAAAGCGTTCTGGCAAGGCCCGACCGTCTTCTGAATGAGATCGTCGACCAGACTCTCGAGCTTCGCCCGGGTGAGCTTCATGGTGAGATGCTTCGGCCCGGTCTTGTCGGCGGTGATGAAGGGCAGGTTGATCTCGGTCTGCGTCGTGGACGAGAGCTCGATTTTGGCCTTCTCGGCGGCTTCCTTCAGCCGCTGCAGCGCGAGCTTGTCGCTCCGAAGATCGATGCCTGACTCTTTCTTGAACTCGTTGGCCAGATAGTCGACGAGGCGCATGTCGAAATCTTCGCCGCCGAGGAACGTGTCGCCGTTGGTCGACTTCACCTCGAACACGCCGTCGCCGATCTCCAGGATGGAAATGTCGAAGGTGCCACCGCCCAGGTCGTAGACAGCGATGGTTTTCGAGCCCGTCTTCTTTTCGAGACCGTAGGCGAGCGCGGCCGCGGTCGGCTCGTTGATAATGCGCAGCACTTCAAGGCCGGCGATCTTGCCGGCATCCTTGGTCGCCTGACGCTGAGCGTCATTGAAATACGCGGGAACGGTGATCACCGCCTGCTCGACCTTCTCGCCGAGATAGGATTCAGCGGTCTCCTTCATCTTCTGCAGGATGAAGGCCGAGATTTGCGATGGAGAATATTTCGTGCCACGGGATTCGACCCAGGCGTCGCCGTTATCGGCGCGGACGATCTTGTAGGGAACGAGGCCCTTGTCCTTCTCGACCATCGGATCGTCGTAGCGGCGTCCGATCAGGCGCTTGATGGCGAAGAAGGTATTTTCAGGATTGGTGACGGCCTGGCGCTTGGCGGGAAGGCCGACCAGTCGCTCCTGATCTTCGGTGAAGGCAACCATCGAAGGCGTGGTGCGCATGCCTTCGGCATTCTCGATTACTTTGGGGTTCTTCCCCTCCATGACCGCGACACAGGAATTCGTGGTGCCGAGATCGATACCAATTACTTTCGCCATCCATAGCCTCTCTTTCTGGCAGACCGTCCGGGCCCATCACTCGGCACCCGTTAACGCTGACGCGCGCCTCGCATGCAACTCGCGTGGCGCCGGTCCCCTAATACTATCGGCGCGCCCGCCGACTCATCCGGCGGGGTTTCCCGCGGTTATATAAGAGCCAAGCATTTGGGCCGCAAGGAGAAGCGCTAGCTTGGGCCCCGATCAACTTGCGTTTCTCATCCAACACGCTTCCAAGCGGCGATCAGCACAGGGGTGAGGCAATAATAGCGTCCATCGGCGCCGGCCTCGGTCATCTCGCTGCGGAAGGCCGAGGCCCGAGCCGGATCGGCGAGGCCAAGTTCGGCGCCGGCCGCATAGAGGCCGCCATAAACCCCGATCAGCATATTCGCCATTTGCCCAAGCGGCAGGAAATGCACTGCGGCATAAGTTCCGTCAGGAGTCCCGAGCCTCGAATTGCGCCGGCAGCTGCCGCCCGGCGCGCATGTTGCGTCCATGACCTCTGAACACCCCCTCGAACACCCGGTTGAACTCGCCCATGGCCGGGCAGGTCGGCTCCACGGCGATGGCGCCGAAATCGAACTCCTGCGCCACCACCACGCCGCCTTGCTTGGTCCAGGCCGACATCTTTTCGAGGATGGCGACCGGATCGCGCATCTGCATGAGCAGGAAGCCGGCAGAAGGTCAGGTCGAACGGTGCGCCGGCGGGCGCCTCGATCTTGCGAAGGTCGGCCGCGATCTGCTCGAACTCAGCGCCGCCTTCGCGCCGGAGGTCCTGCAGCGCCTCGGCGCCGAGCGCGCCGTCGATCTCGATACCGGTGACCCGGCCCTCAGGTCCCACGCGATCGGCCATCAGCCGCATCACGGCACCTGGACCCGAGCCGACGTCGAGGCAACTCATGCCTGGTCCAAGCCCGACGGCGGCTAGCACGTGCGCCGTGGCCCCTTGCCACATGCGGGCTTGATCGCGCAGACGCTGATAGTCTCTGGCGTCGCGCGTATGCACGGAGCCGTCGGGGTTGGCTTTGCGGGCTCTTGCCATGGTCGCCTCGAGAGTACCGGTAAACGCGCAGTATGGCGGATCATAGGACGGCTCGAAGTCGAGGCAGAGGCGTGGCCTTGAAATATCTGCCGGGAAAACTGCAAGACGCGGAGCAACGGAAGTTGCTGGACGCTCTGCGCGCCGTGATGGAAGAGGCGCCGCTGTTCACGCCCACCATGCCGCGCTCTGGCAAGCCGATGTCGGTACGCATGACGAATTGCGGGCCGCTCGGCTGGGTCACCGACAGGGAACGCGGCTATCGCTACCAGGCGATGCATCCGGCGACCGGCAAGCCCTGGCCGGCGATACCGGAGGCGCTGCTGACGCTCTGGCGGGAGGTCGCGGGCTATCCGGCCGACCCGGAGGCCTGCCTCGTCAATTACTACGTGGGCGACGCCAGGATGGGGCTGCATCAGGATAAGGACGAGGAGGACTTTGCCGCGCCGGTGGTGTCGGTGTCGCTCGGCGACAGCGCCATCTTTCGCGTCGGTGGCCTCAGCCGGAAAGACCCAACGCAAGCGCTCGAGCTCACGTCGGGCGATGTCGTCGTGCTTGGCGGCGAGGATCGCCTTGCCTATCACGGCATCGACCGCATCCTCCCCGGCACCTCCGCTCTGTTGCCGGAGGGCGGACGTCTCAATCTGACGCTCCGCCGGGTGACGAAGCGAGGTTAGTGCTTGTTGTGCGGGCCCCTGCCGGGATGACCGCCACGATTTGGCCCACCGCGATGCGGCTCGCCGCGGGTTGGCTCGCCGCGAGGTGGTTCTCGGCCCCCTTGCGGTCCGCTGCCCGGGAAGTCGTCATTGGCGGCCTTTGGCGGGCCGTCGTCAGGCTGCTGGCTCGGTGCCGTCTGCTTGGCGCCGCCCTTGGCTATTGCCACCAGCGCCGGCCGCAGGCAGCGGTCGCCGATCACATAGCCAGCCTGCATCACGTCGACCACGGTGCCTTCCGGGACGTCCGGGTTCTGCACTTCATACATCGCCTGGTGGCAGTTGGGGTCGAAGCGCTGACCGACGGGATCGATGCGGGTGACGCCGTGGCGCTCGAGCACGTTCAGGAGCTCGCGCTCGGTCAGTTCCACGCCGTCGAGGAAGCTTTTGAGTGCCGGGTCCTCGGCGGCGGCCTCCGCCGGCACATGCTCGATGGTGCGGCGGAGATTGTCGCCCACGGTGAGCACCTCGCGCGCAAAATTGGAGACGGCATAGCGCGAGATGTCGGCCTTCTCGCGCTCGGTGCGCCGCCGCAGATTTTCCATATCGGCCATGGTGCGCAGCAAGCGGTCGCGCATGTCGGAGTTTTCGGCAACGAGCGCGGTCAACTCGGCGCTCGCCTGGGCCGCAGGGTCGGGCGCTTGCGCATCTTTATTGGCAAGTCCCGCCTGCTCTTCGGGACGCGCGTCGGTTTTTTCGTCGGACATTGGCTCTCTTAACGAAGGGGTACCGGAACCTCACGTGGGATATCGACCGTGAGGCCGGAAAAATCAAGGGACAAGGCGCCCCAACAGCCTTGCCGTGTAGTCCACCATGGGGATGATGCGGGCATAGTTGAGTCTGGTCGGGCCTATGACTCCAAGCACGCCCACGATTTTCTGCTCGGTGTCCTCGAAAGGCGACACGATCAGCGCCGAGCCCGAGAGCGAGAACAGCTTGTTCTCCGATCCGATGAAGATGCGCACGCCCTCGGCGCGCTCGGCAAGGCCGAGCAGCTGGATCAAATCCTTCTTGGTGTCGAGATCCTCAAACAGCAGCCGCACCCGCTCCAGATCCTCCATAGCGCGCACGTCTTCGAGGAGATGGGATCGCCCGCAAACGATGAGGCTCTTCTGCTCATCGCCGCTGCCGGACCAGGTGGCGAGCCCTTCGGTGACGACGCGGGCGGTGAGCTCGTCGAGCTGAGCGCGCTTCTGCTCGATCTCTCTCTCGATGCGGGCGCGTGCTTCCGCCAGCGTATGACCCGCAATGCGCGCGGTGATGTAGTTCGAGGCTTCGGCGAGCGAGCCGAGCGGCAACCCCTCAGGCAAGGCAATGATGCGGTTCTCGACGTCGCCGTCCTCGCTCACCAGCACGGCAAGCGCCCTGCCCGGCCCGAGATTGACGAACTCGACCTGCTTCAGCGTCTTGCTCTGCTTGTCGACCAGCACCAGGCCGGCGCAGCCGGAAAGCCCCGACAGCATGGCGCCGGCTTCGGCGAGGAATTCCTCCACCGCGCGGTGGCGGCTATTGCCGGCGATGCGGGCCTCGATGTGGCTCCGCTCCTCCGCGCTCACCTCGCCGATTTCGAGCAGTCCGTCGATGAACAGGCGCAAGCCAGACTGGGTGGGAATTCTGCCGGCGCTGGTATGGGGGGCGTAGATGAGGCCGAGCGCCTCGAGGTCGGACATCACGTTGCGCACCGATGCGGGCGACAGCGTCATGGGCAGCGCCCGGCTTAAGTTGCGCGAGCCGACCGGCTCGCCGGTGGCGAGATAGGTCTCGACGATGCGCTTGAAGATCTCGCGCGAGCGCTCGTTGAGCTCGCGCAAGCCGACGGCACCGTCGCTCACGGGTCGAAAGGCGTTGATGTCGGTATGACGCATAACGCCCGAAATCTAAGGACGGGCACTCAAAGCGTCAAATCCCCATATTCCGCGCCTAGTTAAAAGCGATCCCTGGCGCGACGGTCGCGGAAAGCTCATCGGGCGAGCCGAAATGGGCGAAATAGCGGGTGTTGATCGCTTCGACCGGCATGATCACGAAGACGTCGATGGTACCAAACTGATGGTCGATGACGGCGCCGTCGCCGATATAGGCCCCAACCCTGAGATAGCCCTTGATCAAGGGCGGGAGCGCCTTGATCGCGGCGCGCACGTTGACCTCGTCGGCGGGCATCATGTTCATGTCGACGCGGAGGTGCTCGTGCGCCTTGACGCGCCAATCCTCCGGAGCGAGCGCGGTATGGTAGAGATAACTCAGCGCCGTGGCATGCGCTTTCGGGTCGGTGCCGGCGAAGCTGGCGCAGCCGATCATGACATTGGCGCCGTGCTCGCGCACATACGACCACACGCCCTGCCACAAGAGTTCGAGGGTGCGCCTGTTGCGGTAAGGCTTGAGCACGCAAGAGCGGCCGAGCTCCATGAAGCTATAGTTGGCGCCCTTCGCCTGAATCAGCGGCAGAATGTTGTATTCGCCTTGCGTGTAGAAGCCGTCATTGAGGTCGGCCACCTCTTGGCGCAGCACGCGATAGGTGCCGACCACGCGCGCTCTGCGCCAGCCGCGTCCGTTGGTCTCGTCGCCGCGATCGACTACGAGCAGATGGTCGAACACCTTGTCGAAGGCGTCCTCGTCGCGGCGCGACAGCATGGCGAGCGCGCCGGGGACCGCCGACATCTCCTCGTAGAACACCTTGTAGCGCAGGCGCTGCGCCTGCCTGATCTCGCTCTTCTTGCGCGCGAGCCGCACTTCGAGAGAGCCGATGCGGCCATAGATTTTCGGCGGATGCCAAGCCCCGAGCCGCCTCGGCCTCGACTGCCAGCGCGGGGTGAAGGGCAAAAGGCCGCCGTGGGATGGCCGGAACGTCAGTCCTGGGAGCATGGGAAAGATCAAGCCGGGAAACATCGGGCCGCCGCGGAATCGCTCCGCGATGCGCCCGGGTGTCAGCTTCAGTGCCATGTCTCAGCCAGGCTCGCTGTGAAGTGAGGCGGCCGCGCAACGCAACACGCGACTGAAGCGACGCTACAAGCGCGGCAGCCCCGATTCGGCCACAACAAAGCTCGGTTAGCAAACCAATTCGAAGGCTGTGTGACAGTTTGGGGATATTGGTGGGGCAGGCGCGGGCTTATACAGAACATTGACGCCCCTGAAAAATCGGGGGATCTGCCGGCTCACGCCGCGGCCTGCGCCCGGCGCAGAGTCTCGCCGCGGTAGCTCAAGGCTTGGGCGATGCCCAAAGTTCTTTTGTTGAAACGACGAGACCTATAATCCCGCTTACAACTTCGATCCACGTTGAGAGGTTTGGCGGAATTGGTATTCCAAGCTGGAACAAGCAAAGCGAGACCGTAAAAAAAAGAGGTAGGAGAACTCCGCCAAACGTTAGCAGGAATATGCTGAGGAGCTTAACTGCCCTTGTGAAGGGCCTTGTTGCGTTCCAGTCCCAAAGAAGAAAGAGCGCTCCCAGACTCACCAGAGCTAACAGCAAATTCAGTAGAGCCTGCGCTTTCACATTGATCAACGCGTCGTGGGCGAAAAAATTTGCCCCTGACACCCCCGCGAGCACGATCAGCGCAAGAAATAATAGGATCGCTTCCCGTTTGCGCGTAACAGCTGGTTCCCAAACTAGGGCGGCCGCAATCAGGCCGCCGACGATAGAAACCATCAGTATCGCGAATGTAGGCGCCCAGGGGCCAGCTGTCGTGTTTGTATTTTCGGTTACACCAGAGATCGCTGGGATAGCGCTATCCGCCACCCCAAAGGTAAGATGACCGCCAAAGAAACCCAGGACCCCGAAGAGCACGGCAAAGACAATAGCGAAGGCCAGCAGGGCTAGGAAGATTCGGGACATGATGCCCTCATCATGATCACGCCGCGGCCTGCGCCCGGCGCAGAGTCTCGCCCCGGTAACTGAGCGCCTCGGCGATATGGATGCGGGCGACGCATGCCTCGCCGTCGAGATCGGCCAAGGTGCGGGCGACACGAAGTGTGCGGTGATAGCCCCGCGCGCTCAAGCCCAAAGCATCGGCGGCCTCGTGAAGGAGCGTGCGCCCGGCGTGGTCGGGAGCGGCGATGTCTTCGAGCAGGCTTCCGTCGCAATCGGCATTGGTCCGCGCGCGGGGATGTTTCAGCGCGGCGAAGCGCTCGGCCTGGATCGCCCGCGCCGCGGCCACGCGGGCGCGGACCTCAGCACTTCCTTCCGAGGCCGGCGGCAGCACGAGGTCGGCGGCACTGACCGCAGGCACCTCGATCTGAAGATCGATGCGGTCGAGCAGCGGCCCCGAGATGCGCGCCTGATAGCGCTCGACGCAACCGCGCCCCTGCCGGCAGGCGTAGCCAGGTTCGCCGGCCCGGCCGCAGCGGCATGGGTTCATCGCGGCGATGAGCTGGACGCGCGACGGGTAGGAGATGCGGTGGTTGGCGCGCGCGATCACCGTCTCGCCAGCCTCGAGCGGCTGGCGCAGCGCGTCGAGGACTTGCGGATTGAACTCGGGAAGCTCGTCGAGGAACAGCACGCCGAGATGCGCCAAGGCCACCTCGCCCGGCCGTGGGCGCGTGCCGCCGCCGACCAGCGCCGCCATGCTCGCCGAATGATGCGGCGCGCGGAACGGACGCGTCCTGCCGATGCGCCCGCCGGCAAGATCGCCGGCAAGGCTGCGGATCATGCTCACTTCCAGCATCTCGGAAGGGGCGAGCGGCGGGAGCAGGGACGGGAGCCGCTTCGCCAGCATCGACTTGCCGGCGCCCGGCGGGCCGATCATCAGGAGGTTATGGCCGCCGGCGGCAGCCACTTCGAGCGCGCGCTTGGCCGTTTCCTGGCCTTTGATGTCGCGCAAGTCAGGCATCGCTGCGTCGCCAGGGTCAGGTGTCGGCAGCGGCCGCTTCAGCGTCTGCAGGCCTTTGAAGTGATTGACCAGCTGAAGCAGATTTGACGGCGCGATGATCGCCATGTCGGCGGCGGCCCAGGCGGCCTCTGCGCCTGAATCGCGCGGGCAGATCAGTCCCTTGCCAAGCGCATTGGCCCCGATGGCGGCGGGCAGCGCGCCGGCGATGGCGGCGATCGAGCCGTCGAGGGCAAGCTCGCCGAGCACGCAATAGCTTTCGATGGCGTCATGCGCCACGGCGCCGGTCGCCGCCATCAGCCCGAGCGCGATGGGGAGGTCGTAATGGCTCCCTTCCTTTGGCTGGTCGGCTGGGGCGAGATTGACGGTGATACGCTTTGGCGGGAGCGCGAGCCCGATGGCGTTGAGCGCGCCGCGCACCCGCTCCCGGCTCTCGGCCACGGCCTTGTCGGGGAGGCCGACGATGGTGAAGGCCGGCATCCCCGGCCCGATCTGCACCTGCACATCGATAGGCCGCGCCTCGATGCCCTCAAAGGCGACGGTAGTGACCCGGGCAAACATTGCTGAAGCCCCCGTTCAGGCTCAACTCTACAGCCTCAAGTTCTACTCTAGCCAAGTTGCACCCGGCCGGCAAGAACATTAAGCGAACATTCGGGGAGAGGGTAGGCTTATGCCCAGAGATAGGCGGCGAGGCAGCCAAAGATGAGGGCTAGCACCACGAGGTCGGCGACGCCGAAATGCATGAGCCAGGCCGGCGGCTCGCGGTAGCGCGGCACCACGCGCATCAAGGTCAGCGCGCCGTAGAGGACAAAGCCCACGATAAACATGCTGAGGTAGACCGATTTGTCCTCGCCGCCGCCTTCTCGTGGTGCGAGCAGCAGCACCACCACGATGCCAAGCCCGATATAGAGAAGGTAGATCCCGAACATCCAGATCGTCTTGATCGAGCCCGCGCGGTCGGTGCGCCACTGTTCGCGAAGCGCCGGCAGGTTGGCGACGAAGGCCGCGACCACGGCGAGAAGGACGCCCAAGCCTTCCATGCGAGCCCCCCGCGCCTCCTATTTCGGGATCAGCGTGTTGGAGGGAAGCTTGGGATCGATGAGCCGCGCCGTCTGCTCGGCGCCGGTGACCGGCAGCGCGGCCTTGTCCAAAAGCCCGAGCTGCACGAGCATGCACGCCTGGTCCCAATAGATGCGCTCATAGGCGATCTTGTCGCCCTCGAAGCCGACCACCACCACGAAGGGGATCGTCACCTTGCGCCCGGTTGGGGCCACGCCGGGGAGGATCGCCGGCATCTCGCGATCATGCGTGAAGCTGATGATCAGCTCGTCGACGAGGCAGGTCTTACCGATCGTGCGCGAAACCTCCGTGACCACAAGATCGTCGGGCCAATGGCCGATGAACCAGGTGTCGTAGAACGCGCGCACGCCGTCACGGCCGTTGCCGCCGGTCATGGTCGGGACATGGGTGACGTGAGGCATGGCCGTCATGGTGGCCATGGTCGCCTCGATGTCCTTGGTCTGGAACTCTGCCGCGGTATGGGCGTCGAACACCGCGCCGAGGCACTTGTTATCGTTGGTCACCAGCTTCTCCACAAACTCTGTGTATGAAAACCAAGTGTCTTGACACTATGTGTGAATGTACGCTATATGTTCCTTACCATGATCGACCTGACTGCCTTTACAACCAAGCAATTGCAGGAAGCCGCATCGACAGCCCAGGTTGTCGAATGTGAACCCGATCCTCGCAGGCGCGCTCTGGCGGCCTATTTCCGAAGTGGCAGCGTCGAACCGCCGAAGAATGGGGCAGTTCCGTTGCGGCACGACGGAAAGACGTATTTAGCGCTGATAGGGGCAGAACAACTCTTAGCTGTATACCGCGTTCGAAGCGATCTACAACTGAAGCGACTCCGACGAATACCGCTTCCAGTTGCGGCAGCTGCAGAACTGACTCGTCTTGGGCACACATTTTCCCAGGGAACAACATCATGACTGAAATCATTTACGAACCCCTCGGCGTCGCTGATAAGGATTTTCACGTCACCAAATCGATCGATCAATGCCCTCCAGGCTTAATGATGCGTGAGCTTCTAAAAAACGCCTTCGAAGCTCAGTTTACCCCGGAAGAAAATGGCAATCGCGTCGTAATTTTGCGGGCAGTGTTTGTCGATGAAGCTCCCAAACTGGCGATCATGAACACGGGTCATGGGCTAACACCCGATGAGCTGAAGAGCGCGACTGACCTCGCCTCCTCGATAAGGAAAAGCAAAGGTCTCGACGGTCGCCAGAATCGTGGTGAAGGAGCGAAAGTAGCATCGCTCCCTTGGAACCATCTCGGGTTCAAGATGCGTTCGTGCCATGCAGGCAAAGTGTCCGAGGTGTTGCTTCGGAGGATCGATGATCGATACGTACGCGAGCGGTTCCCGGCCCTCGACGACGATGGCAATCAAACTTTCGAAGCCGTCTGGGATGTCACTGACGAGTATCGAGAGAAGAAGCAAGAACTTGGGCAGGACTGGACCGAAGTCATTCTCCTCGGTCAATCGCACGATCAGGATACGATCCGTTGGCCTTACGGCCGGCAAATTGGGTCTGGCGAAAAACGCACGCCGCTGACAGAAATTTTCAATCGGTTTTATGACTTTCCGGACAACACGAAAGTCTTCGCCTCCGACGCGCTACATGGTCGAAAGGGGGTAATGGAGCTGCGGCCTATGGCTCGTGTAATTCAGCGGTGGGGTGGCAATCCAACCGTTCTCCGCGCGGAGCGCGTTCCATGCTTTGACGGAATCGAGATCGAATACGTCCACGCACCACTTCAATCTGGTAGCAATAACGTGATGGGCCGCAATGAGCTCGCAGGCGACGCAACACGGATTGCTCTAGTGTGGCAAGACGAAATGTACGGTGCAAAGATAGGTAACGAGTGGCGGCATGTAGCAGCTGGCTACGGGGTTCCCTATGTACACCGCGAACTATCAATCTTCATCCACCTGCCGGATAGCTATCCCGTCCGCGATGGCGCGTATAGACAACGTTTGGTTCGAACCGACACGGGCGAAGAACTTGAGTGCGAAGACTTCATTCAGGAAGTTCGCACTCGTATGCCAAAGTGGGTTCGAGAGCTGGTTGAACGCGCACTAGCACCCAAACAAGTGACGAGCATGGAGGAGGTTGAGAAGGCGCTCGCCGAACGCCTTCGTCGCGCCCGCATTCGAAGGGTGGAACCAACAGCCATCGGTTCCGTTGTCATGGCTGGCAATGGTTCGTCAGGCGAGTCTGCAGCCGGGATCGCTGCAATCAAGAACCGGCCAAAATCAGAAACAGTTACTGATCCCGATGCGGCTGCAGCTCCCCCAGCACAACAGCGTCAACCCAAGCGACCAGACAAGACCGTGAAAGCCGCTCAAAAGATAAGCTCCGCGCCTAAAATTATTTGGCTAGAAGAACCTGAGCTTGTGGAGGCGGAAGAGCTTACTCATCGAGCTGCAAAGTACGTTGCAGCTACCAACCAGCTTTTCATGAATGCACTCCATACCTCAGTCTCCGGCAAACTGAGGGACCTTGAAGCGCACTATTTAGGGCAAGTCGATCTGGAGCAGGCGAAGGGACTCATTACGGACTACGTACGAGTGGCAATGGCCTTACATGTGGGCACTGCTGTCGTTCATGCACTCGCAAAGCAAGGTGCACCAGACTGGACGACCGACGAGATCGAACGTGCATGCTCGACGGAGTGCTTGACCATTGTTGCCGAAAATAGTGACCATCTCTTCGGAGCCATCCGCCAAAGGCTTGGCACCACGGACGCTTTCAAGGCCGCGCGGGCGATCTAAAACAGCAGATTACTTCTTCTCCCGCTTCACCTTCGCTTCGATCACGTCCCAGATCATGGCAGCGATGTCTGGTCCGCCGAACTGCGCCACTTGCCTGATGCCGGTTGGTGAGGTGACGTTGATTTCGGTGAGATAGTCGCCGATCACGTCGATGCCGACGAAAATCAGCCCGCGCTTCCTGAGCTCAGGCCCAAGCCGCGTGCAGATCTCCTTGTCGCGAGCGGTAAGCGTGGCTGGCTCAGCCCTGCCGCCGACATGCAGATTGGAGCGCGTCTCATCGGGCGCCGGTACGCGGTTGATGGCGCCGGCGACCTCGCCGTCGACTAGGATGATGCGCTTGTCGCCGCCGCGCACCTCCGGCAGATAGCGCTGCACCATGATCGGCTCGCGGAACGTCATGCCCAAGAGCTCGATCAGCGAGTTGAGATTGGTGTCGCCCGGCGGAACGTGGAACACCGCGGCGCCGCCATTGCCGTAGAGCGGCTTCACCACGATGTCCTTGTGCTTGTCGCGGAACGCCCTGATGGCGTCGGGGGAGCGGGTGACAAGCGTCGGCGGCATCAGATCGAGAAAGTCGAGCACGAACACCTTCTCCGGCGCGTTGCGCACCGCGGCGGGGTTATTCACCACCAGAGTCTTGGGGTGGATGCGCTCGAGCAGATGTGTGGTTGTGATATAGGCCATGTCGAAGGGCGGGTCTTGACGGAGATGCACCACGTCGAACTTGGACAGGTCCTCCTCGCGCGGATGCGCGAGCCGGTAATGGTCGCCAGGCTTGTCCTCGACGGTGAGGCTGTGGCCGAGCGCGATCAACCTACCGTCGCGGAGCGAGAGATTGTCCGGCGTGTAATAGAACACGTCGTGGCCGCGCCATTGCGCTTCGAGCAGCAGAGCGAAGGTTGAATCGCCCCTGATATCGATGCGCTCGATCGGGTCCATCTGGAAGGCGACTTTGAGGGCCATGGCGCATCCTTATAGGCAAAGTCTACGCAAAGTCTCCACCGTATCCAGTTTACCCGTCACCCTCTCCGCGCGGGCGGAAAGGGCTCCAACGGTGCAATTTGGTTTCCCCTCCCCCCTTG
>NZ_JBOHJB010000014.1:0-46338 GCF_050728395.1 Methyloceanibacter sp.
CCTGTACGCCCATATCGCCCACCTTGAGCAGACCTTGCTCAGCCTCAGCACCGACATCGTCGATCTCAGGCACGAGCTGAAAGAGAAGTTGAGCGCCGATGGCGTGTACAAGCTGCAATATGTGGGAAAGGGCAGTTGCCTCAACTTTGCCGACAACAACAAGCCGCCGACGATGGCGAGCTGCGATCACCCCGATTCTTGGAAGCTCTTGCGCGGAACGCAGTCGCCTGGGAAGGAAAGCGCCTCCCCCAAGGCACCGGCCTCGGCCGATCAATCGACTGGCAACGCGCCCGACGATTCAGACGACAAGCCGAAGCGGAAGGGCAAGTCAGCGGACAAGCAGAAGAAAAACTCGACCGAGCAGCCGCAGGGTGAAACGAGCGATCAGCCGAAGGGCGCGCCTCAGCCGAACTAGATCAGCCCGAGGCCGCGGAAGCTCGCATGGCCTTGCTTGCCGACGATGATGTGGTCATGCACCACGATGCCGAGATTTTTCGCCGACGAGACGATCTGCTTGGTCATCTCGATATCGGCGCGCGACGGCGTTGGGTCGCCTGAGGGGTGATTGTGCACGAGCACGATTGCGGTGGCCGACAGCTCGAGCGCCCGCTTCACCACTTCGCGCACATAGACCGGGGTGTGATCGACGGTGCCCTTCTGCTGCACCTCGTCGGCGATGATCTGGTTGCGCTTGTCAAGGAACAGGATGCGAAACTGCTCCTTGGCCTCGAAGCCCATCGAGGCGCGGCAATAGTCGAGCACCTGGCTCCAGGAGGCGAGCACCGGCCGCTCCAGCACCTCGCCGCGCACGAGCCTGAGCGCCGCCGCGCGCACGAGCTTGATCTCGGTGATCGCCGCCTGGCCGAGGCCAGGCACCTCCTTCAAGCGCTCCTCAGGCGCGTTCAGCGCCTCGGTGAAACTGCCGAAATGGGCAAGGATCGCCTTGGCGAGCGGCTTGGTGTCGCGCCGCGGCACCGCGCGGAACAGGATCAGCTCGAGCAGCTCGTAATCGGGAAGCGCATCGGCGCCGGCGTCGCGGAAGCGTCGCCGCAATCTCTCGCGATGGCCGAGATAATGTGGCTTGCCGGCGTCCTTGAAGCCCATTCAGGCCGCTCTATTGCCGAGTGAGTGGTGGCCGGTCCAAACCTTTGGGGGAGAGGGTGAACACCTGGCATCCCGTCTCCGTGACGCCGACCGTGTGCTCGAACTGCGCCGAAAGCGACCGGTCGCGGGTCACCGCGGTCCAGCCGTCGGACAGGATCTTCACTGGCGGCTTGCCAAGATTGATCATTGGCTCGATGGTGAAGAGCATGCCTGGCTTGAGCTGCAGACCCTCGCCAGGCTCGCCGTAATGCAGGATGTTGGGCCGGTCGTGGAACACGCGGCCCAAGCCATGGCCGCAGAAATCGCGCACCACGCTGCACCGCTCTGCCTCGGCGTAGGCCTGGATGGCGGCGCCGATATCGCCGGTGGTGGCGCCCGGCTTGACCGCGGCGACGCCGCGCATCAGCGCGTTGTAGGTAACTTCGAGCAGGCGCTCGGCGGCGCGCGAGATCTTGCCCACGCCGTACATGCGGCTCGAATCGCCGTGCCAGCCGTCGACGATGAAAGTCACGTCGATATTGAGGACGTCGCCCTCCTTCAGCACGCGCTGGCCTGGAATGCCGTGGCAGACCACGTGGTTCAGCGAGGTGCAGATCGATTTCGGAAAGCCGCGATAATTGAGCGGCGCAGGGATGGCGCCATGCGCCATGGCGAAGTCGAACACGAGCGCGTCGAGCGCCTCGGTGGTCACGCCGGGCTTGACCTCGTCGACGAGCAGGTCGAGCGCCTCGGCCACGAGCTGGCCGGCCTTCTGCATGCCGGCGAAGGCGTCGGGGCCATGCAGCTTGATCTTGGTGTCACGCGCCTGGGCGCGGGCGAATTCCAGGTTCGACATCCGGTCACGCTAAAGGAAATGAGTGATCACTTCACTTAAGGTGAAATGCGCCAATGTGCAACGGGGGGAGGTTGCCTATCCGCTGCCAAGGCACCATCGTCATGCCCCCATTGCCTGCCTTCGCCCAAGCCAAACTTTAGGGTAAGACGTGCATAGCCGCGCCGCCCCGGCCATGACGGGTAACAATAGGTAGCCAAGTTCTGCTGAGCTCATGAACAAGCCCGATTCCACCACCGACACCGTCACCGCCGCGCTGATCGTCATCGGCGAGGAGATCCTGTCGGGCCGCACCAGGGACGAGAACATCTCCCATATCGCCCGCTACCTCACTGAGATCGGCATTGCGCTTCAGGAGGTGAGGGTGGTGCGCGACGTGGAGGCCGAGATCGTCGCCGCCGTGAACGCGCTGCGCCCCCGTTACACCTACGTGTTCACCACCGGAGGCATCGGCCCGACCCACGACGACGTGACCACCGACGCCATCGCCTCGGCCTTCGGGGTTGGGGTGGAAATCGACCCCAGAGCGGTCGAGGCCATGCGCCGGGGTTATAGCGGGCTGGAGCTGACCCCGGCCAGACTGCGCATGGCCCGCATCCCCTACGGCGCCGACCTCGTCGACAACCCGGTCTCCAGGGCGCCGGGCTTCATGCTCGGCAATGTGATCGTGATGGCCGGCATACCGCGCATCATGCAGGTGATGCTCGATGCCGTGGCGCCGCGTCTGAAGAAGGGACGGCCGATGCGCTCCCGCTCGATCCGCATCGAAGCGCCGGAAGGCGACGTGGCGCCGGGGCTCGCGGCGATCCAGGCCGCGCACGCCGACGTGCAGATCGGCTCCTATCCGTTTTTCGAAAAGAGCAAGCTCGGCACCTACGTGGTGCTGCGCTCGGTGGATGATGCAGCACTCGACCGCGTGCATGGCGCGCTCAGCGAGCTGATCGCCAAAGAGCGCTTCAAGGCCTCTGAAAGCGAGGCTGACGGGAAGTCCTAAGGCTTTGGGATTGCGCCGATATTTGAGGCTCTTTAAGCCTCGCCCTTCGGCGATGGGCAGGCGCGGGAGCCGGTGGCCCCCGCGCCTTCACCAGTTACTTTCTCTTGGCGGTCTTGCGACGGGCGGTGCCCGTCTTCTTCGCCGTCGTCTTCTTTGCCGCGGCGGTCTTACGCGCGGGCTTCTTCTTCGCTGCAGGCTTCTTCTTTGCTACTGCCATAGTGCATCCCTCCTATCGGGCTGGCTGGTAGTTCACTCTAGCTACATCCACTCGTCGCTTCGCACGCATCGCATTCAAGACACGTGCATCGCGCACGAAGGAAAAGCTCTGCATTGTTCACGCACTTTCCTTCATAGGTCTTAACGCAGGGCTCATCGATAAGATCGTCGAGTCGCGTTCGGTGAGTGATTCGCGATCCGAATTTTTCCTATCGTAATATTTCGCATACTGCATCGCGCGTCGATGTACAACTATTTCTGCACGTCGAGCGCGAGCGCTCCGGTAACCATCCACGCGTGGAATCGACTGACGAGGACGCGCAAAGCGCGTCGATTTCATTTCGGTCGCGAACAAACCGATCGGCGATCGCATGGCGCAACGGACGTCGGCGCGGCAGACCTGCGGGCTGTGCGATTGCAGCAAAGGCGCGGCGATGCATGGCCGACAGCGTGTCTCCATCTAGCTGCACCCGCTCGTCGATCCGCAGGTATCGCATTTGAGACACGTGCCGTTGCGCACGAGCGTGAAGTTTCCGCACTCCTGGCAGGCTTCGCCTTCATAGCCTTTCACCCGCGCCTCGCTGATCAGATCGGATTCGCTGCGCTCGGCCAGCGCCTCGACGGCACGGGCCACACTCTGCGTGACCGCGGCGGTTTCAGCCGCACCGGATCCGGCCTCGAAGACATGGCCGGCGCCGGCCACGCGGGCGGTGGGCATGCGGCTCGAGCTCGCCAATTGCAGCTTGTCCTGGTCCCCGGCACGCTTGCGCACGAAGCCGCGGGAAACCCTGGTCTCGCCCTCAAGCTCGGCGGCCTCGCGCACCTTCTGATCCTCGCCAGAGCCGACGCCGGTATGGCCGTTCTCGTTGGGATTGACGTGCGCAAGCTCCTTCCGATCCAGATAGGAGATGGCGAGCTCCCGGAAAATATAGTCGAGGATCGAAGTCGCGTTCTTGATCGCCGCGTTGCCGCGCACGAGACCGGCCGGCTCGAAGCGCGTGAAGGTGAAGGCCTCGACAAACTCCTCGAGCGGCACGCCATATTGCAGGCCGACCGACACGGCGATGGCAAAATTGTTCATCAGCGACCGGAAGGCGGCACCCTCCTTGTGCATGTCGAGGAAGATCTCTCCCAGGCGGCCGTCTTTGTATTCTCCGGTGTGGAGATAGACCTTATGCCCGCCGACCACGGCCTTCTGGATGTAGCCGGTGCGACGGTCTGGTAGCTTCTCCCGCAGGCCACGCCGATCCTCACGTAAATGGCGCTCAAGCGCTGACTTCTCTGCCTCAAGCTCGGCCACGCGCTGGGTGAGACGTTCGGCCAAGACCATGGCGCGCTGGGCCTGAGGCTGGTCGGCGGTGATGGAGGCCAGAACCTCCTCCTG
The DNA here is from genome assembly GCF_050728395.1 of Methyloceanibacter sp. Classification (GTDB taxonomy): domain Bacteria; phylum Pseudomonadota; class Alphaproteobacteria; order Rhizobiales; family Methyloligellaceae; genus Methyloceanibacter. The sequence continues at coordinate 4,531 of NZ_JBOHJB010000014.1, forward strand.
CTCGTCCTCCTCGTCGGCCAGAAGCTGGGCATTGAGTGGCTGCGACAGCTTGGAGCCGTCGCGGTAAAGCGCATTGGCCTTGAGCGCGAGCCGCCAGGAGAGGAGATAGGCCTCCTTGCAGTCCTCGACGCTAGCCTCGTTCGGCATGTTGATGGTCTTGGAGATTGCGCCAGAAACGAAGGGCTGGGCCGCCGCCATCATGCGGATGTGGCTTTCCACCGAGAGGTACCGCTTGCCCTTGCGGCCGCAAGGCGAGGCGCAGTCGAACACCGGCAGATGCTTGGGGTCGAGCCCAGGCGCGCCTTCGAGCGTCATGGCTCCGCAGGCATATTCGTTGGCGGCGTCGATCTCTCGCTTGGAGAAGCCGATCTCGGCCAGGAGGTCGAAATCCGGCTGGTCAAGGCGCTCGGGCGCGAGCCCAAGCTGGCCGGTCAGGAACGCTTCGCCGAGCGTCCATTTGTTGAAGGCGAATTTGATGTCGAAGGCGGTCGACACCGCCTTCTCTGCCGCGGCGATTTTCTCAGCCGTGAAGCCCTTTGCTGCCAGCGTCTCGTGATTGACGCCTGGGGCGCCGGCGAGCGTGCCGCGGCCGACGGCATAATCGACGATGCGCTTGATCGCGGCCTCGTCATAGCCGAGCACGGCCAAGCCTTCCGGCACCATGCGGTTGATGATCTTGAAATAGCCGCCGCCGGCGAGCTTCTTGAATTTGACCAGGGCGAAGTCTGGCTCGATGCCGGTCGTATCGCAATCCATGACGAGGCCGATGGTGCCGGTCGGCGCGATCACCGTGGCTTGCGCGTTGCGGTAGCCGTGCTCGCGACCGAGCTTGATGGCCCGCTCCCAAGCATGAACGGCGTGGGCGAGCAGCTTCGGATCAGGGCAGGAGGCGTGGTCGAGCGGCACCGGCACGGTCTTTAGGTCCTCATAGCCCCCGGCCTCGCCGCTTGCGGCGCGGGCGTGATTGCGCATGACGCGGAGCATGTGCTCGCGGTTCTGCTCAAAACCTGGGAACGGCCCAAGTTCGCGCGCCATGTGGGCGCTCGTTGCATAGGAGATGCCGGTCATGATGGCGCTGAGCGCCCCGCACAGCGCGCGCGCTTGCGGAGAGTCGTAAGGAATGCCTGAGGCCATCAAGAGGCCGCCGATATTGGCGTAGCCGAGGCCGAGCGTCCGGTACTCGTAGGAGAGCTGCGCGATGCGGCGCGAGGGGAACTGCGCCATGGTCACCGCGATCTCGAGCACGATCGTCCACAGCCTGATGGCGTGCTCGTAAGCCTCGACGTCGAAGCTGCCGTCGTCGTGCCGGAACGCCATCAGATTGAGCGAGGCGAGATTGCAGGCGGTGTCGTCGAGGAACATATACTCCGAGCAAGGATTGGAGGCCTTGATCGGGCCGGAGGCCGGGCAGGTATGCCAGTCGTTGATGGTGGTGTGGAACTGGATGCCTGGATCGGCGCAGGCCCAGGCGGCGCTGCCGATCTCCTCCCACAGTTCGCTGGCCTTCACCGTCTTGGCGATCTTGCCGTCCTTGCGGAAGGTGAGGTGCCAATCTTCGTCGGCCTCGACCGCGCGCAGGAACTCATCGGTGACGCGCACCGAGTTGTTCGAGTTCTGGCCAGAGACGGTGCGATAGGCCTCCGAATCCCAATCGGTGTCGTAGACCGGGACATGGATCGAGGTGTAGCCCTGGCGGGCGAACTGGATCACCCGGCGGATGGCATTGTCCGGCACCTTGGCCTTGCGCGCGGCCTTTACCTCGCGCTTCAGCGCCGGATTGCGTTTGGGATCGAAACAGCCGTCGCCGTCCGACTCGCAATTGACGCAAGCCTTGAGGATGGCGTTAAGCCGCTCCGACAGGATCTTGGAACCGGTGACGAGCGCCGCAACCTTCTGCTCCTCGATCACCTTCCAGTTGATGTAGCTCTCGATGTCGGGGTGGTCGATGTCCACCACCACCATTTTCGCCGCCCGCCGCGTGGTGCCGCCGGATTTGATGGCGCCGGCGGCGCGGTCGCCGATCTTGAGGAAGCTCATCAGCCCTGAGGACTTGCCTCCACCGGAGAGCGGCTCGTTCTCGCCGCGCAGCTTGGAGAAATTCGAGCCGGTGCCGGAGCCATATTTGAACAGGCGTGCCTCGCGCACCCAGAGGTCCATGATGCCGCCCTCGTTGACGAGGTCGTCCTCGATCGACTGGATGAAGCAGGCATGCGGCTGCGGGTGCTCGTAGGCCGACTCCGAAGCCTTGATCTCGCCGGTGGCGTAATCCGCGTAGTAATGGCCCTGGCTCGGACCGTCGATGCCATAGGCCCAGTGCAGCCCCGTGTTGAACCATTGCGGGCTGTTGGGGGCGCCCATCTGCTTGGCGAGCATGTAGCGGAGTTCGTCGAAGAAGGCGCGGGCGTCCTCTTCCGTGGTGAAATAGCCGGCCTTCCAGCCCCAATAGGTCCAGGTCCCTGCCATGCGGTCGAACACCTGGCGGGCGTCGGTCTCGCCGCCGAAGCGGGCATCCTCTGCAAGAGCGGCAAGGGCGTCCTGGTCGGGAACCGACCGCCACAGCCAGGAGGGGAGGGAGGTCTCCTCTATCCTCTCGGCGGCAGCCGGCACGCCGGCTTTACGAAAGTATTTCTGGGCAAGGATATCGGCGGCGACCTGGCTCCAATGCTCAGGCACCATGAGACTTTCGAGCTGGAACACCACCGAGCCGTCTGGATTGCGGATCTCGCTCGCGCTCTCCCGGAAGGGGATGGCGTCGTAGGGCGATTTTCCAGGCTCAGTGAAACGTCTTTCGATCCGCATTTTTGTCCAACCCCCCGCTTTCAGGTCCCCATTCTGAACCAGCGAACGTGAGGCGATTCGGCATCGTCATCAACATTCACATCAATATATAGGAAGCTACTGTTTAATTTCCACTAAATCCTGTGCGCTAACCTGGGGACGAGCTGTGAAAAAAGAGGCCTCCTCGGTTCCGCTTCTGACTCGCTACCGGCCCGCTCGATCAGCCAAGGGGGGCCACCCCAGAGCACTCACAAGAGCACTCTCATATAAGAAGAGTAGCGAGTGAGAAGAGTGGCGAGGCCATTCGTCTCAAGCGCCAATTGGGCCTCCCGTCTGGACAGAGGCTTGGGCTCCCGCCATAGTCCGGCCAACCTCAAGCGGCGCGATCATCCAGCATGAAACTCCTGACCGAGCTTTTCGCCTGGTGGACCGGCAACACGATCGGCACCAGGCTCTTCACCTGGCGCTGCGGCACCCGTGTGGGCGAGGACGGCTTCGGCAACGTCTACTACCAAACCGGGGACGGAAAGCGGCGCTGGGTAATCTATCGCGATCACTCCGAAGCCTCGCTCGTCCCACCGGAATGGCATGGCTGGCTGCATTACACGGTGGATGTGCTCCCGACCGAGGAAAGCTATAGGCCTCAGCCCTGGGAGCTACCCTATGTGCCGAACTTGACCGGCACGCCCGAGGCCTATCGGCCGCCCGGCAGCATTCTCAATCCCGACGCCGGCAAGGCGCCACTGCGCGACTACGAGCCTTGGCAGCCGGGGCCGCGGGAATGAGCGCTGTGCACATGACACCGCCGAAGCCGGTGCAACGCTGGTCGGCCGCCGACTATGCCGTAAAAGGCCGTTTCGTCTCCGAGCTTGCCCGTCCAGTGCTCGATCTGCTGGCGCCGAGGGAGGGCGAGCGCATCCTCGACCTTGGCTGCGGCGACGGCGTGCTGACGCAAGAGATTGCCGCGCGCGGCGCCGACGTGCTCGGCGCCGATTTGAGCGAGGAGCTGCTCGCTGCCGCTGCCGCCAAGGGCCTCAAGGTGCAAAAGGTGGACGGTCATGCGCTTCCCTTCAAGGACGAGTTCGACGCGGTGTTCACCAACGCGGCGCTGCACTGGATGCGCCGGCCAGAGCTCGTGATCGCCGGCGTCCACCGGGCGCTTTGCCCCCGCGGCCGCTTCGCCGGCGAATGTGGCGGCCATGGCAATGTGGCGGCCATCGCCACGGCCCTGCGCGCGGTGGGGGCGCTGCATGGCGGCGATCCGGACAAGGTCGCCCCGTGGTTCTTTCCCTCCGTTGCCGAATATCGCAGGCTGCTCGAGCAGGGCGGCTTTGCGGTCAAGACCATCATGCTCGTGCCGCGCCCGACCCCTCTCGAGATCGGCATCGGCGGATGGCTCGAAACCTTCGGCCGTTCCTTCTTCGAGCAGTTCGAGGAGCCTGAGCGGGCGGAGGTGTTCGCCGAGGTCATCGAGCTATTGCGCCCGGCGCTTTGCGATGCGGACGGGGTGTGGACGGCGGACCATATCAGGCTGCGTTTTGCCGCGGATCGGCTTGGGTGAGGGAAGGCCGCATTGTCCTCGCCACACCGATGCCAGATTCATGGCGGAGGCCTTGACCTGCCAGGGAGCGCCGGCGTGCGACGCGGGACCCGGTCCAGAGGGTGCTTGAGCATGATGCAACGGCCTGACGTGGCTTGCGCCCATTTTGCTCTGCTGTTCGGTCTTATCGCCGCGACCACCGTGCTTGGCGTGACCGCTGCGCGTGCCGAAACCATTCAGAACCAGACCGCCGTGTTTGCCGCTCTCGACAAGGTGACGGGGCGCATCTCGCATCTGGAGATTCCGATCAACGAGACGGTACAGTTCGGCGCGCTGAAAGTGACGCCGCGGGTTTGCGATAGCCGCCCGCCGACCGAGGCGCCTCATACCGCATCCTTCGTCGAGGTGGACGAGATCAAGCTCACCGGAGAGGTCGAGCGCATCTTTACCGGCTGGATGTTCGCCGATAGCCCCGGCCTTCACGCCGTGGAGCATCCGGTGTTCGACGTCTGGCTCACCAACTGCAAGACGAACGAGCCGGTCGCTCCTGCCGGAAGCGAGCAGAATGCTGCGGCGCCCGCCGCGCCTCCCGGCGAGGCACCGGCGGCTGAAGCGCCTGCGGCTGCGGCTCCCGAGGCGCCGGCGCCCGCCGCGGCAGAAGCGGCCCCGCCACCACCGCCCAAACCTGCTCCAGTGGCCAAACCAGCCTCGGCACCCGCGCCGGCCCCAGCCGCCGCGCCGGCTCCGGCAGCGGCAGCTCCTCCCAAAAAGCCGCCGCGGCCCAAGCCTGCTCCGCCGCCCTCGACGTTCCCCATCTTCGGACAGTAAAGCGCTGCTTCGAGCAGGCGCTGGAACTCCGCTCGCCCAACCTCGATCGCCCCGAAACGTGCGAGGTGGCCGGTCAGGAACTGCGTGTCGAGCAATTCGAAGCCGCCGAATTTGAGCCGGGCGACGAGATAGACGAGCGCGATCTTGCTTGCATCTCGTGCCTTGGAAAACATGCTTTCGCCGAAGAACGCCCGGCCGAGATGCACCCCGTAAAGGCCTCCGATCAGCTCGCCGCCGTCCCAGACTTCGACCGTATGGCAATGCCTCATGGCGAACAGCTCGGCATAAAGGTTGCGGATGCGCCGGTTGATCCAGGTGCTGCGCCGCCCGGCGCGCGGTGCCGCGCAACCGGCGATCACGCCGTCGAAATCGTTGTCGATCCTGACCTCGAAGCCGCCTTGCCTGATGGTGCGCGCAAGCCTTCGCGGCACATGCACGCGGTTAAGCGGCAGGATGCCGCGACGCTCGGGCTCGATCCAGTAGAGGGCGTTATCCTCGGCGCTTTCTGCCATGGGAAAGATACCGCAGGCATAGGCCTTGAGCAGCACCTGCGGCGTGATCTCGATCATGACGTCGTCGATTGAGGTCATGGGTTGTCTCGAGACGGGTCTGTCCAAACGTTACGCGAGATAATTCTCCAGCCAATGGATATCATATCGTCCATCGGCGATGTCAGGCTCGGCAATCAGAGCTTTGAACAGCGGGATTGTGGTGTCGATGCCGTCGACCACGAATTCGCCGAGTGCCCGCTTCAGCCGCATCAGGCACTCGTTGCGGGTGCGCGCGTGCACGATCAGCTTGCCGATCAGGCTGTCGTAATAAGGCGGGATGGTGTAGCCGGCATAGGCGCCTGAATCGACGCGCACCCCGAGCCCGCCAGGGGGATGGAAATGCGTGATCTTGCCCGGTGAGGGGCGGAAGGTGCGGGGGTCCTCGGCATTGATCCGGCATTCGATGGCATGGCCGTTGAAGCGGATGTCCTCCTGCTTGAGGGTCAACGGGGCTCCGGCGGCGATGCGGATCTGCTCGATGACGAGATCGATGCCGGTGATCATCTCGGTGACCGTATGCTCGACCTGGAGGCGGGTGTTCATCTCGATGAAGTAGAACTCACCGCCCTCGTAGAGGAACTCGACCGTGCCCACCCCGCGATAGCGAAGCTGGCGCATCGCGTGTGCCACAGTCTCGCCAATGCGCGCCCGCTCGCTGTCGTTGAGCGCTGGCGACAGCGCCTCCTCCCACAGCTTCTGATGCCGCCGTTGCAGCGAGCAGTCGCGCTCGCCAAGATGGATGGCGTTGCCGAGACCGTCGCCCAGCACCTGGACCTCGATGTGGCGGGGATGGGCGAGATATTTCTCGAGATACACGGTGTCGTCGGCGAAGCTCGTCTTGGCCTCGATACGCGCCGTGGCCAGCGCCGCATCGAGTTCTTCCTCGACATGGGCGACCTTCATGCCGCGGCCCCCGCCGCCGGCCGCAGCCTTGACCAGAACCGGATAGCCGATGTCATGGGCGATCTTCTTCGCCTGCTCGAGATCCGTGATTGAGCCCTGCGAGCCTGCAACGAGCGGCAGGCCGAGCTTCTTCGCGGTCTCCTTGGCCTCGATCTTGTTGCCCATGAGCCTGACATGCTCGGCGCTCGGGCCGATGAAGGTGATCTCGTGCTCTTCGAGGATCTCGGCGAAACGGGCATTCTCGGCGAGGAAGCCATAGCCAGGATGCACGGCGTCGGCGCCGGTAATCTCGCAGGCCGAGACGATATGGGGAATGTTGAGATAGCTGTCCTTGGCAGGAGGACCACCGATGCACACGCTCTCATCGGCAAGGCGCACATGCATGGCGTCGGCGTCGGCGGTCGAATGCACCGCTACGGTGGCGATGCCGAGCTCCTTGCAGGCACGTTCGATGCGAAGTGCGATCTCTCCCCGGTTGGCGATCAGGATCTTGTCGAACATGCGTAGGAAGCGCTTAGCCCTTCTCGATGACCGCGAGCGGCTCGGCAAATTCGACGGGCTGGCCGTCATCGACGAGGACGGCGAGCACGGTGCCGGCATGAGGGGCCGGGATGTGGTTCATGGTCTTCATGGCCTCGATGATAAGAATGGTCTGGCCCGCCGTAACCTTGGTGCCGGCTTCGACGAAAGGCGGGGCGCCGGGCTCTGGCGAACGATAGGCGGTGCCGACCATGGGAGAGTGCACCGTGCCGGGACGGTGATGCTCCTCCTTGCCGCCCCGCTCGCCAGCCTCGCGGGCCGCGTGGCCGGCATCGATGGAAAGAGCGCCGGCGCCGACCGTGATGGTGCGCGCCACGCGCACCCGCTTGCCTTCATGCTCGATTTCGATCTCGGTGAGACCTGTTTCCTCGAGCAGTCCGGCAAGTTCGCGGATGAGGTCCTTGTCGAAGGTCCCTTCCTTTTTGGTCACCGCCTTGCGCTCCTCGGCCATCAGCGAGCCTTCTTCGGTTCAAGCGAGGCAGCCAACGCCTCGATGGCAAGCTCGTAGCCGAGCGGCCCGAACCCGCAGATCACGCCTTTGGCGGCCTTCGAAATATAGGAATTGTGGCGAAAGCTCTCGCGCCGGAAGATGTTGGACAGGTGCACCTCCACGCAAGGAAGCTCGGTAGCGAGCAAAGCGTCGAGCATGGCGATCGAGCTATGGGTAAAGGCGCCGGCATTGACGATCAGCCCCGCAGCCTTCTCCTTTGCCTCCTGAATCCAGGCCACCAGCTCGCCCTCATGATTGCTCTGCCGGAAGTCGATGGCAAAGCCCAATTTGGCCGCTTTCCGCTCGCACCGCCCCCGCACATCCTCCAGGGTCTCGCTGCCATAGACCTGCGGCTCCCGCGACCCGAGCAGGTTCAGATTGGGACCGTTCAGGACGTAGATCGGTTTGGTCATGGCGTGAGATAGGCGGGCGGGTGAGCCGCTCCGGTTCGGTGCGAGAGTTTAGGAGCGCAAAGTCAGGCCGCGCCCCTTTAACAGCTTTTGCTAGGTCTAGCAAAAGCCGGAAACGCCCGGTTACCGCCAAGCGACGGCCTTAACAGGTGCTTGCGCAGCCCTTCTCCCTGACCTCGGCGACGTTCTTCTTGAGCTGATCGAAGAGATCGTCAGGGGCTCCGGGGATCACGCGATCCCCGATCAGGTAGAGCGGGGTGCCTTGCAGATTGAGCTTCTGGGCAAGGTCCTTGGCCTGGTCGAGCGCCTTCTTGACCTCAGGGTCCTCGGCGTCCTTCTGCAGCTTGTCGACATCGAGCCCAAGCTCCTTGGCGACCCGTAGGGCCTTCTCCTTGTCGGCCTTGCCAGGCTCCGAGAACAGCTTCTGATGCATCTCGAAATACTTGCCCTGCTTGTTGGAGGCGAGCGCAAGCTTGGCCGCCGCCTCGGAATCGTCGCCGAAGATCGGCAGCTCTTTCAGCACCAGGCGGATCTTGCCGTCGTCGTTGACGAGCTTGACCACGTCGGGCAGCGCGCGGCGGCAATATCCGCAGTTATAGTCGAAGAACTCAACGATGCTCACATCGCCGCTCGGATTGCCGGCAACGTGGGCCACCGGTGAGCGGAAGAGCGCGTCGGCATTGTCGGAGATCGCCTTTGTCTGCTGCGCCGCCTGCTCGGCGGCCTGGCGCTTGTCGAGCTCAGTGGTCATCTCGACGAGGATCTCGGGGTTCTTGGTGAGGTAGTCGCGCAAGATGCCTTCGACGCGGGCCTGGTCGGCCGCGACCGGCCCCGAAGCACCGGCAAGCTTGCCTGCCGGGCTGTAGCGCAGCACGAGATAGCTCGTACCGGCCGCTGTCACGGCGGCGACCGCTGCGGCCACGGCCACACTAAAGAAGACTTTTCTGAGGTTCATGCTTTTGGATCTCCGGGGGGAATTGGCTCATTCGGTGGTCGGCACCTGGAAGGCGAGTATATCATCGGCCCGAAGCCAGTTTGGCGTGCCGTCGACAAATCCGGCCTTGGCGCGCTTGGCTTGCTGCTTGGCGAGTTTCAGCCGCCCTTCATAGAAATAGGCCTCGGCCGACGCAAGCTCGGCTTGCGCCAGATATTGCTGCCTGGCGCCGGCTGCCTTGGCCGCGTCGCCCTTGCGGCCGTAAGCCAGCGCGAGCTGGCGGTAGCCGGTCGCCGAGGTCGTCTCGCGGGCAAGCGCAGTGCGCAAATTGGAAATGGCGTCGTCGACATTCTTCATGCCCGGCATAGCAAGCAGCGCCTGGGCCAGCAGGATGCGGATGAGCGGCTCGTCAGGCGCGAGCGCCACTGCCTGCCGCAGCGGCGGGACGGCATCGGCGACATTGCCGCTCTCGAACAGGAACTGCCCCTTGAGTTCGTAGAAATAGGGCCAGTCAGGCTTGGCGGCGATCAAAGCGTCGAGCTGGGGAAGCGCGGCCTCCACCCCCGATTTACGTTCGGTGGCGATGGCGCGCGCATAGGCCGCGGGAAGGGAGAGATCGGTCGGAGGGTAGCGATTGAACGTCGTCTCCGGCTGATCGAGAAAGCCGAACAGCTTGGCTTTCACGAGGTCATGCCGGACCTGAAGCTCGGGTGGGTCCTTGACGTCGAAATACGGGCTCGACTGGGCAAGCGTGCGAAGCTGGGCGAGGCGCTGCGGGGGCAGGGGGTGCGATTGCAGGTAGGGATTGATGCCCTGCACGCCGAACAGCTTTGAGTTCATGAACTCCAAGGTCTCAAGCAGGCCGCGGGCGGATTGGTGGGTGGCATTGAGAAAGGTGACGGCGGCCTGGTCGGCCGAGGACTCTTCGTCCTGGCGGTATGCGAGCACCATGCGCATCGCGGCGTCGGTTCCGCCATAGGCGGCGCCCATGCCGAGTTGCCCAAGCTCGCCGGCACCCGCAACCGCGCCAGCCGCCATGGCGGCAAGGCCGAGAAGCTGGAGCATCAACGCGGCTGACTTCGCGCGCGAGATCTGATTTCTGAGCCTGGCGAGATGACCGCCGGTGATATGGCCGCTCTCGTGCGCAATCACGCCGATGATCTGATTGGGTGTCTTCGCATCCATCAGCGCGCCGGCATGGATGAACATATTGTGCCCGTCGACGACGAAGGCATTGAAGGCGCGGTCGTTGATGATGTGAATGTCGACCGCCTGTCCGCTCAAGCCGGCGGCGTTGAGGATCGGCTTGGCGTAGGTCTTGATCAGCCCTTCGGTCTCGGCATCGCGGATCATGCCGGCGGCGTCCGCCGTGGTAGCGCTGACCAGCGAGACGATGAGGCCTCCGACGGCAGCGCGGCGAAGACTTTGCCAGGTGCTAGTGCGGGGGGCCGGAACAGGCATCATTTCGCTTGATGGTAATGTCTTGCCGGTCTGGGGCCAAGATGCTGGCTCACCCTCCAGCGTCGGGACGGCGCAAAAGGCCTGTCGCCTCAAACCATGCCTTTGCCGTAAACCGCTTGATTGGCGTTTGAATGCGGCGACAACGTGACAGTCTTGCCGCGTCTCACTTCAAGAAAGTGAGAGCGGGCGACCCTGCTGGACCGTGCCTCTTAGCGTGGGTTAACGCTGCCACCAGCCGCGGCGAGGCGGAGCCGAACCCTCTTTGCTGTCGCTTTCGACCTTGACTTCGGGCGGTGCCACGGGTCGCTCGGTGACCGGCACCGCATAGCTCGACTCGCTTTCGCGTGCCGGCAGCTCGACCCGTTCATGGTGCGACGCAGCCTCGGAGGCACGGCTTCCACCCCCGTTCTGCTGTGCGCGGGCTTCGCCCTCGGGACGGATGGCATCTCCAGGCTCGCGCTCCTCAGGCGACGCGACGCGCGTCTCGCCTTGCCGCTCGCCGCCTTCCGGACGTTGACCGCCTCGCCCACGACGGCCGCCACGCCGCCCTCTGCGGCGAGGTTTGCGATTCTGGGCGCCATTCTCAGAGGCTTGCGCCTCCATGGACTCTCGAGGCGCGCTCTCGCGCTCAGGCTCCTCCTCATCCATATCGGCGGCTTCGGCGTAGGCGGAACCGGCTTCAGCCGGCTCGAACTCCTGATCGCCCGGACCGCGCCGCTTGCGGCGGCGGCGGCGCGAGCGGCGCCGGTTCGGATCCGACTCGGCTTCCGCGGCGGAGGCAGGGGCAGGCACGGGCGCTGCCGTGGCATGGTGATGAGCCCAATCCATCTGCACCACCGCGCTCTCGCCGGCACCGATCTCCGACTCTGCCGATCGCTCGATGACGAATTGCGACACATGCAAATTCTCATCCGCGGTGACCGTGATGGGGATGCGGTAGCGCTGCTCGATATCCTTCAGATGCGAACGCTTCTGGTTGAGGATGTAGAGGGCGACGTCGACCGCGGTGGTGGCGACCAGCGGCACGACGCCGTCGGTGATGAGACGATCCTCTAGCGAGCGCAACACGTCGAGCGCGACGGACTCGACCGAGCGCACGATGCCGGTGCCCTGGCACATGGTGCAAGAGCTGGTCGAGCCTTCGAGCATGCCGGTGCGCAAGCGCTGGCGCGACATTTCGAGCAGGCCGAAATGGCTGATGCGTCCCACCTGGATGCGCGCGCGATCGTTGCGCAAGGATTCCTTCAGGCGCCGCTCGACCAGCCTGGAGTTGCGGCGCTCATCCATGTCGATGAAGTCGATGACGATGAGACCGGCAAGATCGCGCAAGCGGAGCTGGCGGGCGACTTCTTCGGCGGCTTCGAGATTGGTCTTGAGCGCGGTGTCCTCGATATTGTGCTCGCGCGTCGCCTTGCCGGAATTGACGTCGATGGCGACGAGCGCCTCGGTCTGGTTGATGACGATATAGCCGCCGGACTTGAGCACCACCTGCGGAGAGAACATGGCGCCAAGCTGGCGCTCCACCTGATAGCGGATGAAGACGGGCTCGGGCTCCTTGTAGGGCTTCACGTTCTTCGCGTGGCTCGGCATCAGCATGCGCATGAAGTCCTTTGCCTCGCGATAAGCGTCGTCGCCTGCGACCAGAACCTCGTCGATGTCCTTGTTGTACAGGTCGCGGATCGAGCGCTTGATCAGGCTGCCTTCCTCGTAGACGAGGCTCGGCGCCGTCGATTTCAGCGTCAGGTCGCGCACGGTCTCCCACAGCCGCAAGAGATAGTCGTAGTCGCGCTTGATCTCGGTCTTGGTCCGCTGCGCGCCGGCGGTGCGGATGATGAGGCCCATGCCCTCCGGCACTTCGAGCTCGCCCGCGATTTCGCGCAAGCGCTTGCGGTCGGTGGGATTGGTGATCTTGCGCGAGATGCCGCCGCCCCGCGCGGTGTTCGGCATCAGCACGGTGTAGCGGCCGGCGAGCGAGAGATAGGTGGTGAGCGCCGCGCCCTTGGTGCCACGCTCTTCCTTGACCACCTGGACGAGGATGATCTGCCTGCGGCGAATCACTTCTTGGATTTTGTAGGGGCGCCCGCGCCGGCGCCGCACGCGCTCCGGAACTTCTTCCAGCGCATCCTCCGAGCCGACCGATTCAACGGTCTCGGCCACAGCCTCGCCATTCGATTCGGCAGCGACGACGCGCTGGCCGACGATCTCGGCAGGATCGGCCTCGTCGTCCTCCTCGACCTCTTCGACGGTAGAGACAGTCCCGGCCATGTCGTCGGCCTCGACGTCGGCGCCGCGTTCTGCCGGCTCGGTGACTTCGTGCACGAGGTCGCTCGCCTCCATGGCGAGGCCACTGCCTTCCTCCTTGGTCTCGATCTCGGCTTCGGGCGCGCCTTCCGCTGTGGCGGAGGCTTCCGTGCCCTGGGCTTCTCCGCCTCGGCCTCGATGTTGCTGATCTGGCCGCCCGCGGCCGCGCCGGCCGCGCCTGCGCCGTCGTCCGGCAGCAGCCTCGTCCTCCGCCTCCTCGGCGTCTCGTGCCCGGCTCTGTTCTTGAGCCTCTTCCTCAAGCAGGGCCTGACGGTCGGCGACAGGGATCTGATAGTAGTCGGGATGAATTTCAGTGAAGGCGAGGAAGCCGTGGCGATTGCCGCCGTAATCCACGAAAGCCGCCTGGAGCGACGGCTCAACGCGCGTCACCTTGGCAAGATAGATATTGCCCCTTAGCTGCTTCTTGTTCGCTGATTCGTAATCAAATTCCTCGACGCGGTTGCCCTTCACCACGACGACCCGGGTCTCCTCCGGATGCGCCGCATCGATCAGCATTTTGCTTGGCATGTTGTTTGTTCTCCGCCGCGCTCGCCGGGGAGGGTGCGAAAGCCTGCCGCACCGAGGTAGAGCCCGAGCGCTGCGCGCGCTTTAGTTGAATAGACCATGATTCGCTGCGATGACGCATGGGAGGCCTCCCGCGGGGACCGACCTCGGTCGCCGGACAGGTGCCGGGCGAGAGCAAGAAAGCTCCGCCTTTTCCTATGGTTAGTTCTGTGCTTTGAACCTGCATCGCAAAACCTAACCCGCGATTGGCGCGAGTTCTGAGAAGCTTGGAGTGGCGGCCTTCTCTCACTCGGCCGCCGGCTTTCCGACGTCTTGGGCCGCTTCCCTTTTAAGGCCCTGACGCGCGAAACAAACGAAGTCCCGGGCCAGTATCGCTAGAGAGCGTCCAAGACGCCCGGGATGGCCCAATGGATAGGGCCTGTCCCTTATTACGGGGTAGGCGGGAGATTTGGCAAGCCTCCCTGTCAAATCGCCCCCAAAGCGTCACAAGCTTCGCTTAACCAACACGCTTTAAGATTCTGGTATCCATAAGGGATTTCCGGCTCAAATCGGGTGGGTCCGGGCTCCGGCCCGGATGTGCTGCATAAGTACCAGGCCCAAAGTCGGGCCGGGGCAGGCGAGGGAAGATGCGACCTGTGAGTGCCTTGCTGGGGGCTGTCCCTGCCTGGGCTGTTCTCCTTGCGATTCTGTGTGCGGGGGTCGGGTTTTCGATCCCGCAAGCCGACGCGCGCCCGCGGGAGGCCGTCGCCAAGGATGCGAGGCTGGCCGGCGACCGCGGCCGCACCCGTTTCATCGCCGACCTGTCCAAGAAGGTCGACGTCAACGTCTTTTCGCTTGCCGATCCCTACCGCGTCATCGTCGATCTGCCGGAGGTGAATTTCCAAATGCCGCCCGGTCTCGGCACCGAGAAGAGGGGGCTCGTCACCGGCTACCGTTATGGCCTGTTCGCACCGGGAAAATCGCGCATCGTCATCGACGTGAGCGGCCCATTTCTCGTCGACAAGGCGTTCGTGCTCGAGGCAAGGGCTGACCAGCCGGCCAGGGTCGTCGTCGATCTCGTCGCCACCGACCGCACGACCTTCCTCGCCAAGCTCCGCGCCGCGCGCTCGCCGATCGTTGGCTCGATTCCTCAGCCTAAGCCGCAGGCGCAAACCCCCGCGGCCAAGCCCGTGGTCATCCTCGACCCGGGCCATGGCGGCATCGATCCCGGTACGGCGAGCGCCGACGGCGTCACCGAAAAGGCAGTCGTGCTCGCCTTCGCCAAGACGCTGAGGCAAAAGCTCGAAGCCAAGGGAGATTACCAAGTTTACCTGACGCGGGAGGGCGATACCTTCCTTGCGCTGCGCGAGCGGGTCGAGTTTGCGCAAAGCAAGGGTGCGAATCTATTCGTGTCGATCCACGCCGATTCCTTCCCCAAGCATGCCGACGTAGCGAGCGGGGCCACGGTCTACACGTTGTCGGAGCGTGCTTCCGACGATGAGGCCAAGGAACTCGCCGCCAAGGAGAACTTCTCCGACGCCATCGCCGGCGTAGACCTGCCGGCCGACCGGGACGAGGTGGTGGCGAACATCCTGATCGATCTTGCCCAGCGCGAGACGCAGAATCGCTCGATCGTGTTCGCGAGATCCGTGGTGGGCGAGATGAGCGCCGCCGAGCTGCACCGAAAGTCATTGAAATCAGCCGGCTTTCGCGTGCTGAAATCGCCGGACGTGCCATCGGTGCTGCTCGAGCTTGGCTTCTTGAGCAATCCGGACGACGAGAAGAGACTCACCTCTGAAGCCTGGCGGGGCGCCATGGCCGACAAAGTTGGTGCGGCGATCGACGCCTATTTTGCCAAGCGCGTGGCGCGGATGCCGTTCTGAGCGTCATCGTCGCGTGTTGGGTCCCCTCGTCCGGCTACCCCCAAAAATCGACACGAAATCCGCAGTCGGCAGCGTTTTATTGCCATAATGTTGGCTAGGGTTGCCTCACTCCCCGCAGGCGACTAAAGATTGGGGACGGGACGGGATCAATATGGACATTACGGCTCCTATCCAGCCGCCCGAGCAAAGGCGGCGTCGCCGTCGCGGCGGCTTCTTGCTGCGCTTCTTCGGGTTCCTCTTCGCCGCAAGCATGATCGTTTTCGTGGCCGTGGCGGCTGCGGCGGCGTTCGTCTTGTGGAAGGTGTCGAAGGATCTGCCGGACTACGAAGTGCTCGCCAAATACGAGCCTCCGGTCATGACCCGCATTCACGCCAATGACGGCAACCTGATCGCCGAGTTTGCCCGCGAGCGGCGCATCTATGTGCCGTTCAGCGCCATCCCAGACCGCGTCACCGAAGCTTTCATCTCCGCCGAGGACAAGAATTTCTATCAGCATGGCGGCCTCGATATTCAGGGCATCCTGCGCGCCGCTGTGACCAATCTGTCGAGCGCGCAATCAGGCCGGCGCATGGTCGGCGCCTCGACCATCACCCAGCAGGTGGCCAAGAACTTTCTCTTGTCGAGCGACCAGACGATGGAGCGCAAGCTGAAGGAGGCGATCCTTGCCATCCGCATCGAGCGCGCCTTCACCAAGGAGCAGATCCTCGAGCTCTATCTGAACGAGATTTATCTCGGCGCCGGCGCCTACGGCGTCGCCGCCGCGGCCCAGACCTATTGGGACAAGTCGCTCAACGAGCTGTCGATCGCCGATTGCGCCTATCTCGCCACCCTTCCCAAGGCGCCGAGCAACTACAACCCGTTCCGCTATCCGGAGCGGGCCATCGAGCGCCGCAACTGGGTGGTCGACCGCATGGTCGAGAACGGCTTCGTCACCAAGGAGGACGGCGAGAAGGCCAAGGCCGAGCCGCTCGGCGTGCAGGTGCGCCAGACCGGCGCGAGATTAGCCGCGTCGGAATTCTTCGCCGAGGAAGTACGCCGCGACATCATCGATATCTTCGGTGAGGACAAGCTCTATGGCGGCGGCCTCTCGGTGCGCACCACCCTCGACCCCGGGCTGCAGAAGATCGCCCGCAAGACGCTGGTCGATGGGCTTGTCGCCTACGATCACCGGCATGGCTGGCGTGGCGTGGTGAAGAACGTCAGTCTCGAAGGCGACTGGGGCAAGACGCTCGCCGCCATCAATTTGTGGCCGGACATCGACCCGTGGCGGCTTGCCGTGGTGCTCGAGGCCAACAAGGACACCGCGAAGATCGGCTTGCGTCCGACCCGCACCTCGACCGGCGCGCTCTCCAAGGAGCGCGAGACCGGCACCATCCCGTTCAGCGAGGTGCAATGGGCGAGGCCCAAATTGAAGAACGGCATGGGCGGGAGCCCGCGCGTTCTGACCGACACGCTCAAGCCTGGCGACGTGATCTATGTCTCGCCGCGCGAGCCGACCGACAAGGTGCCTGACGTCACCGGACAATGGTCGCTCGAGCAGGTCCCTGCCGTCGGCGGAGCGATCGTGGCCATGGATCCCCATACCGGGCGCGTGCTTGCGCTCGTCGGCGGTTTCAGCTTCGCCGAAAGCCAGTTCGATCGTGCCGTGCAGGCGCGCCGCCAGCCAGGCTCCTCCTTCAAGCCGATCATCTATTCGACCGCGCTCGACAACGGCTACACGCCGGCGAGCATCATCGTCGACGGCCCGCTCTGCATCAGTCAGGGAGCTGGCATGCCGCAATGGTGCCCGAAGAACTATGAGGCCGGCTCCGCGGCCGGCCCCTCGACCTTGCGCTTCGGCATCGAGCATTCGCGCAACCTGATGACGGTCCGCCTGTCCAACGACATGGGCATGCCCATCATTGTCGAATACGCGCGGCGCTTCGGCGTGTACGACAATCTGATGCCGATGCTCTCGATGGCGCTCGGCGCCGGTGAAACCACGCTGATCCGCATGGTTGGCGCCTATGGCATCATCGCCAATGGCGGCAAGCAGGTGAAGCCGACGCTGATCGACCGCGTCCAGGACCGCTACGGCCGCACCATCTGGCAGCACGACGACCGCGAGTGCCCCGATTGCGCGGCAAGAGAATGGAGCGGCCAGCAAGAGCCGCAACTCGTCGACGACCGGCCGCAGATCATCGATCCGATGACGTCCTACCAGATGATCCACATCATGGAAGGCGTGGTCCAGCGCGGCACGGCGCAGAAGCTTAAAGTCCTGAACCGGCCGATCGCTGGCAAGACCGGCACCACCAACGACGAGAAGGATGCCTGGTTCATCGGCTTCACGCCTGACCTCGTGGTGGGCGCCTATATCGGCTTCGATAATCCTTCGCCGCTCGGCCATGGCGAGACCGGTGGCAATGTCTCCGCTCCCGTGGTCCGCGATTTCTTCAAGATCGCGCTTGCCGATCAGCCGCCAATTCCCTTCCGCGCCCCGGCCGGCATCAAGCTCGTGCGGGTCAATCTGAAGACCGGCTTGCCCGCAACCCCCGGCGACCCCAAGGCGATCATGGAGGCTTTCAAGCCGACCCAGGAGCCTTTGGGCGCGGTCGTCTCCGATGGCGAGGGGGCGGACGGACTTGCCGCCGAAGAGTACGGTCAGGCCGGACCGCAAGAGGCGTTCCCAGGAAGCGTAGCCGGGCAGGCACCAGGACCGCCGCCAGGGACGCCCCCGGCCCCCGGCAACGACCGGGCTTTGACATCGGGCACCGGCGGACTCTACTAGAGGCTGACATTTTTCGGACCCGTCGCCAGGACGGCGATCCTGGCGGCCGTTCCGCTATTTCGAAAACCAGAGGAAGAGATGCGTGCTGAAACCGAGGCCGTCGTCAACGACATCAAGCAGTCCTTGACCCTGCTCAGGAGGCATCTTTGACCCTGACCGGGTCAAGAGCCGGCTTGCCGATCTCGATGCGCTCGCCGAAGCGCCGAATTTCTGGAGCGACCCGGCGCGCGCGCAAGGCCTGATGCGCGAGCGTCAGCAGCTCGAAGCCGCGCTGTCGAGCTTCACCCGTATCGCCCGCGAGCTCGACGACAACATCGAGCTCGTCGAGCTTGGGGAGGAAGAAGGCGACGAGAGCGTGATCTCGGAAGCCGAGTCGGCGCTGAAGAAGCTCAGAGCCGAAGCGCATAAGCGCGAGGTCGAAGCGCTGCTCTCGGGCGAAGCCGATTCCAACGACAGCTATGTGGAGATCCACGCCGGCGCCGGCGGCACCGAGAGCCAGGATTGGGCGCAGATGCTCGAGCGCATGTATATGCGCTGGGCCGAGGGGCGCGACTACAAGGTCGAGATCATCGGCGAGCACCCCGGCGAAGAAGCCGGCGTCAAATCGGCCATCATCCTGATCAAGGGGGCCAACGCCTATGGCTGGCTGAAGACCGAGTCGGGCGTGCATCGGCTCGTGCGCATCTCGCCCTTCGATTCAAATGCCAGGAGGCACACGAGCTTTGCCTCGGTGTCGGTTTATCCCGCGGTCGACGACACCATCGCCATCGACATCGACGACAAGGACGTGCGCATCGACACCTACCGCTCGAGCGGCGCCGGCGGCCAGCACGTGAACACCACCGACAGCGCCGTGCGCATCACCCATCTGCCGACCGGCATCGTGGTGCAATGCCAGAACGAGCGGTCGCAGCACAAGAACCGCGCGACCGCCTGGGCCATGCTGCGGGCGCGGCTCTACGAGGCTGAGTTGAAGCGCCGGGAAGAGGAGGCGCAAGCCGCGGCGGCCGCCAAATCGGACATCGGCTTCGGCCACCAAATCCGCTCTTACGTGCTGCAGCCCTACCAGCTCGTGAAGGATCTGCGCACCGGGATGGAGAGCACCAACCCGTTGGCCGTGCTTGACGGCGATATCGACCGATTCATAGAAGCGGCGCTCGCCGAGCGTATCCACGCCGAGCAGCCGTCAACGTAACGACCTGCTGGTGGTGGCGTACGCCGCTATTCCGCCGCGCGCGGGGCAGCGCCAGCGGCGTTAGGCTCCGTCCGCGGCTTGTCGGCTGCCGCGGCGGGCTTGTCAGCCTTGGTCCCCAGCGGATCGTCGGTGCGGCGCGATTTGCCTTCGAAATACGCGCCCTGCTCGATGGCGAGGCTCTGGTGAAAGATGTCGCCTTCGACATGGGACTGCGCCTGTAGCGTCACCCGCAAGCCCCGGATCGAGCCGAGCACACGGCCGCGCACCACGACATCCTCGGCGAGCACACAGCCCGTGATCTGCGACTTATCGCCGAGCAAGAGCGAGCCGCATTGCACGTCGCCCTGGATTTCGCCGTCGACCTGGATCTCGCCTTTCGAGGTCACGTTGCCGGTGATCATCAGGTCTTCGCCGATGATGGACGGCACGAGCTTGCTGGGGCCGGGGCTCTTAGCATAGCTCGGCGAGCGCTCGCCGAACGGCGTCGTCTCGCTTGCCGGCCGGTCAGACATTTTCGTCAGAGGATCGCCGCCCATCTCCCGCTCCGGCTTCTTGGTAAACATGATGGTACCTCCTCAACACACGCAACCTTCCCCTTGCGCCGAAAGGAGAACGGCGCGTAGCCCAGCAAAAGAAAAATCGATTTCCCGCAGCGCGTATCAATGAGTTTGCCTGGCGATCGCAAGAAAGCCAGCAAGGAAGCCTTAACCAAGAATATCGTCTCCTCCACGGCTTGTCATGGGCGATCTCCCGGTCTCTTGGGCCGACCAAGGTCGAGCCTTGGCAGGGGCGTTTGCACGGCCATCGCCTTCCTTTGGTCGATTTTCGCGCCTCTTATGTCATTGACTCTGGGGGGATATCGAAAAAAGGGGCCATGAGCGAGCTTAGGCAGCGCTTGTTGCCCATAGCCAGGCAGCCGCTTGCGCTTGTGGGTCTCTTGCGCACGTTGTGCGCGAGCACGGGGGAGCGCGCCAAGGTCCTGGCCGATCAGCCGGCCGTTCGCCGCATCGCCACGCGGTTCAAGCTCTATACCGCGAACCTGCGCCGCACCGTCGAGCGCTGGAAGCGCGAGGCCGGAGCAGGCGCGACAAGCGAGCCGGTCGCAGGCGCGCTAGTCAAGATCTCCGAAGGAAGCAGAGCGCTGATGACGCTGCCCGCGCGGGGCAGGGCGCTCGTCAAGCTCGTGCCCGAGCCGGTGCAGCTCGAGCTCAGGAAAATCTCGACCGGCGGCGCCCATGTATGCCGCGAGATTTTCGCAGGGATCCTGGTCGTTGGGCTGATCGCCATCGTCGGCGGCTATGGCCGGCTAGCCCACGGTCCGATCTCGCTGCCGAGCCTCGTCCCCATGATCGAGAATGCAATCAACGGCGAGCTGTCAGACCTCCATGTCAAGATCGACGACGCGATCCTGCAACGCTCGCCCGAAGGTCCCGGCGTGCTGTTCCGTTTGCGCAACATCCGCCTGATCGACACCGACGGCTCGATCGTGGCGCAGGCGCCGCTCGCCGCCATCGGCATGAGCGGTGCTGCGCTGCTCTCCGGCCGCATCGCGCCGGGCAGCGTCGACTTCATCGGGCCGCGGCTGTTGTTCTATGCCTCGGACAACGGCCTGTCGCTCAGCTTCTATCGTCCCACGAGCAGCGACGTTGAGAAGTTCGTCAAGGGCGCCGTCCCCGGCGCCGCTCCGGCCGTTCCCGAAGTCCAGCCGGCAACCCCCCCGGAAAGCGTCATCGCCAAACCGTCCATGCCGACCAGCGCCGGACGTCAGCTCGACGTGACGCGGACCGTCGCCGATGTCTTCGAGCGGGCGCGCCGCGGCAACACCTCCTACCTCACCCGCTTCGGCGTCAAGGATGCGCAAGTAGTGCTGAGCCGGGAGGGAGGACAGACGCTCTGGCAGGTGCCGGACTTCTCCATTGACCTTCAACACAAGAACGAGCGCAGCATCCTTGTGGGCCAGGCCGATCTTGCGACCAGCAAAGGCAATTGGCAGCTCGAATTCCGCACTGAGCAGCGCCTCTTGCGCAAGAGTTTGAGCATCACCGCCCTGATCCAGGATCTCGTCCCCTCAGGACTGGCCGAGAACTTCCCTGCCGCTGCGGCGCTGAAGGCGCTCGACCTTCCGGTCTCCGGCGAGACCAGCGTCGAGCTCTCGACCTCCGGCCACTTCCGTTCCGGCGAAGCCGATCTCAAGCTCGAGCAGGGCTATATCACGCCGCCCTGGGATCCCGGCAACGCCATGCAGATCGACCAAGGCAATGTGCACGTGCGTTATGCGAAGAGGACCGGGGTGTTCGAAATCAAGCCCTCGACGCTCAAATGGGGGCAGAGCCAGGCCACGATCAGTGGCGAATTCAGCCCGGCGGGAGAGGACCACGGCGCGCCGAGCTGGACCTTCAAGGTCAGGGCGCACGACGCCGTGCTCGCCGCCGTGGAGTTCGGGCTGTCCCCGATCAAGGTCGATGAATGGTCGGCGGAAGGCAGCGTCACCCCCGATAAGGGGCGCGTCACGCTCTCCCGTTTCGTGATCCGTTCCGGCAGCTCCTCGATCGAGCTCGCCGGCAGTGTCGCCGATGCACCGGGCTCGCCGGAGGTGCATCTGACCGGCACGGTCAGTCCCATGCCCATCGACGTGCTCAAGCAGTTCTGGCCCAAATTCCTCGCCGGCGATGCGCGCAAATGGGTCATGCAAAATGTGCGTGGGGGCGAGGTGCTCGGCGGCAAGGTCGCCGTTTCGCTCGAGCCTGGCGAGCTTGCCCGCACGCTGGCCGGTGCCGAGCTCGCGCCTGAGGCCGTGAATGTGGAGCTCGATCTCGCCAACATGAACCTCACCTATATCGAAAAGCTGCCGCCAATCCTCACCGGCAACGCCAAGATGAGGCTGTCGGGACTCATTTTCTCCGTGGATATTCCGGAGGCGAAGATTGTGCTGCCGTCAGGTCAGGAGATTGCCCTCACTGAAGGCCGCTACTTCATCCCCGACCTGCGCCCAGACCCGCAACAGGCCCAGATCTCTTTCAAGGCGGCTAGCACCACCGCGACCGCGCTTGAGCTGCTCGACCATGAGCCTCTCGGCTACATGCAGGCAGTAGGCATGAAGCCCGACTCTTTTGGCGGAACGGCTACAGGAAGTTTCGTTCTCGACATGCCGATGCGCGAAGACCTCAAATTCACGGACGTCAAGATGCGCGGCGAGGCGCGCCTCGACCAGGTGGTCGCCGCCAACGTGGTAGGCAATCTCAACGTCGAGGGCGGCGCGATCGACGTGAACGTCACCGAGCAGGCGCTCGACGCGCGCGGTCAAATTCTGATCAAGGGCCTGCCGGCCGAGCTCGCCTGGCAGCGCATCTTCTACGAGCCAGAGGAGCGCCAGCCGCCGATCAGGATTAGCACGACGCTCGATGAGAATGCGCGCGAGGCTCTCGGGCTCAAGATCTCGCATTTGCTGCGCGGGCCGCTTCCCGTCACGCTGTCCGTCGGGCGCAATGCGCAAGGCGCCCAAGCCCTCAGCATGCAGGCGGACTTGACCCAAGCCCAGCTCATCTTCGGCAATATGGGCTGGACTAAGCCTCCGGGGCGCCGGGCCACCATGCAATTCGACGTGGCGCAAAGCGAAGACGGCTCAACCGATCTTACCAACCTCAAAATCCTCGGCGACGACATCGC
The DNA here is from genome assembly GCF_050728395.1 of Methyloceanibacter sp. Classification (GTDB taxonomy): domain Bacteria; phylum Pseudomonadota; class Alphaproteobacteria; order Rhizobiales; family Methyloligellaceae; genus Methyloceanibacter. Next base: position 27,285 of record NZ_JBOHJB010000014.1, read on the forward strand.
CATCGACGGCTCGATCTCTCTGACCCCCGAGCAGCATCTCAAATCCTTCTACTTCTCCGACTTTTCCTTCGACCGGCTTACCCATGTCGAGATCAATGCCACGGTGCGCGACGGCAACGTGCTCGAAGTCGACGCCCATGGCCCGAGCTATAACGGCAAGCAATTCTTCCAATCTCTGTTCTCCGCTGGGCAGCTTGCCGAGGATTCCGATGCACCGGACCCGTTCAGCGTCGATCTGACGGCGCGGATCGGCACCGTGGCGGGCTTCTACGACTCGACCGCCACCGACGCCCAGGTCACGCTGCAAAAGCGGGCTGGGCGCCTCGTGGCGCTGGACGCCACCGCCAAGCTCAACGGCCGCATGCCGCTCGCCGTGAAGCTCGAGCAAGCGAATGGTGCGCGCATCATCCGCGCTGAGTCGCGCGACGCCGGCGCTGCCTTCCGCCTTATCGGTTTCTATCCCAAGGTCGAGGGCGGCGAAGCCTCGCTCGAGGTCAATCTCGATACGAGCGAGCCCGGAACGAAGACCGGCACCTTGTGGGTGCGCGACTTCACCGTGCTCGGCGATTCGGTGGTCAGCGACGTGCTCACCGATCCGCAATCTCAGGCCGCCTTGGGCAGCGAGCGCAAGAAGGAGGTGCGGCAAAGCCGTATCGGCTTCAGCCAGCTTCGCGCGCCGTTCTCGGTGGGCAAGGGACAGTTTCAGTTGAACGACGCCTACGTGAATGGGCCGCAGCTCGGCGCCACCATGCGCGGCCGCGTCGACTTCAAATCGCAGACGGTCAATCTCGGGGGCACCTATGTGCCCCTCTATGGTCTCAACTCGGCGCTCGGTGCGATTCCAATTCTTGGTGGCATCTTCGTCGGACGGCAGGGAGAAGGCGTCGTCGGCATCACCTTCGCCATCCAGGGGCAGCTCGACGACCCGAACGTGCTGGTCAATCCGATGTCGGTGGTGGCGCCGGGAATCTTCCGTCAGATCTTCGAGTTCAGAGGCGAGGGACAGAACGCCGCCTCGACCGCGACATCGCCCCCATCAGATTTCGGCGACCTCGCACACTAGGCCGGTCGGCCGCTTCTATACCGGGCGGATCAGCACGTGCCGCTTCTTGCCGAGCGACAGCTTGATCACGCCCTCTGGCGTGAGATCGGCGAGCGTCAACAGCCGCTTCTCGTCGGTGACCGTCGTGTCGTTCACCTTGAGGCCGCCTCCCTTGATCTGGCGGCGCGCTTCGCTGGTCGAGGACACGAAGCCAACATGGGTGTTGGCGGTCAACACGCCCCAGCCTTTCTCAAGCTCGGCCCGCGGCAGCTCGAAGGTGGGGAGCGTCTGCGAGATCGTGCCTTGCTCGAAAGTGGCGCGCGCCGTGGCTTCGGCCCGGTCAGCGGCCTCGCGCCCATGCAGCAATGAAGTGGCCTCGGTGGCCAGCACCTTCTTCGCATCGTTCAGCTCGGCCCCTTGCAGGCTCGCCAGCTGATCGACCTCGGACAACGGCACCTCGGTGAACAGCTTGAGAAAGCGGCCGACATCCGCATCCTCGGTGTTCCGCCAATATTGCCAATAGTCGTAGGGGCTCAGCATGTCGGGGTTGAGCCATACCGCGCCAGAGGCGGTCTTGCCCATCTTGGCGCCAGACGCCGTGGTGAGCAGCGCCGTGGTGAGCCCGAACAGCTCCACCCCGTCGGTACGGCGCCCAAGCTCGATGCCGTTGACGATGTTGCCCCATTGGTCCGATCCACCCATCTGCAGCCGGCACCCGAAGCGGCGGTAGAGTTCGACGAAGTCGTAGGCCTGCAGCACCATGTAGTTGAACTCGATGAAGGAAAGCGGCTGCTCGCGCTCGAGCCTGAGCTTCACCGAATCGTAGGAGAGCATGCGGTTGACGCTGAAATGGCGCCCGTAGTCGCGCAGGAAATCGATGTAGTTGAGCTCGTCGAGCCAGTCGGCATTGTTGACCATGAGCGCGTCGCTGCCGCTCGTCCCGAAGCTCACGAATTTGCCGAACACGGACTCGATGCCGCCGATATTGGCGGCGATCTCGGCATCGGTGAGGAGCTTGCGCGCCTCGTCCTTGCCGGAAGGATCGCCGACCTTGGTGGTGCCCCCGCCGATCAGTACGATCGGCTTGTGCCCGGCTTGCTGCAACTTGCGCAGCATCATGATCCCGAGCAGATTGCCGACATGCAGGCTCGGCGCGGTACAATCGAAGCCGATATAGCCGGTCATGCGCCCGGATCTAGCGAGCTGGTCGAGGCCGGCTTCGTCGGTCACTTGGTGGATATAGCCGCGGGCTTTAAGCTCGTTGAGGAACTCCGATTTGGTCGTGCTCATGATGGCTGCCCGGATGCGGATATCAGCGAGCCTGTATCAGGTTTAGGTGGGAATTGCACGGGAAGGAGAGAGGCTTGCACAGCGTGATGACGGTGATCGGGATGATGAGCGCTGCCGCGCTGGAAGGCATCGATGTCGCACTTGTGGCGACCGACGGCGAGCGCCGGCTGGAGCGCCGGCAAAGCCTGACCTTTCCCCTCAGTCCCGAGCAGCGGGAAGATCTGAACGAGGCCATTGCCAAAGGTCGTCTTGCCAAGATCGAGCAAGACCTGGTCGAGTTCTGCGCCGATGCGGTCAAGCATTTCCTTGAGAGCTTTGCGCTGACGCGTGACGCCATCGCCCTTATCGGACTTGAGACCGAGACGGCCGGCAGGATCGATTTTGGCGAAGCGTTGGCACGGGCGACCGGCATCGACGTCGTCTACGATTTCGCCTCGGCCGATATCGACGCCGGGGGTCAGGGAAGACCGCTCGACCCTGTCTATCACCGCGCCCTTGCCGAAGCTGCCGGGATCGAGCGCCCGCTCGTCGTGGTCGAAACCGGCACTCGCACTACCGTGACCTATATCGGCGAAGACGGAAGTCTGATGGCCTTCGACGTTGGCTCTCCCGTCACCGCCCGGGCCGTGGTCGACCTGACCGAGCGGCTTCCGGCCAGGCCTCTTGTCTGGCTCCTTGCCGGCGGGGCCGATGCGGCGTTGCTCGAGGCGCTCGGCGGTCTCCTCGGCGCGCCCATTCATCGCGCCGAAGAGATGGGATGGCCTGCCGACCATTTCGCTGCCGAGACCTTCGCCTATCTCGCCGTGCGATCGATGCGGAAGCTTCCCTTGAGCTTCCCGGGTACCACCGGCGTCAAGCAGCCGATCACCGGAGGGCGCCTGGCCCGCGCCCCCCGGTGCTAGGATTTCAACCCTTCACTTCTTGTGTCAGACGAAATAAGCGCCGATGACCGCGACTGATGCGTCTTTGATCGGCTCATAGTCGCTGGGCATAGGGTGCGGGGGGCTGTGTGATTTCCAACGAATCGAGGCCACCGCCAGCCAATATCAGGCCGCGGATTCGTTCGCGGTGCTGTAGCAAAACGATCGGCAGCACTGATATGTTTCGGCCGGCGCGTAGTGTTGTAAGAGCCCGCAGAGCCAATCCGTCCTTCGAGACCAGCCGACTCATGCAGCACTTAGGAGCGAGCGCCCTTCTTCCGATCGTGATCCTTTTCGGGGCGCCCAGTATGCAGGTCGACGCGGCGGACGCGCCGGCCTTTGCACGGTTGACATCAAATCAACCGGCGGTTCTTGAATGCGAATTTGACTACCGGTCGCCGCGCACCAAAGAAACATTCGCCGGACGGTTTCGGCTCACGCGCGGGGGCGAGGCGTTTCTCGTGGTGCAGCGGAACGGGGAGCCGCCAAATGAGTGTCGCCTTAGCCTGAGAGGCTTCTCTTTCCAAGAGCGCACCCACACCGGCAATACGGAGATCTCGGCGGCGCGATGGCGCGCCTGCGAGCCCCCTCTGTCCGAGGCTTCGCGCAAGCGCCTGAACGATTCCGTGAAGCTCTCTGCGCCGAGAGGGGCGCGGGAAGGCGAGATGGCGATTATCTATTTGGAAGGATTTTTGCCCTGTGCGTCCAAGGTTTGGGATGAGGACGGTATGAACGCCCTGAAGCAGGACCTGACGAGCGGCGTGATCGAACGCGAGAAGATTGGCAATGAAGCGGAGCCCCTAGATCTCCACGAAGAAAGACTTCGGCTTGAAAAGGAAGGATTCTGAGCTCGGGTTGCTGAATACAGGACCCGGTGATCAGGCTGCGGTTTCTCGCTTCTTCCTTTTGCCCAGCCGCTTGTCGAGATAGGTGTCGACCACTTCCATAAGACCGTCCATGCGGCCCTCGAAGAAATGGTTCGCGTCCGGAACGGTGGCATGGTCGATGACGATGCCCTTCTGGGTCTTGAGCCGGTCAACGAGCCCGCGCACCGACTCGGTCGGCACCACCCGGTCCTTGGCGCCGTTCACCATCAAGCCTGAGGAGGGGCACGGCGCTAAGAAGGTGAAGTCGTAGAGATTGGCGGGAGGCGCCACGGAGATGAAGCCTTCGACCTCGGGCCGGCGCATCAGGAGCTGCATGGCAATCCAGGCGCCGAACGACACGCCGCAGATCCAGCACGAGCCTGCGTCGGCGTTATAGGCTTGCATCCAGTCGAGCGCCGTGGCGGCATCGGCCAATTCGCCGGGGCCGTTGTCGAACAGCCCCTCGCTCCGCCCAACCCCGCGGAAGTTGAAGCGCAACACCGAGAACCCACGCCGCTGAAAAGCGTAATATAGGTGATAGACAACCTGGTTATTCATGGTGCCGCCGAACTGCGGATGCGGGTGCAGAATCAGCGCAACCGGCGAGTTCGGCCGGGGGTTGTGGTGGTAACGGGCTTCGATCCGACCGGCCGGGCCGTTGATATTCACCTCAGGCATGAAGTCTTGACCTCAAACGCAGCAATTTCGACGATGGGGAGAGGGGCGAGGAGCCTCGACAATGGCGGTCGCGCCGCCGCAAAACTTGACTCTGCCGCTCAGGAATCCTATACAAACATAAGATTTAGAATTGTTCCAAACAAGGACGCTCCGGCCTTTTGTGGTGATGGAGCGGTCCAAGCCTCGGGCCGCGCTTCATAGCATGCGCGATGGGGGCTCGTGCAAGCGCTAACGGCGGCCCTTTGGTCTGCGAGCTTCTGAGGCATGACGACGCGTTCCTATCTCGATTACAACGCTACCGCTCCGCTTCGGCCTGAGGTGCGCGAGGCCATGGTTGCCGCCCTGGACACTCATGGCAATCCCTCCTCGGTGCATGCCGAAGGCCGGGCGGCGAGGGCGCTCGTCGAATCCGCACGGGCGAAGGTTGCAATTCTGGCCGGCGCCAAGCCTGAGGACGTGATCTTCACCAGCGGCGGCAGCGAGGCGAATACGCTCGCGCTTGCCGCGCAAAGCGGCGAGGCCTGGCACTGTTACATCTCGGCGGTCGAGCATCCTTCGGTGCTCGCCGGAGGCAGGTTCTATCGCGAAAGCACAAGCCGGATTCCAGTGTCGGCCGATGGGGTTGTCGAGCTCGACGTGCTTGAGAAAGAGCTTGCCAAACACCATCTTGGAGGGTGGAGGCCGTTCGTTTCGCTGATGGCCGCCAACAACGAGACCGGCGCCATCCAGCCGGTTGCTGCGGCTGCTGAAATCGTCCATGCGGCGGGCGGTCTTATGCACACTGATGCGGTTCAGGTCGCCGGCAGGCTGCCGCTCGATTTCGGCGCGCTTGGCGCCGACATGATAACGCTTTCGGCGCACAAGATCGGCGGTCCCAAGGGCGTCGGCGCTCTCGTGCTGCGCGAAGGCGTCGCGGTCGAGCCCTTGATCAAGGGCGGAGGCCAGGAGCGGCGGCGCCGCGCCGGCACCGAGAATGTCGCCGGCATCGTCGGCTTCGGCGTCGCTGCTGAACTCGCCGCGGCGGAAGTAGATAGAGCGGCTGAGCTCGCCGCTCTCCGCGACGAGCTGGAGGGAAGAGCGCTTGAGGTCGAGCCGGACACGGTGGTGGTCTCGGGACGGGTGGCGCGGCTGCCGAATACGAGCTGCCTAGCGGTGCCCGGCACCAAGGCCGAAACCCTGGTCATCGGGCTCGATCTCGCCGGCGTCGCGGTGAGCGCCGGCAGCGCCTGCTCGTCGGGAAAGGTCGAGGCCTCGCATGTATTGAGTGCCATGGGGCTTCCGTCGGAGCTTGCCCAAGGCGCCATCCGGGTAAGCCTTGGTTTTGGCACCGTGAGTGCCGATATCGGGAGATTCATTGGTGCCTGGAGCGAGCTGGTCAAGCGGATGCGGCAGCACCAGGAGGCGGCCTTAACGGCCGCATGACAACAAGGACTTTGGAGTAGAGCCATGCCGGCAGTGCAAGAGACAGTCGCCCGCGTTCGCGAGATCGACGTCGACAAGTACAAATACGGCTTCTTCACCGACATCGAATCGGTCAAGGCCCCGAAAGGCCTCTCCGAGGACGTGGTCCGTTTCATCTCGGCGAAGAAGAAGGAGCCTGAGTGGCTGCTCGATTGGCGGCTTGAGGCCTATCGCCGTTGGGTCACCATGCAGGAGCCCACCTGGGCGAATGTGCATCACCCCAAGATCGATTATCAGGATCTCTATTACTATTCCGCGCCGAAGAGCACCGAAGGTCCTAAGAGCCTCGCCGAGGTCGATCCCGAGCTGCTCGAGACCTACGCCAAGCTCGGCATCCCGCTCAAAGAGCAGGAGCTGCTGGCTGGCGTGAAGGGAGCGCCGCGCGTCGCCGTCGATGCCGTGTTCGACTCGGTGTCCGTGGTCACGACCTTCAAGGAGGAGCTGGCCAAGGCCGGAGTCATCTTCTGCTCGATTTCCGAAGCGGTGCAGAACCACCCCGAACTCGTGAAGAAATATCTCGGCTCGGTCGTGCCCATCACCGACAATTTCTTCGCCACGCTCAACTCCGCGGTCTATTCCGACGGCAGCTTCGTCTATGTGCCGGAAGGCGTCCGTTGCCCGATGGAGCTCTCCACCTATTTCCGCATCAATGCGGAGCAGACCGGCCAGTTCGAGCGCACCCTGATCATCGCCGACAAGGGCGCCTATGTCAGCTACCTCGAAGGCTGCACCGCGCCGATGCGCGACGAGAACCAATTGCACGCCGCCGTGGTCGAGCTTATCGCGCTCGACGGCGCCGAGATCAAATATTCAACGGTGCAGAACTGGTATCCAGGCGACAAGCAGGGCAAAGGCGGCATCTACAATTTCGTCACCAAGCGCGGCGATTGCCGGGGCAAGAACTCGAAGATCTCCTGGACGCAGGTGGAGACCGGCTCGGCCATCACCTGGAAGTACCCGAGCTGCATCCTTCGCGGCGATGGTTCGCGCGGCGAGTTCTACTCGATCGCCATCTCCAACGGCTATCAGCAGGTCGATAGCGGCACCAAGATGATCCATCTCGGCAAGGACACGTCGAGCCGCATCATCTCCAAGGGCATCGCCGCGGGCCACTCCAACAACACCTATCGCGGGCTCGTCTCGGCGCACCGCCGGGCGACCAATGCGCGCAACTTCACCAATTGCGATTCGCTCCTCATCGGCGACAAATGCGGCGCGCACACCGTGCCCTATATCGAAGCCAAGAACGCGTCGGCCACCTTCGAGCACGAGGCGACCACCTCGAAGATCTCAGATGACCAGCTGTTCTACTGCCTCTCCCGCGGCCTTTCGCCTGAGGAGGCTGTGGCCCTGATCGTCAACGGCTTTGTCCGCGACGTGCTCCAGCATCTCCCCATGGAGTTCATGGCCGAGACGCAGAAGCTCATCGGCATCTCGCTGGAGGGCAGTGTCGGATAGTCAAGCCACAAACATCACGTCATGCCCGGGCTTGACCCGGTCATCCATGCCGTTCCGTCTCGGCGAGTTGAAGCGCCAATGGAATGGATTGCCGGGTCAAGCCCGGCAATGACGAGCGTGAAGAGGCCGAGTCAAAACCTGAGTCAACGCCAAAGAGTTAGAGAAGAATCCTAATGCTTGAGATCAAGAACCTTCACGTCAATGTCGATGGCCGCGAGATCCTCAAAGGCCTCGACCTCGAACTGCCCAAGGGCCAGGTCCATGCCATCATGGGCCCTAACGGCTCCGGCAAGTCGACACTCGCTTATGTGCTTGCCGGCAAGCAGGACTACGAGGTCACCGCCGGCACGGTCACTTGGAACGGCCAGGACCTGCTCGCCATGGACCCGAGCGATCGCGCTGCTGCCGGCGTCTTTCTCGCCTTCCAATATCCGATGGAGATCCCCGGCGTCGCCACCATGACCTTCCTGCGTGCGGCCGCCAACGCCGTGCGCAAGGCGCGCGGGGAGCCTGAATTTTCCACGCCGGACTTCCTCCGCTTCGTGCGGGAGAAGGCTGCGGAGCTGAAGATCGACCCGGAGATGCTGCGCCGGCCGCTCAACGTCGGCTTCTCCGGCGGCGAGAAGAAGCGTAACGAGATCCTGCAAATGTCGCTGCTCGATCCGTCGCTCTGCGTCCTGGACGAGACCGATTCAGGCCTCGACATTGATGCGGTGCGCATCGTGGCCGAGGGCGTCAACGCGCTGCGCAGCCCCGAACGCGCCATGCTGGTGATCACCCACTATCAGCGGCTGCTCGACTACATCGTGCCTGACCGGGTGCATGTTCTGTCAGACGGCCGCGTGGCGCGCTCCGGCGGCCCTGAGCTTGCGCTCGAGCTTGAGGAGTCGGGCTACGCAGAGTTCGGCGATGCTGCCGACGCGGCGGCGTAAGGGGACGGCATGGAGCTTCCGGTCAAGCAGTTCCAGACGCGCGCCGAGCAAGCCTTCGTCGACTTGTTCAACGCGGCCGAGCAGGGGCTGCCCGGCGCCAGCAACCCTTGGGTCGCCGATCTGCGCGCCAAGGCGATCGACGCCTATGCCGCGCTCGGGCTGCCGCACCGCCGGGTCGAGGCCTGGAAATACACCGACTTGCGCTCCCGCCTCACCGAGGCTCTGCCGCTCGCGCGTGCGACCGGCGCCGCCGTCACCGAAGCTGAGCTTGAGAAAGCGCTCGGAGCCGAGATCGCAGGGCTACCGGCCTACCGGCTGGTCATCGTCGAAGGCGAGCTCAGGGCCGAGCTGTCAGATCTTGTCGGGCTGAAGTCGGCCGGCGCCGAAGTCGTCTCCATCACCGAGGCCTTGCACAAGCCTCCGCGCTGGCTCAAGGCCGCGCTCGGCAAGATCAACCCTCAGGACCGCGATCCGGTCGTGGCCTTGAACCTCGCATTGATGAGCGGCGGCGTCGGCTTGCGCCTCGGGAAGGGCGTCACCCTCGACAAGCCGGTCCACCTCATCCACATCGATGGCGGCGAGCCTGTGAGCGTGGTCACGCGCAACGTCGTCCTCGTCGAGGACGGCGCTTCGCTCGATCTCCTGGAGAGCTACGCAAGCCTTGGCGGCCGTGAAATCCAACGCAACGCGGTGACCGAGGTCGAAATCGGCGACCGAGCTGGCCTCAACCACGTCAAGCTCCAGCGCGAAGAGGAGGCGGCCTTCCACCTCGTGACCTGGCTGGTGAAGATCGACGCCGACGCCAACTACAAGGCCTTTCAGTTCTCGACCGGAGCGGCGCTGTCGCGCAGCCAGATCTATGCGGCCTTCACCGGCGAGGGGTCGTCCCTCGACGTGTCGGGCGCGCTTCTGATGCGCGATCACCAGCACTGCGACACGACCCTGCTCGTCGAGCACCGCGTGCCGCGCTGCACGAGCCGCGAGCTGTTCAAGGCCGTGCTCGACAACGAGGCACGTGGCGTGTTCCAGGGTAAGATCGTCGTGTCGCCCGGCGCGCAGAAGACCGACGGTAAGCAGATGGCCCAGGCGCTATTGTTGTCCGAGACGGCGGAGTTCGACTCAAAGCCTGAGCTTGAGATCTTTGCCGACGACGTGGTGTGCGGCCACGGCTCGACCTCGGGCCAGATCGATGAGGATCTGCTGTTCTACCTCGAGGCTCGCGGTATTCCCGAGGACCAGGCCCGCGCGCTTCTGATCCAGGCTTTTGTCGGCGAGGCGGTCGAGCGCATCGAGCATGAGGGCCTGAGAGAGGCGCTTGCCAAGGCGTCGGCCGAATGGCTCGGCGTTAGCTTCGATTGACGGCGGATGACCATGACGATCTTGCCGAAATCCCTAGCCGAGCCAAGCGCAAGACCCGTTGCCTATGACGTCGATGCCATCCGCGCCGACTTCCCGATCCTGACGCAGAAGATCCATGGGCGCCCTCTCGTCTATCTCGACAACGGCGCCTCGGCGCAAAAGCCGAGGCTGGTGCTCGACACCATCGAGCGCGCCTATAGCGAGGAATACGCCAACGTCCATCGCGGCCTGCACTACCTAAGCAACCTGTCCACCGCGAATTTCGAGAAGGCGCGCGAGACGGTGCGCCGCTTCATCAATGCGCGCTCCGACGCCGAGATCATCTTCACCCGCAACGCCACGGAAGCCATCAACCTGGTGGCGAGCTCCTATGGCGGCCCGCATATCGGCGAGGGTGACGAGATCGTGCTCTCCATCATGGAGCACCATTCCAACATCGTGCCCTGGTATTTCCTGAAGGAGCGGCAGGGCGCGGTCCTGAAATGGGCGCCGATCTCCGACGACGGCGAGCTGTTGCTCGACAAATTCGAGGCGCTGCTCACCCCGCGCACCAAGATGGTCGCCATCACCCATATGTCGAACGTGCTCGGCACCATCGTGCCGATCAAGGAGGTGGTGCGCATGGCGCACGCCCGCGGCATTCCGGTGCTGGTCGACGGCGCCCAAGGGGCCGTACATCTCCCTGTCGACGTTCAGGACCTCGACGTCGATTTCTATGCTTTCACCGGCCACAAGCTCTACGGCCCGACCGGAATCGGCGTGCTCTACGGCAAAAAGCAGCTGCTCGAAGCCATGCGGCCCTATCAGGGTGGTGGCGAGATGATCGGCACGGTGACCACCGAGCGCATCACCTATGCGCCACCGCCCCACCGCTTCGAAGCGGGCACGCCGGCCATCGTGCAGGCGATCGGGCTCGGCTCGGCAATCGACTATGTTGAAAGCGTCGGGCGCGAGGCCATCAAGGCGCATGAGGATAAGCTGCTTGCCTATGCCATGGAGCGCCTCGGCGAGATCAACTGGCTCCGCATCTTCGGCCGCGCCAAGCCCAAGGGCTCGATCATCTCCTTCGAGATGCAAGGCGCCCACCCCCACGACGTAAGCACGATCCTCGACCGTTATGGGGTGGCCATTAGGGCCGGAACCCATTGCGCCGAGCCGCTGCTCGCACGATATGGCGTTACCTCGACTGCACGGGCCTCCTTCGCCATGTATAATACCGTCGAAGAGGTGGACCGGCTGGTCGAGGCGCTTGCCAAGGCGCATGATATGTTCGCTTGAGGCGAATGACGCAAATGACTGAAAAGAGTCAAGAGAACGAGGAGAGAGCAGCAGACGCCGAGGCGCCCGCAGAGGCGGCTCCTGCCGCGCCTGCGCCGGAGCACGACCAGCTCAAGGACGACCTCGTTGCCGCGCTCAAGACCGTGTTCGACCCGGAGATCCCCGTGGATATCTACGAGCTTGGCCTCATCTACCGGCTCCACGCCGACGAAGAGCGCAATATCGAGGTGGACATGACCTTGACCGCGCCTGGCTGCCCCGTTGCCGGCGATATGCCCGGCTGGGTGGAGAACGCCGTGGCCTCGGTTCCCGGCGTCGGGCAGGTTAAGGTCAAGCTCGTGTTCGATCCGCCCTGGGACCCGAGCCGCATGTCGGACGAGGCGCGTCTTGCGCTGAACATGTTCTGAGGCTTGAACCTCACCCCGATCTATCCCAAGTTGAGACTCATGACCCTACCGAAACTCATGACCCTGACCGATGCCGCCGCCGAGCGCATCCGCGCGCTCATATCGGCCTCGGGCAAAGACGCTACCGGCCTGCGCATCGGCGTGAAGAAGGGCGGTTGCGCCGGCATGGAATACACGATGAGCTATGCCGAGACGAAGGCGCCGCATGACGAGGTGGTCGAGGACAAGGGCGTGCGCATCCTCATCGACCCGACCGCGGTGATGTTCCTGCTCGGTACCGAGATGGACTACCGCGCCGACCGCATGAGCTCTGGCTTCGTGTTCAACAATCCAAACCAGACCGGCTCTTGCGGCTGTGGCGAATCCGTGTCGCTCACCCCTGCTGCTCAAACCGGCCACCGGGAATAGCGCCCCACCCGGCGATCCGGCTTTCAGCCGGCTCGCCACCCTCCCAGTCGAGGGGAGAGATGGAGCACGTGGCCGCTCTCCCGTAGTCCCATACCTCCCCCTTGTGGGGAGGTCGGCGCGAGACGGACTTGTCCGGCGCGCGCCGGGTGGGGGCCTTGAGCTTCAGCTTAAATGAGCGGGAATTCTACGCCTAGTCCAGCGGACGCACGGAGCGCGTCATGAAGGCTGGCACATGCTCGCCCATGCCGCGCACGCCGCCGCGCGAGGGCTGCGGGGGCTTAGGCGGCGGCCGATGGCCGGTATGATGGGATTGCGGCTTCGGTGCAGGCGAGTGATGGGAATGAGCCTGCGCCGCTTTTGGCGCCGAAGTCTCGGGTTGCTTGGCGTGAGCGGCCTGTTGCGGCTGCTGCTCTCGTCTTTGCTGATTTTGCTGATGGGGGGGATGATGGGGCTGGTTGGGTTTGCCGGCTTTGTGCGTGGGCGAGCCCCCATGCTCCTTGCGCTGGCTCTCGGGCCGTCCTTGCGGGCTCGCCTGCGCGGAGCCGGCCCGATTGCGGCTCGATCGCGAGCCTCGCCGGTTGCGCCCGTTCGAACGGCCCCGCTCATCGCGCGCTTGGGCGATCTCCGCTGAGCTCGGCTCGCCATCGATCCAGGGAATGTCCTGGCGAAGCAGCCTCTCGATCGCCTTGATCGCCTTGATCTCTTTTGGCGTCACCAGAGTGGCGGCGAAGCCTTCTCGCCCGGCACGTCCCGTGCGCCCGATGCGGTGGACATAATCCTCGGGATGAATCGGAACGTCGTAGTTGAAGATGTGGCTGACGTCGGGGATGTCGAGGCCGCGGGCGGCAACGTCGCTCGCGGCAAGGAAGGTGATGGTGCCGTTGCGGAAAGCGTCTAGCGTTGCCGTGCGCTGATGCTGGTCCATGTCGCCATGCAGCGCGCCGACGTTGAAGCCGTGGCGCTGGAGCGAGCGGTGGACGATGCCGACGTCCTTCTTGCGATTGCAGAAGATGATGGCGTTCTTGACGTTAATTTCCCGCATCAGCGCTCGCAGCGCTTCGCGTTTGCCTGCGGCGTCGTCAGGGGCCTTTTTCAGCCGCTGCACGATCGTCGTGGCGGCGGGAGCTTGCGGCGCGATTTCGATGCGTTCAGGACGATGCAGGAAGTTGTCGACGAGGCGCTGGATCTCCGCCGGCATGGTCGCCGAGAAGAACAACGTTTGCCGGGTGAACGGGAGGAGTTTGCAGATGCGCTCGACATCAGGGATGAAGCCCATGTCTAGCATGCGGTCGGCTTCGTCGATGACCAGGATCTCGATGCCGTTGAGCAGAAGCTTGCCGCGGGTGAAATGGTCGAGCAGGCGCCCAGGCGTGGCGATCACCACGTCGGCGCCGCGATCGAGCTTGCGATCCTGATCCTCGTAGGACACCCCGCCGATCAACAGCGCCACGGTGAGGTTATGATTCTTGCCGAGGATTTCGAAATGCTCGGCGACCTGCGCCGCAAGCTCGCGCGTCGGGGCGAGGATCAGCGAGCGCGGCATGCGGGCTCGCGCCCGGCCTCGCTCGAGCCGCGTCAGCATGGGCAGCACGAAGGACGCCGTCTTGCCGGTGCCGGTCTGGGCGATGCCGAGCACGTCGCGACCTGCGACGGCGTGCGGTACGGCTTGTGCTTGGATGGGGGTCGGCGTCTCGAAGCCCGCCGCGGTAACGGCGGATAAAACTTTTGAACTCAGTCCAAGTTGTGAAAAGCTCATGAATTAGCAAAACAAGCGCGGGCCCGAAGCACCACGCGCGTTCTTTCATTTTTAATCGCGCAATTATTTGCTGCAACGATTCGTGCAGCCTGCGCAAGACATCTACCAAAGCAATGAGGTCTTATACCCTGCAATGCTTGCTGCTCAAATAGGGGGCGGGCGCAACATGCGCAAGAGGCAAATGGCCGCCCCGCCGTCTAATCATCCTTTGGAACATTGGTCGGGGCCGCTGCCGGCGGTGCAGCCGGGCTTTTCGCCGGCGCCTTGGCCATGGTGTATTTGCCCGGCGCGGTGCCCTTGACGTACAGGCTGATGTCCTTGTCCTCCTCGAAATCGTACGAGCTCACGATGATGGTGATCTCGTTGTCCTTGGTCTCTTCACCCTCGATCTCGATCGAAGCATTGCCGAGCTTCTGATCGTTGACCTCCTTGAGCGGAGCCGTCGCGACGACCTTGGGGACAGGGTCGGTTTCCGATAGCGCGAGCCACTGCAAATACACGCGCGCCCCGAAAGATTGCTCGCTCCCGGTCATGACCACGATGGCGCGATAGAAACCTCCTTGCTTGCCTTCCGACCAGGAGCCGCCGGTGACGACGTCGGCAACCTCCGGCGGAAGGGTCTCGACGATCTTGGCGTCATCGTCGGCCGCCGCGGCCGAGGCCGGCGGGATAAGCGCAACGGCAAGGAACGCGGTGGCGCGCAACATAGATTTGAGCATGAGGAACCCCCTGACTTGATCTGACGCGCCGCCTGAACCGGGCTCGCCACGCTGATTTTAGAGTATTGCACCTCATTGTGACAGACTATCACGGCTCTTGCGGATCGCCCGTAAGCGGCGGAAAACGATGCTATCGCGCTCTTGGGGAGGCGCCGGCAGGACATGCGGGACTATGCCGATGTGGTGGTGAAGCCGCCGATTCTGTTCGCGGGCGCCGTCCTTCTTGGCTGTCTCTTGAGCTGGATCGTTCCGCTCGGGCCCGGGCTTGGCTCGGCGAATATTAGCGCCCTTGCCGCCGGGGGCGCGCTTGCGCTGATCGGTATTTCCCTTGGTGCTCTTTCGGTGCGGGAATTCCGGAGGGCGGGCACGAGCCTGGTGCCAGGCGAGCCTTCCACCGTCCTGCTTGACGGTGGCCCATACCGGTTTACGCGGAACCCGATCTATATCGCCTTCGTGATCCTCTATTTCGGCCTCGCCATCATGTTGACCAGCGCCTGGATGCTCGTGCTTCTCATTCCGGTGCTGCTCATCTTGCAGCGCGGGGTGGTCGAGCGCGAGGAAGCCTACCTTGAGGCAAAGTTTGGCGAGGCCTACCGCAAATACCAGGCACGCGTTCCGCGGTGGCTGTGATGGGTGGGGCCTCATGCTTCGAGACGCGCTCTCCGAGCGCTCCTCAGCATGAGGAGAAGACCTCACCCTGAGGAAGCGCGCAGCGCCGTCTCGAAGGGTGAGCCGGAGGCGCTACGAAGCAGACTCAAATATCCAGCTCGTCGGGCTTGGCGAACTCTGCGCGCTCCTGGATGAATTGGAATCGCGCCTCCGGCTTGTTGCCCATGAGCTGCTCGACCACCTTGCCGGTGGCAGCGCGCTCGTTCTCGACGATCTCGACGCGGAGCAGCGTGCGAACGCTGCGGTCCATGGTGGTCTCTTTGAGCTGCTTCGGCAGCATCTCGCCCAAGCCCTTGAAACGGGAAACGTCGACCTTGCCTCTGCCGTTGAACTCCGACTTGAGAAGCTCGGCCTTGTGCGCGTCGTCGCGGGCGTAAGCCGTCTTGGCGCCCTGGCTCAGCCGGTATAGCGGCGGCACGGCGAGATAGAGATGCCCGTTTTCGATCAGCCCGCGCATCTCCTGGTAGAAGAAAGTGATGAGCAGCGAAGCGATGTGGGCGCCGTCGACATCGGCATCGGTCATGATCACGACCTTCTCGTAGCGAAGGTCCTGGTCGCGATATTGCGTGCCCGTGCCGCAGCCAAGCGCCTGCACCAGGTCGGCAATGAGCTGATTGTCGGCGAGCTTGGTCGAGCTTGCGCTTGCCACGTTGAGGATCTTGCCGCGCAAGGGGAGCACCGCCTGGCTCGCCCGGTCTCGCGCCTGCTTGGCGGAGCCGCCGGCTGAATCGCCCTCGACAATGAAGATCTCGGTGCCTTCCGCCGCGCTCAACGCACAATCGGCGAGCTTGCCGGGGAGTCGCAGGCGCCTGGTCGCCGTCTGCCGGCCGACCTCTTTTTCCTTCTTGCGGCGAAGCCGTTCCTCCGAGCGGTCGATCACCCAGTCGAGCAGGCGATTGGCTTGCGGCGGATTGCCGGTGAGCCAATGGTCGAAGGCGTCGCGCACGGTCGTCTCGACGATGCGGGTCGCTTCCTGGCTCGCGAGCCGGTCCTTGGTCTGCCCCTGGAACTCGGGCTCGCGGATGAAGAGCGACAATAGCGCGCCGGCCGTGGACAGAATGTCCTCTGCCGTCAGTTGCGCGCTCCGCTTGTTGCCGATGAGCTCGCCATAGGCGCGCAAGCCTTTGACCAGGGCCGAGCGCAAGCCTGCCTCGTGGGTGCCGCCGTCAGGCGTGGGGACGGTGTTGCAGTATGAGTTGAGGAAGCCGTCCTCGCCGGCGACCCAGGCGATGGCCCATTCCACCGCGCCATGGCCCTCGCGCTTGTTGCTCTTGCCGGTGAAGACCTCCTTGGTGACGGTCTCCTGGCCATCGATACGGTCGGCGAGAAAGTCCTTGAGGCCTCCGGGGAAATGGAGCACGGCGCTCTGCGGCGTGCCCTTGTCGCCAGTGAGGAAAGAAGCGGTGCAAGACCAGCGGATCTCGACGCCGCCAAAGAGATAGGACTTGGATCGCGACATGCGGAACAGCCGCGCGGGCGCAAACGCCACGCCCTTGCCGAAGATCTTTGGGTCAGGCTTGAAGCGGACCGTGGTGCCGCGGCGGTTCTTGACCGCACCGAGCGCCTTCAGCGGGCCATCGGGGGCTCCGCGCGTATAGGTCTGGCGATAGAGCTTCTGCCCGCGCGCCACCTCGACTTCGAGGTACTCCGACAGGGCGTTCACCACCGAGACGCCGACGCCGTGCAGGCCGCCGCTCGTGTCATAGACCTTCGAGTTGAATTTGCCGCCCGAATGCAGCGTGGTCATGATGACTTCGAGCGCCGATTTCTTCTTGAACTTGGGATGCGGATCGACGGGGATGCCGCGTCCATTGTCGGTGACGCTCAAGAAGCCGTCTTCCTCGAAGCTCACCTCGATGCGGGTGGCGTGGCCGGCGACCGCCTCATCCATGGCGTTGTCGAGCACCTCGGCGAACAGATGATGCAGCGCCTTCTCGTCGGTGCCGCCGATATACATGCCGGGGCGCCGGCGCACGGGCTCGAGGCCTTCAAGCACCTCGATGTCGGCGGCGGTATAGGCGTCGTCCGGCGGCGCACCGTTCCGCTTCGCCTTGGCTGGCTTGGCGGCGGCGATCGGCTTCTTCTTCAGCTCGTCCTCGAGCTTGGCGAAGAGGTCGCGTGATGTTGCGGTTTTGCGCAATCGAGCTCGCCCGGCCACGACAAACGAATCTCTTGTTGAATGGGACTCACCCTAGCTCGCACGCATAAGCGGCTTTTTCAAGGGTGTGCGATCCAGGCTCCTCATGCTGAGCACCGCCCGAAGGGCGCGTCTCGAAGCATGAGCGGTAACCCTTCGAGACGGGCCTTCGGCCCTCCTCAGGGTGAGGGAAAGACAGTCAGGCGATCTTGCGGCGGCGGCGGCCCTGTTGCGGAACGTGTCGGAATTCGCCATATGCGGAAGCAGGACCGTTTCGCGGGCCGCAAAGACGAGGGCCCGGTCGTGACCGATTTCTGCAAGGATAACGAGCGTGGCTGAACAGGCACCGATCTGCAATTTCGGCTGGAAAGCGCCGCCGTTTTCGCTTCCCGCCGTTGACGGCAAGACCGTGAGCCTCGCCGATCTGCGCGGCAAGCACGGCACGCTGGTGATGTTCATCTGCAATCACTGTCCTTACGTGAAGGCGGTGATCGACCGCATCGTGCGTGATGCCAACGAGCTCAAGTCCTACGGCATAAACACCGTCGCCATTTCCTCCAACGACGCCGGTCACTACCCCGAGGACTCCTTCGACAATATGAAGCGGTTCGCGAAAGCGCACGGCTTCACCTTCCCCTATCTCTACGACGAGAGCCAGGCGGTGGCGCGCGCCTATGACGCGGTGTGCACGCCCGACTTCTTCGGCTTCAACGGGAAGCTCGAGCTGCACTATCGCGGGCGCCTCGATGCGAGCCGGAGAGAGGCAGGCCCGGCCGACGCACGCCGTGAGTTGTTCGAGGCGATGAAGCAAGTCGCCGAGACCGGGAAGGGCCCGCGCGAGCAAACCGCATCCATGGGCTGCTCGATCAAGTGGAAGGCGGCCTGAGCCGGTCCTCACTAATCGCTGTCGTCGCCCGGCTTGACCGGGCGATCCAGTAATCCACGGAGCCCGCGAGGGTACTCGATGCCCGCCTTCGCGGGCAGGACAGTGTGTTTAACCTCGCGTTAAGCCTAACCCTTTCCCGTTTCTTTACCAGCGCCTCCCTAGACTTTGCCTCGAATGCAAGGGGGAGTCCGGCATGACGATCATGCGCTACGCCATTCTGGTCACGCTCGCCATAGCCTCGCTATGCGCCATGGTCAGTGCTGGCGCCGACAACGGCCAGAGGTTCCTGGTCGACGCCGGCCAGAGCTCCGCAAGTCCGCAGGATTTCTTCCTGTGGGTGCTTGCCGGCATCGCCGTGCTCACCACCGTTTCACTCTGCCGGTTCGTGGTGTTCGGCATCCCGACATTGCTCGGCGATTGGTACACGAGCAACAAGCAGTGGCTCGGCACGCTCCTGCTTCTGGCCCTGATGTCGGGCGCGTTCTATCTGACGAAGGGGAAAGTTTCAGAGACGGGGGAGCCCAGGCAGGGACCTTCGATCGCTGATCCCGCGTCCTACGGGGGTTACGCGGCAAGCGATCAGAAGGTCGAGTAGACCGGGCGGAAAGTGGGGCGGCCAAGACACTGGCCGCCCCATTCGCTTTGGTCCACCCAAGGACCGCGCGTCAAACGCTGTAATACATGTCGAACTCGATCGGGTGCGGCATCATCTCGAACCGCTCCACCTCTTCCATCCGCAGCTCCAGATAGGCGTCGATGGCGTCGTCGGTGAAGACATTGCCCTTCTT